>NZ_JAFEUN010000001.1 GCF_016900895.1 Parashewanella hymeniacidonis
TTGGTTAACTAACTTCCAAGGCGCTTCTATACCAAGGCCAAGCATTAGAACTTGATTACCATCCATGTATTTACTTCTTAAATTATTGACTACAAAAACTAGATTTATTATCTCAAAAACAAACCCATTAAATCCACACTAAACGACGAAGAGCCCTTATTAATTGTGCTTGGTATCAGTAGTTTTTATGCTGGATATACCAAGAAGTTCTTCAATGAAGATTTATATATTTATCAGTCTATGGGCGTAAACTTACCTGGTGAGCCTGACAATGTTTTCAAGTATTGGAGACACATTACTCGTCCAGAAGAAAGAGAGAACAAAAGCATTGAGATGAACACAATATATGACCCTAAGGGAGTCGAGACGATTAATTTTAAAGGTGAATCTTTTTTAAAAGCTGAAAAGAATGGTAATCGTTATTTTTGGCTTGATGGAAGAAGATAAGTGCCTAGATTGACGAACATTTGGCTTGAACTCCTAGGGGTATTTCTATTCGCTTCAGGCATTATGGGCTTTATTTTAGAAAGAAGGCTTTTTACAGCAAAGTACCACGGATAAAACTTCTCATCATTCCTTATAGCGAATAGGAATATAAGTCTAATAAAAATAAGATGTTATGCAACTTTTTTATCTTTTTTATTACATTTTTAAAAACAAAATTAATCCTTGTTCATCTTTGCAATTTTTTGAGGAAATAATAATCAACTTCCAGTAGTCTTCTGCGCGAGCAGTGTGAGCTCGATCGCAGAATGTTAGTTTTTGGGGTTTTAGGATGCTTAAAGTCTCAAACACTAACATTTTCACTTCTTTCACATGCTTCTAAAGTATTCCGGACCCTCACTTTAGTTTTCCAATGGACTTTAAATTTGTATATCTAATTTGAATATAGATTAGGTAATAACCTTATTTGTACCGACAAATGAAGGAGTTTTGAGTGAATAAAAAGTGGTACTCGTTGTTAGCTATTTTTTTCTCATCTTCCATATTTGCTGAAACTACACAACTGAATATGACGACAGGTGTCACAGGCGTTAGCCATGACATTTATAAGCTTCATATGACCATTTTTTACATATGTTGTGCAATTGGCGTAGGTGTATTTGGTGTGATGATTTATGCAATGCTAAATCATCGAAAGTCAAAAGGTCATAAAGCGGCAAACTTTCATGAAAGTACGAAAGTTGAGTTAGCCTGGACAATTATTCCATTTTTTATCTTAGTCTTAATGGCGATACCTGCCACTAAAACCTTGGTAACGATGGATGACACCAGTAATGCTGATTTAACGGTGAAAATTACAGGTTCTCAATGGAAGTGGCACTATGACTACTTTAATAAAGGTGTCGGCTTTTACAGTATTCTTAAAACGCCTCAAGATCAGATAAATAACAAAAAGCCCAAAGGTAAGCATTACTTACTTGAGGTAGATAAGCCTTTGGTTTTACCTACAAACCGAAAAATTCGATTTCTCGTGACTTCAGAAGATGTTATCCACTCATGGTGGGTGCCTGCGTTTGCTATTCAAAAAGATGCTAACCCAGGCTTCATTAATGAAGCATGGACCAGAATTGATAAAGAAGGAACCTATCGTGGTCAATGCGCACAATTGTGCGGAAAAGGGCATGGATTTATGCCTATTGTCGTTAAAGCAGTATCAGGGGAGAAGTTCGATGAATGGCTTAAGGCTCAGAAGACGGCTGAATCTCAGGCGGCACAAGCAGCAAAGGCATCATTGTCTAAAACGCTTACTAAAGCGCAGCTGATGAAAGAAGGGGCGGATGTTTATACCGCGCATTGCGCAGTATGTCATCAGCCAAATGGAATGGGCCTACCAGGTGTATTTCCTGCTCTGAAAGGCAGTAAGACCGCTACAGGCCCTGTACATAACCATATCCATACCGTGAAATTTGGTCGCCCAGGTACTGCAATGCAAGCCTTTGGTAAGCAACTAACGGACGAGCAGATTGCTGCAGCAATTACCTATGAACGGAATTCATGGGGTAACAATATGGGTGATGCCGTACAAGCGGCTGATATCCATAAAGTACAGAAGTAAGGGGCTGCTATGACGACACTTAATCCACAAATAAATGAAACCATTAACTCTTCATCGCATGAGCATGATGAGCATCATTCGCATCAACCTAAAAAAGGCATCATGCGTTGGTTTTTGACGACTAACCATAAAGACATCGGTACGCTATATCTATGGTTCAGTTTCATCATGTTCTTGATTGGCGGCACAATGGCTATGCTGATCAGGGTAGAACTATTTGAACCTGGTAAGGTGATTTTAGAACCTAATCTCTTCAATGAAATGACGACGATTCATGGGCTAATCATGGTGTTTGGCGCTGTAATGCCAGCCTTTACTGGATTGGCGAACTGGCTCATTCCAATGATGATTGGTGCGCCGGATATGGCATTGCCGAGGATGAATAACTGGAGTTTCTGGATTCTGCCTTTCGCATTTGCCATTCTGCTGAGTACCATTTTTATGCCGGGTGGTGGTCCGAACTTTGGTTGGACTTTCTATGCACCGCTTTCCACCAAATACAGCGGTGACAGTACTGCTTTATTTGTGTTTTCTATTCATATTATGGGGATAAGTTCAATCATGGGGGCAATGAACGTCATTGTAACCATATTCAACTTACGTGCTCCGGGTATGAGCTGGATGAAGTTACCGTTGTTCGTTTGGACATGGTTGATTACAGCGTTCTTATTGATTGCGGTGATGCCTGTTTTAGCCGGCGTTGTGACCATGGTACTTACCGATAAGTTCTTCGGTACGAGTTTCTTTGATGCTGCTGGTGGTGGCGATCCGGTGATGTTCCAGCATATTTTCTGGTTCTTTGGGCATCCCGAAGTTTACATTATGATTTTACCGGCTTTTGGGGTGATTTCATCGATCATTCCGGCATTCAGCCGTAAAAAATTGTTTGGCTATTCTTCAATGGTTTATGCGACAAGTAGCATTGCGGTCTTATCGTTCATTGTGTGGGGGCATCATATGTTTACCACAGGTATGCCATTGTTTTCTGAACTTTTCTTT
Organism: Parashewanella hymeniacidonis; assembly: GCF_016900895.1. Classification (GTDB taxonomy): domain Bacteria; phylum Pseudomonadota; class Gammaproteobacteria; order Enterobacterales; family Shewanellaceae; genus Parashewanella; species Parashewanella hymeniacidonis. Next base: position 3,059 of record NZ_JAFEUN010000001.1, read on the forward strand.
ATGTATTGCACCATGATCATTGCAATACCGACCGGGGTTAAAGTCTTTAACTGGGTAGCGACCATGTGGCGTGGCTCACTTTCTTTTGAGCCACCCATGTTGTTCGCCATTGCGTTTGTTATTTTGTTTACTATTGGTGGTTTCTCTGGATTGATGTTAGCGATTACCCCTGCTGATTTTCAATATCACAACACGTATTTTGTGGTTGCTCACTTCCACTATGTGTTGGTAACAGGGGCGGTGTTCTCGATCATGGCAGCTGCATATTATTGGTTACCAAAGTGGACCGGAAATATGTACAGCTTCACCTTAGCAAAATGGCATTTCTGGTGCTCCGTGATATCGGTAAACGTTTTGTTCTTCCCGATGCACTTCTTAGGGTTAGCGGGAATGCCAAGACGTATCCCTGATTATGCATTGCAGTTTGCGAATTTAAATAAGGTTGTTTCCATAGGTGGCTTTGCCTTTGGTTTATCTCAGTTACTGTTCCTAGCGCTTGTGATCAAGTGCATAAGAGGCGGAGAAAAAGCACCCGCTAAACCTTGGGATGGAGCAGAGGGTTTAGAATGGACATTACCAAGCCCAGCACCATATCACTCATTCACAACGCCACCAGAGGTCGAATAATATGACCTCAAAGATGAGCCCCAACAAAAAACTGATGATTTATTTGATCTTTGGTGCGATTGGTATGTTTGGGTTTGGCTTTGCTTTGGTGCCTCTTTATAACGTGATGTGCAAACAACTTGGTATCAACGGCCACAGTTCTAACTTACCTGAGAAATACGAGAAAGAACTGGTTGTTGATAAAAGCAGAAACATCAACGTTGAGTTTATGGCTCAAGTAAGTCCCGGTGTTCCCTATGATTTTACCGCAGTAACTAAAACGTTAACGGTACATCCTGGCGAGCTTGAGCATGCGAAGTTTTACGCTAAAAACAATTCAGACAAGTTAATTATTTCTCAAGCAATTCCTTCGATATCGCCTGGACAAGGCTCGTTGTACTTCCATAAAACGGAGTGTTTTTGTTTTACTCAACAACCATTGCAAGGGCACACAAAAGAAGACTTACCCGTCGTCTTCTTTATTGATCCTGCATTACCAAAAGACATTCACACCATTACATTATCTTACACCTTGTACGACGTTACAAAAGAGGTGTTAAAGAATAGCCCTGAATATGCAGACCCAAATTTTATTAAGTCACATCAAGGCAGTCATAAAGTTCCAGAATCAGAATATAAAAGCTAGGAGTATTTGATGAGTGCACATGCAAAGTATTATGTTCCTGAACAAAGCCATTGGCCGATTATTGGTGCAATGGGTTTATTTTTAATTGCATTTGGCGCAGGACATTTTGTTATTGGTTTGGATAAGCATACTCCCAATAACGGTATCTACTTATTGGTTGCAGGTATTTTTACCATTCTATTTATGCTCACAGGCTGGTTCAGGCATGTGATTCATGAGTCCATGAGTGGCTTATACTCTGAGCAAATGGATGTTTCTTTTCGTCAGGGAATGAGTTGGTTTATTTTCTCTGAAGTCATGTTTTTCGGTGTGTTTTTTGGTGCTCTATTCTTCGTGAGAATGTTCTCTGTTCCTTGGCTTGGTGGGGCCGATGGCAGCATGACACATCAAGTATTATGGCCAACATTTCATGCTCAATGGCCACTAACTACGACACCAAAAGGAACAACAACGAAAGCGATGCCTTGGTTAGGTGTTCCTCTGGTTAATACCATTATTCTGTTGACCTCTTCCATTACATTACATTTTGCACATGTCAGTTTGGAGCAAAAAAAGCGAAAGGTATTGGCTATTTGTTTAGGCTGCACCATTTTATTAGGTATGAGCTTTTTATTCTTTCAGGCGAAAGAGTATATCCATGCTTACACCGAAATAGGGCTCACGCTTCAATCTGGCGTTTATGGCAATACTTTCTTTATGTTGACAGGCTTCCATGGATTGCATGTCACGCTCGGAACTATTTTCCTCATCGTGTTGTTTTGTCGAGTATTAAAAGGACACTTCACTCCTGAACAGCATTTTGCTTTTCAAGCCGGAAGTTGGTATTGGCACTTTGTGGACGTCGTCTGGTTATGTTTGTTTGTTTTTGTATATGTGCTCTGACGTTAGTGCAATTGTAAAACGGAATCATTGGCAGGGATGCGTTAAATCGTTTATAGGCTATGTATTGTTCATTGGCCTATTTTGCATATTAGTAAGGTTAGGTTTTTGGCAATTATCGAGAGGCCATGAGCGACAACAGCTTGAACAAGCTTATTACACTCGTCAGCAACAAACCGTTGGTTTTAATCAACTCATACAAAATAAAGACCCAAAAACACTCACTGGAAGTAAAACAAAAGTACAACTAAATATCACGCAAACCCCTTTGATTTTTCTAGATAATCAGAGTGTTAAAGGAAAAGTAGGTTACTTGGTCTATCAGCTGATGCAGGTATCACCAAAACAACCATGGTTGCTTGTCGAGTTAGGCTTTATCACGGCGTACGCTGATCGAAATCGATTACCAAAGATTCAAAAAATAAATAAGCAAGAGGTTTTCTTGGGGCGTGTTTACCATACTTCAAAAAACCCGTTTAGCCACAAGTTATTGCCTGAAAAGGGTAATCCTTTACGTATTCAAAATTTAAATTATCAGCAACTCAGTCAATTGCTTGGGCATCAAGTTTTTGATTTTGCATTACAGCCGCAACGAGTTATTTATTCGGCGGATGGCAGGCAATTGTTAAAACCTTGGCGGCCAATAACGATGTCATCAACTAAGAATTTTGGTTATGCGGCTCAGTGGTTTGCAATGGCAACAGTGCTGGTCGTAATTGGTTTATTTACAGTAATTAGGAGACGCAAAGTTGGAATTAGCAAGAAAAAATAATTCCCGAGTGTTGTTAGTTTTGGCTTTGGTATTTATCGCACCTGTTGTTTTAGCAAAACTGTTTTTGGCTATGCATTGGTATCAAACTGGAGTAACCAACAAAGGGCAGTTACTGCCCGACTCGATGACTTACCAAAGTCTTAAGATGAAAAATCCTGCGCCTCATCATTGGCAAGTTATATATATGATGCCAGATGAATGCACGCAAAAGTGTCAGCAGCAACTCTTTGTTCTCAACCAGAGTTACTTGGCGCTGGGCAAAGACAAAAATCGAGTAACGCCGGTCGTTTTACATCAGCAAGGTACAGATGCTTTGGCTATGAGTCAGTACAAGTTTACACAAGCTGTTGCCAGCAAAATGATAGTTAAACAGATGGATAGGCAACAGATGATAGTGGTCGATCCGCTAGGGAAACTCGTTACCCGTTATGATTTGATGCCAAGCAAGAATGAGCAAGTGATGCAGGGGCGTGCGTTACTCAATGATTTACACAAAATGTTGAAACTATCGAGGGTTGGATAATGCGGTTTGCTTGGTTTATAAGAGCTGCCATATTGCTTGCTTTTGTTGTGATCTTGATGGGCGCCTATACTCGGCTATCGAATGCGGGGTTGGGTTGCCCAGATTGGCCTGGTTGTTATGGACAAGTCACTGTACCAAGTCAGCCGAGCGTGATTAAACAAGCTGAAGCAAAGTTTAATGGTCAAATTGTTAAACCTGCGAAAGCGTGGTTAGAGATGATCCATCGCTATCTCGCAGGCACTTTGGGCACCTTGATACTTGCTATTTTAATTTATCTTTGGGCGAGTAAAGCAGCCTCTAAAAAATTAGCCCTGCTACTTACTGTAATAGTAGTATTTCAAGCCGCATTAGGGATGTGGACGGTGACGATGAAGCTGATGCCAATAGTGGTGATGTCTCATCTTCTGGGTGGTTATGCCGTCATTGCATTATTGCTATTGATTTATCTCGTTCAATGGCAAAAAACATCACCGAATAATGGCTTCGCAGGGAAAATCGGCTCAAGTATACAAGTACATGCATTATTAGCTTTAGTTGCATTGATCATTCAGATTATTCTTGGTGGCTGGACGTCAACAAACTATGCCGCACTCTCTTGTACATCATTACCGATTTGCCAAGGGAACTGGTTTCAACATTTACAATTCGCTCAAGCATTTAATCCTTTTCAAGGACAACATCAAACCTATGAGTTTGGAGTACTCAGTGCAAGTGCTCGCACGACGATTCACGTGTGTCACCGCATATGGGCAATGGTTACTAGCATAATGCTACTGACTTTAGCTTATCGACTGTGGCAGTTAGATATCTTAAATAGCAGGGTGATGGCAGTGGTATTAACCCTGTTCTTATTACTGCAAGTATCACTGGGTATGAGCAATATATTATTTCAATTACCACTTCCGGTTGCCGTTGCTCATAACGGCGGAGCCGTATTATTACTATTAACTATGGTGTGTATTAACTTTAAGCTTAGGAGTGCATCGTGAGTAAAGAGATTACCTTAACCCCTCCAGTTTCTTTTGCTTGGCGTGATTACCTTGAAATGACCAAGCCTAAGGTTGTCGCACTAATGTTACTTACCGTGGTGGTAGGTATGTGTTTATCGGTAGAGGGAGCACTGCCAGTACAAGCATTAGTCCTTGGCTTGACTGGTATTGCGTTGATGTCTGCATCAGCAGCAACGTTTAACCATGTCATTGATAGAAAAACCGATGCTGTTATGGGACGGACCCGTGGACGTCCTTTGCCAAATCACAGAATTTCAGCAGTAAAAGCCACTATCTTTGCCTTTGCCATTGGTATATTGGGCTTTGTCATCTTATTTGAATGGGTCAATACATTAACTGCTTGGTTAACCTTCTTTAGTTTAATTGGTTATGCCGTGATTTATACCATGTACCTTAAACGAGCGACGTCACAAAATATTGTGATCGGTGGCCTTGCTGGTGCTATGCCGCCGTTATTGGGCTGGACGGCTGTTACTAACCATTTAGATAACAACGCTTTCCTTCTTGTGATGATTATTTTTCTATGGACGCCACCGCATTTCTGGGCGCTTTCGATTGCTAAGAAGGAAGAATACGCTAAAGCCGATATTCCAGTTTTACCTGTAACGCACGGTGATGCCTTCACTAAAACATATATTCTGTTGTATACCGTGCTTTTAGGGCTAGCTTGCTTAATGCCTGTGGCGGTTGGTATGTCAGGTGATATCTATCTAATAGGCGCCTCTATTCTTAGTGCTCTATTTTTCTATCAAGCATGGCTATTAAAGTATTCACCGACTAAAGAGAGAGCTATGAAAGTGTTCACTTTTTCAATTTATCACTTGATGCTGTTATTCGTGTTATTGCTGGTGGATCACTATATTTAAGTCTAAGTTAGGAGGTACTCTGCTGTGAAAAAGTCATTATTAATTGCATTTGCTTTTGTTATCTTTGCAAGTTTTGGTGGTTATGCGTCATATTACTATCAACATCGACCTTTGCATTTGTTGACTACTGCCGAATATCCTAATAAGACACCTGTCATTCCTTTTAAGCTGACAGATCAGTACGGTCATAAATTTGATAACTCAAACCTAAAAGGAAAGTGGACACTGTTTTTTGTTGGGTACACATCTTGTCCAGATATTTGCCCAACAGCAATGACTAAACTGGCTGCGGCTTATCCTAAGTTAATTAAAGATAACCCCTTTCAAGTTGTGTTTATTTCTGTGGATCCGAACCGAGATACACCCGATAAGCTCAAGCAATATACTTCGTTCTTCAATAAAAAGTTTATTGCTGTCACTGGAGAGCAAAAGCAATTGTTGCCTTTAACTCGAAATTTAGGGATGGCTTATTCGTTAATTGGCGAAGGGAAAAACTATCAAATTACTCATAGTGCTACGATGACGTTAGTCTCGCCACAAGGTGAAAAAATTGCCATTGTAAAACCTCAGATAGCACCAGGAAAAGTACCACAAATTAAAAATAAAGAAATGGTAGCTGATGTGGAGCAGTTAATGAGTCGGTACAGCTGATTCAGCTTGAATGACGGGGTGCGAGATAAACAATGCCGCTTGAGTCAGCGGCATTGTTGGAATTTCGTTATAGCTTTAATTTTGACTTTAATGCTGCAGTAATTGGGCTTGAACCATGGCCATTACCATTTGCCCAGCCATAAATGTCACTTGCTTTAAGTGCTTTTGATGACACGCGTTTAACGATAAATTGACCGACTTCATTTGCGCTACTACCGTAGGCCGTTTGCAGTAAGTTTTCACCGTTGCATTTTAGATCTGTGTAGATGTTACGAAGAGTCACGCGGCCCTCTTTTAACTTCTTACGTAATTTACTTTTATCGTTTGCTTTAACATAGCCACAAACACTGATAAAAAGTTGTTCATTAGCTTGGACTTTTGTAGGGACCACAATTGATGTGGCAATCAGAACTGTTCCTGCGATAATAAGGCTTCGCATCTGATGCTCCTTCCGATGGTTTTATAAGATATTTTTATAATATAGCGACAGAAAAACAGCGTTAATTTAACATTTTTTTACATAATTGATAAAGCTATATTCAATTCCATCAGAACTTGTGCCATTTTCGCAACATTCTTGTTGCCATGAACCATCGTCCCAATCAGGGAAATAAGTGTCACCATCAACATCAATATTGATTAATGTCAGGTAAAGTTTGTCTGCAATTGGCAGCAACTGCTTATAAAGTTGACCACCACCAATGACAGCGATTTCTTCTACATTACCAGCTGCTGATTTAGCTTCTTCAAAGCTCGATACAGCAGTAATACCTTCTACTGAAAAATCAGATTGACGAGTAATTACAATATTATGACGACCAGGAAGCGGTCGACCAATAGACTCAAATGTTTTACGACCCATTACAATCGGCTTACCCATCGTTGATGCCTTAAAATGCTTTAAGTCTTCGGGTAAGTGCCATGGCATTTGGTTATCCTTGCCAATCACACGATTTACTGTCATAGCGGCAATCATTGAGATCTTCATAATTTCCCTGTTATTAGATTATTGGTCGAGTACGGAAAAAGAGTAATTGTGGCATAGCTAGCCCGCCAGCTAAAGCGGCAACGATGAAAACAGTTTTCAGACCATTAGTAATAACAGCATCTGTCAGCTCATGGCTAACTTGTGATTGCGCCGTGAGTTGTATCAGTGCTGTTACGGTATTAAAAGCAAAAACACCCGGTAACATAGGAATACTGGCCGCTACGGCCAGCATAAGAGGTGGGGCAAAATGCCTTTTTGCGAAGACTATGGCTGTAAAACCAATAAAAGCTGCAGCAGCAAAGGTTGACCATTCGATCGCCAAGCCTTGATGCAGTAAAAATGTACGAAGTGCATGAGCAAAAGCACCTGTGAGAGCACAATGGATTAAAAAGCGTCTTGGTACATTAAAAACCATTGCAAAACCTATGGCTGGAATGGCTGAGAAAAAAGCGTCATCCAGTAAGTTTACGAATACGTCCATTAGACGACTCCAACAATGAACTGACCGATTTGAATACCAATAGTGATGCCTATTACCGAAGAGACGGTTAATATAGTCGCTTGGCCCCAGCGGGCAATCCCAACATTCATATGGCCTTTAATCATATCTGACATAGCATTGATAAGCGGAAAACCCGGAACTAAAAGTAAAACACTCGCAGCGGCTGCAAGCTCGGGGGTATGACTGATCCCCTCAAGGTTGGCAAGTTGTGCGATAACAGTGATGAGCAACGCTGTGAAGTGGAAATTAACCAATAAGTTAAAGTGCTTTTTCGACAAGAACACTCTTAAAGCCATTCCAGCTGAAGACGCTAAGAACGTCATAATCGTCGCACCTAAATCACCACCAAACAGATGACAAAAGCAAGCACAAGATAAACCGATCGTTGGGATCAAAACTTTAGCTGGATACGATCTCACTTTAAGCTTGTTCAAATGCTTCTCGACGTGTGCTAATCCATAAATGCCTCTTTCGGCCTTAATACAGATCTTTTGTAGCTCATACACAATGGTCATATTCAGTCCATGAGCACGCATACGACGTGTGGTGGTAATGCAGTTATCGTCTGCAATACTGGTTAGTACGAGTGAATTTGATGAAATGGAGAGCTCGACACTGCTCAATCCAAGTGCGATACCGAGTCTCTGACTTATTTCTTCAACAAGTTCTGACTCTGCGCCATAAGCTAGAAGCAGCTGTGCTACACGTGCTGTTAGGCGGGTAATATGAGTTTGGTTTTCCAAGGTTACTGCTCTTGAAACAAAAAGAGAGCTGAATAGCTCTCCTAATTAAATAATGGTGATTAACGTTCGTAGAAAACTTCTACGTCGTATTCATCTTCATCCCAATCTTCGTCATCGAGGTCGTCATCAAGATCGTCAGCGGTGGTATTACTGTGGTAGTTATCCCACTTAAATTCAACTTCAGCATCAGGATCTGGTGCTTCTTCCTCTGCAGGTAAGCTTTGAATGAAATCCAAAAGCTCAAGTGCAAGTTCAGATGTGCCCTCACGATTATAAGCGGAGATTTTATAAACTTTATCATCCCAATCTAATGCATCGGTGAGACGCTGAATTTGTTCGTCCAGTTCCTCTTCTAACATTAAATCAGTTTTGTTGATGACCAACCAGCGTGGCTTAGACGCTAGCTTTGGAGAATACTTATCGAGTTCCGCTAATATTGATGTTGCAGCTTCAACGGGGTCACTTTGATCGATTGGCGCAATATCAATGACGTGAAGTAATACTCGGCAACGTTCTAAATGCTTTAAGAAACGAATACCAAGTCCTGCACCATCTGCTGCACCTTCAATTAAGCCTGGGATATCTGCAATTACAAAGCTTTGGCCTGCGCGCGGATTTACCACACCCAAATTTGGAACCAATGTCGTAAATGGATAATCAGCGACTTTTGGTGTTGCACGAGAAACGGAGCGAATGAAGGTTGATTTACCTGCGTTAGGCAAACCTAATAAACCAACATCAGCTAGCAGCATAAGTTCTAACTGTAAGTTGCGAACTTCGCCAGCGGTGCCTAATGTTTTCTGACGTGGAGCACGGTTAGTACTGCTCTTAAAGCGAGTATTACCTAAGCCGTGGAAACCGCCTTTTGCAACCAGAAGTTTTTGTCCGTGATGGGTAAGATCACCTAAGCCTTCGCCTGTATCTTCATCTGTCGCACGAGTACCGACGGGTACTTTCAGTATTAAGTCTTCACCACCGGCGCCAGTACAGTCACGACCTTTACCATTGTTACCTCGTTCTGCGCGATGAAAACGCTCAAAACGAAAATCAATCAATGTGTTAAGGTTTTCATCTGCTAAAAGATAAACGCTACCACCGTCACCACCGTCGCCACCATCTGGGCCGCCGTCAGGGACATACTTTTCACGTCTGAAGCTGACACAACCACTGCCACCATCACCGGCTTCGACCCTGATGATTGCTTCATCGACAAATTTCATATTAACTCCTGAATCGCTAAATCATCACCAACTTAACAGTTAGTTCAGCGATTATACATTCTCTTTCGTCAGAAAAACAAAAGCCCCGCCAATGGCAGGGCTTAAATTTATTATAAGCTTTCGAGCGTATTAAGCTTCGATGCTAATAAATTTACGGTTTTTAGGACCTTTAACTTCAAATTTAACTTTACCGTCAGATAAAGCAAATAAAGTGTGATCACGACCGATACCAACATTAACACCAGCGTGGAACTTAGTACCACGTTGACGAACGATAATGTTACCAGCTAAAACAGATTCGCCACCGAAACGCTTAACACCTAGGCGTTTGCTTTCTGAATCGCGACCGTTACGGGTAGAACCACCAGCTTTTTTATGTGCCATGAGTCAGACTCCTTATTAAGCGTTGATTTCAGTGATTTTAACTTCAGTGAACCACTGGCGGTGGCCCATCTGCTTTTCATGGTGCTTACGACGCTTGAACTTAACAATGCGTACTTTCTCACCACGACCATGGTTAACTACTTCTGCAACTACTTTGCCGCCTTCGATTAAAGGTGCGCCAACTGTTACATTTTCACCATCAGCAACTAAAAGAACTTTATCAAATTCGATTGTTTCGCCAGTAGCAACTTCTAATTTTTCTAAACGTACAACGTGACCTTTAGCAACTCTGTGTTGCTTTCCGCCACTTTGAAAAACAGCGTACATAGCTATTTTACTCCGAGATCTTTAACACATCACAGCATATATTTTGCGTGCGAGTGCTACAAAAATTTTTAATGACAATGGGCGCGGATTTTACGCTAAGAATGAGATACTGGCAAGTACTAAATAGCAAAGAATACAAAACATCTGATGAGTTGAAATGAATACATGGCAAATGCTGTTAACTTGGCTATTTTTAGGTAAAATCTTGTTAATTTATGTTTTAACTCGAGGTAATCATAAGATTATCTCAAATAACCAGAGTCTACTATGGATTTGAACGCCATTCGCGCTTTAACTGATACTGATATGCAAAATGTTAATCAGCTGATTTATAAACAATTAGAATCAGATGTCGCTTTAATAAATCAACTTGGGTTTTATATTGTCAACAGTGGCGGTAAAAGGCTAAGACCGCTTTTATCCGTTCTTGCGGCTAAATCGGTAGACTATAAAGGTAGCGATCACTTAAAGCTCGCTGCGATCGTTGAGTTCATTCACACCGCTTCTTTATTGCACGATGACGTCGTCGATAAATCAACAATGCGCCGTGGCCGCCAAACGGCAAATGCGATGTTTGGTAATAGTGCGTCAGTATTAGTGGGTGACTTCCTTTATACTCGTTCATTCCAAATGATGACAGAGCTGAACAGTCTAAAAGTTCTTAGAATTCTAGCAGATACCACAAACGTACTTGCAGAAGGCGAAGTGATGCAGCTGATGAATTTGAACGAGCCTGATACAAGTGAAGACAACTATATGCGTGTCATTTACTGTAAAACGGCGCGTTTATTTGAAGCGGCAACTCAGCTTGGTGGTGTTTTAGCTGACGTGGATGAATCGATCGAATTAGCACTTGGTGAGTATGGAAAGTATTTAGGAACTGCGTTTCAGATCGCAGACGATCTACTGGATTATACGGCTGATGCAGAAGAACTTGGTAAAAATATCGGTGATGATTTAGCCGAAGGTAAGCCAACATTGCCACTTATTTACGCACTAGCTCATGGTAACGATGAAGAAAAAGCGTTAATTAAAGGTGTGATCGAAAATGCGGACGGAACGGAAGTGATCGATCAAATTCTAGCTGCACTTAAGAGAACAGATGCGCTGGATTACACCCAAAAACGTGCAGAAGAAGAAGCTGAAAAAGCGATACAAGCTTTATCGGTATTACCAGAGAGTGAATATAAAGAAGCGTTATTGGGTTTAGCTAAGATTTCAGCAAATCGTAAAAAGTAAATTCTATTAATGATGTCAGCAAGCTTTGCTTGTTGACATCAATTTTTCTTATTTGCATACCTTAATAAATTTCTATTCAAAAGTGATCTACGTTCCTTATTTTGATTAAATCACTTCTATTCCTTCAATTTTATAAAAAACTCTTAATCAACTTTTAAGCCTTACTACATCTAGCGATTGCCTAAAAGTGATATAATGAGAAATAACCTCTAAAGTAAACTTTTTTGTTTTCGAACACCTATTACCCAGACGCATAAATTTTTTTTTAATTAACTCTCTGATAGAGCATTAAATGAAAGTCACACCAGCTTAGGCTGGATGTTAGCCTAAAGCAAGTTGGTATGACGAGGTGTTTTGCTTCAATTTTTCATTCATGGAGTTGGATTTGTTACTGCCTAAAATTGGCAAAATCGAAGCACGAAGAATGAAGTTTAGTGGGTTAAACGCAGTAACGGCAGTTTTCTATGTCGAACAATGAAAGATGAGTAACAATGAGTTTGCCAATTTTAGGCGTAACCCCAAGGGCTGTGTATATTTTTCGTTTCTTCTGTGTTGCCGAATGCTCATGTAGAAATGTAGTAACGACAGTTTTGTATGCCGGTAACAACTGCACCTCACATTCGTCGCCTTAAATAAACAAAAAATCTACAACAATTAATTGAAATAGTTAATTGAAATAGTTAATTGAAAACGGCCTCTAGATAGTAACTAAATTAAGGAGATTTCTATGACTACGATCACTTTACAATCACACTCTAACAGTCATTTTAATCCAGAAATTATTTCTAGAACACACGGTACTAATTTTACAACACTAGAGCAATTAGCGAAGAAAGCGTCGCAGAGTGGAAGCTGGACTAAGTTCAAAATTCAAACAAGTCCTAACGGTGAAACTAAAAAGTTCCGAGTAAAACTCACCAGAGATTCTAATGGTCATTTTACTGCAACAGTTCAACGCAACAATTGGAAAGCATTTTTTAATAGATGTATTGGTAGGACTTATTATGATCCTACTGCAACTAGAGTTGAAGTCAGTGAAAAAGTACAAGCTGCCAATGACTTATTTGCTAATTATGCCACTACCTTAGCACGAATAAATTCCGATACAACTGCCCATGCGGCCAGTGATTTCTTAAATTTTAGAGAGGCTGGTTCAGATTTACGGGTTAAATCAGGAGATGGTTTTAACGCTGTTATAAGGCCTTCTGTGTATATCAACGAAAGATTTAAAGACGAATCAGACGAGAGGACTTTACTAGTGCTCGATCTAGATAACACATTAAGTTTAGAGCGTTCATCTGCTGATGATAGCCTTAAAAATGACAACTTAGAGAGCCTTGATAGTGGAATTAAACTTGCTTTAAAAACATTCAAACGCAATAGACCTAATGGACAAGTTTTTCTTGTAACAAATTCTCGAGAAGGGAAGGAAGGTAAAATTGATGATAAGCTAGCGAAATGTGGTTTAAATCGATCAGATTTTGAAGAAGTGTATGCACCTGATGAAGTGGAAGGGGAAATACCTTCTCCTCGTAGAAATAAGAATTCTTCGCTTAATGGTATCATTTTTGGCTTTCGTCTTAATACCCTCAATAACAATAGCCCAGAACGTATTGTTTTTTGTGATAATGAGACATATTATTTAGAGAAAGTTGAAGAAATTTGTAAAAATCGTGATGTTTCTTTCGAAGGCGTCCAAGTTCATTCTGCAAGGCCTTATATGGCTGTAAAATCTTTTCAGGGTGATGAGATGGAGAATTCTGAGATATCTGAGCAAGAAGCTTATGATGTAATGTCGGCTTCTGAAAAGCATAATCACCTTATGCTGACTCACAAATTTGATTGGGCTTAGAAATTAGGTTTTGAATTCAGTGAAGTTTAAATGGTGTACAGTGTTTGCTCTACGATTGAAATCAGCGAGTTAAAGAGTAACTCGCTCTGTTTTGTAGGAGTTAAACTTGCCAATTGATCGGAGTTTGCCCTGCATCAATGAGCAATTGGTTAGCTTGCGAAAAATGACGGCAACCAAAGAATCCACGATAAGCTGATAAAGGTGAAGGGTGTGGACCTTGCAAAATCTTATGAATAGGATTGGTGATCTTTGCCGCTTTTTTGATAGCATGACTACCCCAAAGTAAAAATACAATTTGATGCTGTTGCTTGTTAAGCTCTTCTAATGCTTTGTCAGTAAATATTTCCCAACCTTTGTTAGCATGAGAATGAGCCTTAGCTTGTTCAACCGTTAACACGGTATTGAGCATCATTACACCTTGTTTTGCCCAAGAACGTAAATCACCATGCACAGGTGTGTCAAATCCCGCAATGTCAGTTGTCAACTCTTTGTATATGTTCACCAGTGAAGGCGGAGTTTTTACACCTTTATTTACCGAAAAACACAAACCATGTGCTTGGTTAGGGCCATGGTAAGGATCTTGTCCAAAAATGACGACTTTTACCTCTTCTAAAGTTGTTAAATTAAATGCGCTGAAAATGTCTTCTTGCGGGGGAAAGATGACTTTTCCCGCTTGTGTTTCTTGCTCTAAAAACGTCTGCAAGGTTTGATAATAAGCCTGTTGAGTTTGTTGTTGAAAAAATGGTTTCCAAGAATTATTGAGCATTAATCTTAAAACTCCAAAGTGAAAATAACGCGAGCAGCTAGAAGGAGTAGTACAATGCCTGACATCTTATCTATCAAGGAAGCTTTAGCTTGCAGCTTAGGCAGTACAGTTGAATGGGATAAAACAACGGCGATGATTGTGTACCACAGGCCGTCAGTAACCAATGGCGTGAGTACAATCAAAGCTTGTCCAAAATGACCATTCGCATCACGGACAAATTGGCTAAACAGTGCAAGAAAAAATAATAATATTTTCGGATTAAATAAAGAAATCGCTAAACCGTCTCGCGCAGCTTGCCTTAAGCTGCTTTTCTTACCGCCAGCGAGCTTTTGTTCCATCCCTCCTTTGGATTGAATGGCCTTTATGCCCATCCATGCTAAATACAAAGCACCAATAATCGCTATGCTGTTAAAAACCAGTGGAGAATGTTTAAGAGCAATGGCTAAACCAAATAAAGTAAGCAGAGCATAAAAGCCGATACCGATTGAATGAGCCCAGGCGCAAACAATACCATGCAATCGACTACCACCAACAGTGTGGCGAATCACCATTGTAAGAGAAGGGCCAGGAGACATTACTCCTAAAAAACAAATGGCTAAAAGCCCGAGCCAAACAGTAAATGACATAAATAGGGTTACCAAATAATTTTAGAGATGGTGATTATAGCAAGTAGACTTTCATTTACTATAAAGCAAATGAAAGTCTTTTAAGCCATTAACTTGTAACCCTACTTCAGATAGAAAGCTCTTAAATCTTTTGTGAGTTGAATTAGGGAAGGCTGATTGATGTACATCATATGGCCAGCTTTGTAATATTTCATCTCGACACGCTTCATATCAATACCATTGTCAGCAATGGTATTTTCGGTGCCTAAAAAGGGCGTTGCAAAGTCAAAGTAACCATTACCGATAAACAATTTAAATTGGCTATTTTCACGTTGTGCCTTTCCAATGTAGGGGGCAACATTCACATTTTGATTGGGGTTTGTTGCATTTTTCCATTGCCATTGCTGGTTGACTTTTTCAGAAATCACCACAAAAGGACGTTTCAGTTTTACGTTCAAATCGTTTGCTAGATAATTATTGTATGCTGCTGTAAAGGCACCAACGAGTCCGTATGCAGATGGGTCATTATCAAAATACTCACCACCAGCGTCGTAGTCTTTCCCCAAAAAGCGACTATCAAATCGACCAATGGTTTTACGTTGGTCTCTTAAAAGTTCTTTTTCATAACGATCTGCACTGATACGTAAATTCACAGCATCAATGTAGTTTTCTTTTAGACCTGTAAAACGAGCTAATTGAGTGATGATGTTCCGTCTAAGATTAGCCTTTAAGCGGCTGCCTTGTAATAAAGCCGATGCATAATCGTTTAAAGCAAACTGACGTGCTTGTTCTACAAAGCTGGCTAAACCTAAAGCTTTATCTTGCGGTGAAACTTTGTCGTGGTAGAAAGCCGCTGCAGCCATTGACGGTAAATAACTTATATAGGGGCGATTGTTTCCTGGTTGGTACCGTAATTGGTTGAAATCTAATACGGTAGACAGCAAGGTTACA
Organism: Parashewanella hymeniacidonis; assembly: GCF_016900895.1. Taxonomy (GTDB): domain Bacteria; phylum Pseudomonadota; class Gammaproteobacteria; order Enterobacterales; family Shewanellaceae; genus Parashewanella; species Parashewanella hymeniacidonis. The sequence continues at coordinate 18,589 of NZ_JAFEUN010000001.1, forward strand.
CCATTGAGTGCGACACCTTGCCAACCACCTTGGAGCTCTTGGGTGACGGCCGCTGCTCGGGTGGTTCCATAGCTTTCACCTGCTAAATATTTTGGTGAGTTCCAACGATTATTCTTTGTCAGCCATTGCTTAATAAATTTCGCAACAGATTTTGCATCTTGTTCTAACCCCCAATAGTTTTCATTTTTTCCTTTACCGACGACATGGCTGACCCCCGTACCAACAGGATCGATAAACACCAAATCACTAATATCTAATAAGGAATATTGATTATTAACGATTTTATAGGGCGCTGCACCCGCATTTATTCCATTTGCCGGGATTACTACTCGTTTAGGGCCAAATAATCCCATATGCAGCCATAAAGAGGCTGAGCCGGGCCCACCATTAAAGATAAAGGTTACTGGACGGTCTGACTTGTTTTTAATATTGGTTCGAAGGTAGGTTGTGGAAAATAGATTCGCGACAGGTTCTAACTTGTCGTTTTTTAAAATAGTGCCACCTGCTATGGCTTTGTACTCGATCTTTTTACCATGTATTTTTGCCGAGTGTTCAGTTGTTACCATAACTGGGCTCGCAATCGGCGCCTTAACCTCAGGTTTGTCATGTGCGAAAGAAACGGGTGAAACAACCAAAATAAACAGTGAAACTAATGCAGTTAATTTACGTGTAATCATAAAGTTCTCCTCACACTCAGACTAAATCCTAAGCTCAGAAAACTCAAAGTAGAAATAAGAAATTAATATAACTGAAATTGTAATGAAAGGCGTTTTTCGGAGCTTTAAGCTATACCCATGATACCTGAAATATGCATCTTCAGATATCATGGGTATAAAAGCCCTGAAACATAGCTTATGCTACTTGTAGAAAGAGCGTAAGTCTTCAGACAGCTGTTTTAACTCTGATGGCTCAATGTACATCATATGGCCAGCTTGATAGTATTTCATCTCAACACGACTTGGGTCGATGCCATTGTCAGCGATTGTGTTTTCAGTCGCAAAAAATGGAGTCGCAAAGTCATAGTAACCGTTGGCGACAAAAATCTTAAACTGGCTGTTCTCACGTTGAGCCTTACCAAGGTAAGGTGCAACATTGACAAAGCTCATGCTTCTGCCGATTTTCCAATCCCACTTTCGGAAAACATCACTTGAAAGCACGGTAAAAGGACGCTCTAATTTAACGTTCAAATCGTTTGCTAAGTAGTGATTAATCGCTGCAGTATAAGCGCCATCGATACCGTAGCCTGAGGGGTCTGCATCAAAACGCTCTCCACCAGAATCGTAATCGTTGCCGATAAAACGGCTGTCTAAGCGGCCAACGGTTTTATGTTGATCTCTTAACAGCTCTTTTTCATAACGGAAAGCATTAACTCTTAGGTTCAAAGCATTTAGATAGGATTCTTTTAGACCTGTAAAGCGAGCAAGCTCATTGAGCACTCTTTGCTTTTCGTCTGCGGACAATCGATTACCTTTAACGAGTGCGGTTGCATAGTCGTTAAGTGCAAATTGACGAGATTGCTCAATGAAAGCTTCAAGACCAAGTGCTTTATCTTCTGCTGATACTTTACCGTGATAGAAGGCTGTCGCTGCCATGGTTGGTAAAAAACCTAGATAAGGCTGGTTGTTTCCTGGCTGATATCGAGCGTGAGTGAAGTCAAGAATGGACGAAATCAACATCACGCCATTGAGTGATACATCCGTCCAACCACCTTGAAGTTCTTGAGTTACTGCTGCTGCACGAGTTGTACCATAGCTTTCACCCGCAAGATATTTAGGAGAGTTCCAACGATTGTGCTTTGTCAGCCACTGTTGAATAAATTGAGCTATGGATTTTGCGTCTTGCTTAACGCCCCAAAAGTCTTTGTTTTCACCTTTGCCTACTACATGGCTAACGCCGGTACCGATAGGATCAATAAAGACTAAATCTGTTACGTCTAATAGTGAGTATTCATTTTTTACTAATTTATATGGTGCAGCCCCATCGTCTTTTGCACCAGCAGGTACTTCAACTCGTTTTGGGCCGTAGATACCAAGATGTAGCCAAATTGATGCTGAACCCGGGCCACCATTAAATACAAACGTTACCGGTCTTTTTGCTGATTTTTTTACATCTGTACGTAAATATGTGGTTGAAAACATATTTGCGACAGCTTCTTGTTTATCATTTTTTAAAAGGGTGCCGCCTGCAATGGTTTTGTAAGAAACTTTATCGCCATTAATTCGAACTGACGAAGTGCTTTTAAATACTTTTGGTTGAGCAATAGGCTTTGCTGGCTTGTCTGCAGCCAGGCTGATTGGGCTGGAAATTAAAGCTAACCCAAACGAGAGAGCTATAGCTATCGAAGTTCTGTTGTTCATTGTATTCTCCTTTTGCAAGTAGCCTACGTTTGGCGATAAAGAATTGCAAAATGAGAATTGAAAAAATATGTAACTGAATAAACATATTTTTATATAAAAATTATATTTTGTTCATCTTCTTTTATTCGCAAAGTTAAAAAAGTAGGATATTGAGTATCTCTTACAAACCTTTTTGTAATCAAATAATTAATGCTTCAGCTTATTCATGATGGTCACTGTATTCATCGATTAGATATGAAATCTGAGATGTGTGAAAAACATGCATCTTCGGGCGAAAGAACGAAAGTCACTTGTATTCTTGCGAATAAAGAATGGAGCTCTTTAGCGAGCGTTATGAAAACAACTGAGGAAGGTGTTGCACTAAAATTTAAATTAGAAGCATTTTTGAGCATTCAACGTGCCACACACTCTGATTCGACTACACAGTGTGTATTTGCTGTCGATGCAGCTTCAGACTCTGTCTCTTATAAAATTTATGATACGCCATTATGTGAAACTGTTTTTCTCGAACAGATCAGTACAGAGCCCCAAACATCAATGCTTGCTCAACAAGTTTTAGAGCATTTCAACCCTGATGAAAGAATAAAGTTAGCTCGGACTTTGACTAATCTTAATTTTTCAGAGATAGACTTATCTGATATCCGTATTGAACAGGCTAACGTTAAAAATTCACAAGCCGAAAAACAATCATTCGGTTCACTCCATATTAAAAGTTCTTCGGTAGAAAATTTATCACTATTAGAGTGTTCAGCTAATGATGTTGAAGTCGTAAAAACTGATTTATACAAAATTAATTGGACGAAGCTGAAATCTAAAACACTCCTCTTTCAAGATGGTCATTTAATTGAAGCATGTTTAGAGAGATTAAATTGTGATTGCTTTGAAGTTATTAACCCTAACTGGTCGGAGTATCGCTGAACTCTGCCATAGTGCCTCATATAACAATAGAAGGACAAAGTCATCAAGGGAAACTGAAAAGATGTTGCCTAGATGGCTCGTTAATGTCTTTTGCTTCTTTTAAAAACCTAAAGATTGAAGCTGCCAGCGCTTGTAAAGGTAAATATCTTTCTGGGAGTTTCAGCGATATTGAATGGTTTAGTAGTGATTTATCTGGAACTATGTTTAACAATTGTAAATTTAAAAATGTCGCATTCAAAAATATCAACTTTTCGGGTGCAACTTTAGTCAAATGTAGTCAGGAGAAGCTGACCTTTGAACAATGTGTCTTTAATGGTGAAGGTGGCGGAAAGCTTCAAGATATTAGCTTGAATTCATCTAAATTAAAAGAGGTTATATTTGAACATTTAGATCTTACTAAAGTAAATTTTGAAGGCGCAAATTTAGAAAGTGTAGTATTTAAAAATTGTGTATTAAATAATTGCTCATTCAAAGGCTGTAATCTTGAAACTGTAAAATTTGAGAATACAAAGCTAGACGATGTTGAGTTTACAGGAGCTAGAAATTTAAAACTTGAGAACTTCGATAATGTAAATTGTGAATTGATCACCAGTGCTGATTCATGTTTGGATAGGTTTTTTTCGCGAAATTTTCAATCCATTGTAATAGAGCCGATTGACCAGAATGCTGTAGCGGATTGTTCAAGTTATCTTCCTCCAGTACCACCACGTTCAAGTGTTAGCTTAAAACTTTCAAGCGATATGAAATCCTCTGGAGTAAGGGATGAAGATGGAAAGCCAAAGCAGCCAAATATCACTCTTCAACGTGCTAGAACAAAGCTTGTGCATTCTGCTGAGGATATTGAACAAACATTATCGTTAAACGAAATGGAGAAATATGTACCAATACAAAATAGGATCCGTTCAAGGAGAATTGACGAGTCAGATCAAAAGATCATAGAAGCACTTGAACGAAACCAAGCAAGCCTTTCAGAATCAGACAAATAAAATAGCTAGATATAGGGCGTCATAACTCGTCATTTCGGCTATAATACCGCTCAAATTAAATCTGTTTCTATAATCCCAATGAATAACAACGATATTTTGCGCCGCTTGCGTTTTGTATTTGATTATAACGACGCAAAAATTCTGGATGTTTTCGCCCACACCGGAGCGAAAATGACCAATGTCGAACTGCACCACTTATTACGTAAAGAAGACGATAAGCAATTCGTACCTTGTGTCGATCTCGTTTTATGTCGCTTTTTAGATGGCATCATTATTGAAAAGCGTGGTTTGCGTGAAGGTGCAGATTTACCAAAGCCAACAAAGCTTAATAATAATCTGATATTGAAGAAGCTTCGTATTGCTCTGGAGTTAAAAGAGCAAGACATTATTGATGTTTTATTATTAGCGGATCTCAGAGTGTCGAAAGGTGAATTAGGGGCATTTTTTAGAAACCCTCAACACAAGAACTTCAAGCCTTGTGGTGACCAAGTGCTTCGAAACTTTATTAAAGGTCTATCTTTAAAATATCAAGGGAAGTAATCTTCTCTATTAATTGCAACAGAATTAAAAAAAGGTCTGCCCATGGACGATAAAAAACGCCCACTGTATCTTCCTTTTGCTGGTCCAGCGATCTTAGAAGCCCCGCTAATTAATAAGGGGACTGCATTCACTGAAGAAGAGCGTATCTTCTTCAACCTTGAAGGCTTATTACCCTCAGCGATTGAAACAATCGAAGAGCAGGTTTCTCGTGCCTACGAGCAATATAAACGCTTCGACAGTGATTTAAACAAACATATTTATTTGCGTAACATTCAAGATACCAACGAAACCTTGTTCTATCGTCTAGTACAAGAAAATATTACTGAGATGATGCCTATCATCTACACGCCAACGGTTGGTTTAGCGTGCGAACGTTTCTCAAAAAACTATCGTCGAAATCGTGGTTTATTTATCTCGTACCCTAGTAAAGACAGAATAAGAGATATAATCAATAACTCTACCCGCCGTAAAGTTAAGGTTATTGTTGTGACAGATGGCGAACGTATTCTTGGTCTGGGTGACCAAGGTATTGGTGGTATGGGGATCCCAATTGGTAAGTTATCACTGTATACCAGTTGTGGCGGTATCAGCCCAGCTCATGCTTTACCTATTACCCTAGACGTAGGTACAGATAACCCACAGTTATTGGAAGACCCAATGTACATGGGGTGGCGCCATCCTCGAATTAGCGGTGACCAATATAACGAATTTGTTGAAGCATTCATGGAAGCCGTTCAAGAACGTTGGCCTGATGCATTGGTACAATTTGAGGATTTTGCTCAAAAGAACGCAATGCCATTACTTGAACGATATAAAGATCGTTACTGTTGTTTTAATGATGATATTCAAGGAACTGCGGCCGTCACTGTTGGATCTTTACTTGCAGCGTGTAAAGCTGCGGGAACCAAGCTCAGTGAACAGCGTGTAACTTTCTTAGGTGCAGGTAGTGCTGGTTGCGGAATTGCTGAAGCGATTGTGGCCCAAATGGTATCTGAAGGAATCTCTGATGAAGATGCTCGCAGTCGAGTTTATATGGTCGATCGTTGGGGGTTATTACTTGATAACATGCCTACGCTATTACCATTCCAAGCTAAGCTTGCTCAAAAAGCTGATAAAACATCAAGCTGGGAAGATGTCAGCGAGCACATCTCACTCATAGATGTAGTAAATAACGCCAAACCGACTGTATTGATTGGTGTTTCTGGCGCCCCAGGTTTGTTTACTGAAGAAGTGATCAAGACCATGCATAAGCATTGTGCTCGCCCGATAGTATTCCCATTATCTAATCCTACAAGTCGTGTAGAAGCGACACCAAAAGATGTGCTTAATTGGACGAACGGTCAAGCGCTTGTAGCAACAGGTAGTCCATTTGAACCTGTTGTTGTTGGTGACAAAACGTTTGAGATTGCTCAATGTAACAACAGTTATATTTTCCCTGGTATTGGCTTAGGTGTTGTTGCTGTAAAAGCGAAGCGTGTAACAGATGCAATGCTGATGGCGTCGAGCCGTGCATTAGCAGAGTGTTCGCCATTGGCTCAAGATGGTGAAGGCCAGTTATTACCGCCTTTAGAAGACATTCATATTGTCAGTAAAAAAATCGCAGTTGCTGTAGCACTGGCTGCGATTGCTGACGGCGTAGCGTTAGAAATGAAAGAAGAAGTTTTACTCAAATCCATTGAGAAGAACTTCTGGCGTCCTGAGTACCGTCAATATAAGCGTACTTCTTTCTAAGAATTGATTTTAGATAAAACGATAGAATCGGGTTCAATATTATCATTGACCCGATTTTTTATGAGAGTGACTTTTCATGTTATCTGCTGAGCAGCTTCAACAATTGGTAGACAAAATTAAAGTTTGGGGCAAAGAATTTGGCTTTGCTCATATTGGTATTTGTGATACTGATTTATCAGCAGAAGAGCCTAAATTTCAAGCCTGGTTAGATAAAGGTTACCACGGTGAAATGGCTTATATGGCTAATCATGGCATGATGCGCGCAAGACCATATGAGCTTCATCCTGGCTGTATTCGTGTTATCAGTGCTCGAATGGATTATCTCCCCCCACAAGCAGGTTTTGCCACTAATTTAAAAGATCCAAACCTTGCTTATATTTCCAGATATGCTGGTGGACGTGATTATCACAAGCTGATGCGCAATAAGTTGAAAAAGCTCGGAGACAAAATTTCAGCAGAATTGGAGGTTCTAGGTGAAGAGTTACCTGACTATCGCCCTTTTGTGGATTCAGCCCCTATCTTAGAGAGACCACTCGCTGAAAAGGCTGGCATTGGCTGGACAGGCAAGCACTCATTAATTCTGAATAAGAGTGCGGGTAGTTGGTTTTTTTTAGGTGAGTTATTGATTAACCTGCCACTCCCTGTCGATACAGCGGTAGAAGAGGGGTGTAATACTTGTGTAGCATGTATTAAGTCTTGCCCAACCAACGCCATTGTTGAGCCTTATGTTGTTGATGGTCGGCGTTGTATTTCCTATCTGACTATTGAACATCAAGGTTCAATTCCTGAAGCGTTACGACCTTTGATGGGGAATCGTATTTATGGTTGTGATGATTGCCAGTTAGTCTGCCCAGTAAACAGCGAAGCCCCTATAACCCAAGAAACTGATTTTCATATCCGAGAGCCACTTCAACTTCCTAAGTTGCTGGATTTATTCGCATGGACAGAGGCTGAGTTTTTACAACGCATGCAGGGTAGCGCTATTCGTCGGATTGGTCATAAACTTTGGCTTAGAAATATCGCAATCGCATTGGGTAATGCTCCATATTCTGAAGAGGTTATAGAACACTTAAAACAACGGAAATCATCAGAAGAGGTTGATGATATGGTGCTTGAACATATTGATTGGGCGCTGGAGCAACAAGCTTTAAAGGGAGATAAAGGTGGTGAGAGTATCAGTCGTAAAACTGGTCGAGTGATTAAGTCGGTAGAGAAAGGATTAATAAGGGATGCTTAGCAAAGGCTCTGATTGGTTAAAATGCTATTAAAGATGGTTAATATTACGTGACTAAAATTGGTGATTGGTTACTCTTAATATTACCCCCGTTTTAGTAGAACATTTATATGCTTCCTCTTCACTCCGCCTCAGAAATAAGATTTACTTCTCATTACTCGATAAACTCTGCAGATATAAAGCAATCACATCAAGAGCTCTGTGATGGAGTAGGGCATTCTCGTGGTAGATTTAGTGAAAATAAAGAAGAACTAACTCAAGCCGTTTATCAAAAATATGCAATTAGGCAATTTATAATGGCTGGAGAGAATACAGGCTACAATTCTTATTTGTTTAAGGCTAGAAATAAAAAGTCTACAGAAGGTGTGGCGTTAAATTTTGTGGATTTGAAAGACCAAAAAGTATCTTCAGAGCATAAAAAGCAGCTTGTAGAAAAAGAAAAAGCTTTGAGCTCAAGACTAGGCGTGCATTTTGCCGTGCAAACAATAGAGGAAATTAAACTACCTGAGACTGGAGCTCTAATATTGGTTCAAGAGCTAGCCGATGGAGATTTATTCAGATTAGATATACAAGTCGATGATCTTGGACTAGGAAATTTACTGACTCAAGTCTTAACTCTGTATTCTGAGTTGGATCGTATTCATTTTATTCATTGCCGAAACCTTCATGATTTACTTTATTTTCGAAAGCAAGGCGCTATTAAATTGTCCGCCTTTGAACATTCAATTGAAGCAGAGAATGGCGAACTTAATTCGTTAGATCAAGTTAAACTATTAATAAAAAAAGTATGTTTTACTTCTCAAGCAGATTCTGAATTTAAACCTTGGGTCGAAAGTGATATGAGAAAAATTTTAACTGATTTGCTAAATGATAAATTTACTTCTGCGGAGGAAGCTTTAAAACAACTTCCTCCTAGAGTTTACGAAGGGTTTAAATTGACATTAAATTGAATGTTAATATAGCTCTGCTAAATAGCTAATTAAGTCCGTACTTGTAATTATTCCAACTAACTCTCTTTCCTCATTTATCACTGGAAGCGAATGAAAGTCACCCTCTGAAAGTAATTTAGCTGCCGTTCGAATATTATCTTTAGTTGTTATTGTCTTTAAGTCCTTAGACATGACATCTGTAACGGAAAATTGCTGGTCAATAATAACGTCGGCGGTGTATTCGTTAGCTTGGCCTGTCACTAAGTTAAGCTTCATCATATCCGTGAAGCTAATAAGTCCAACAAGCTTTTTGCCATTCAATACTGGTACATGGTGAACACTGGAGTTACACATAATGTGTCTAACGTCACTGAGGTTTTGTCCATCTTGGATTGCATGAACATCTGTAGACATGATTTTTGAAATAGGATCATTTTTACGCATTTATCATTTCCTTTTGAGTAGAAGGTTTAAACTTTTCCTACCTCCATATTGGCACTTTTTACGGTTAATTATTTGATCAAGATCGTTTTTTTGTAAGTACAAAATAGAAAATTTTAAATCGACAATGAAGCGATTGTTCTTTGTTGGTTACAGAGTTGTTTTCTGTGAGTAAAAATTCATTTTTATTGAAGAAATGCTTAAAGTTAGTGATATATTTGCCGATGAAAGGAAAACAAAAGAAGGATAATGCACATGAATGTAAATAGCAGCAACATTCAACCTAACGTTAGTAATGAAACGGCAAATACAAAGATGTTAGTCAAGGCAAAAGAACATCAAGAGATGCAGGGCGAAATGGCCATGCAGTTAATTGAAGCGGCGAGTATTCCGCCGCAACCTGTGGGAAATTCTGGGCATATAATAAATACTAAAGCTTAGTCATCAACCTGAACTCGGGATAAGCAAATCTTTTCAGCACAACTACTTATGCGTATTTCGTTGTTGTTTCAGCCCGAAATAGATTAACGATTACGAACTGAAACGCCTAAAACTACACAAAATGAGTCGAACTGCAGATTAAAATACAGCGTTTAGTTTTACTATCAAAATGTTATTGATTTACTTTCATGGGCTTAAAAAGTCATTTAGCGTTCAACTGAGTTTTTCAGGTTTAAGGTTTCTAAATGTTGACATTAAAAAAGCGCCCTGATTAATCAGGGCGCTTTTTTATTGCCAATGTTAAACCATCTCATAGGAAATGGGGAACATTCACTTTTTGAGTTATTTGCGGTTCTTTCTTCTGAGTGCAATAAGCCCAAGTGCTAAGGTCATAAAGCCTAATGCGCCACCAGAGTTTTTCTTTTCTGGCATAGGCTCAGGAACGGGTTCTTGTTCGGCTTTCACATTGATGGTTGCCGTTGCTGTGTCCAGTGACTCGCCATTTGTGACGGTAAGCGTTATCACGACTTGAGCATCACTACTCACATCGGGTACTGAGATTTCAATTTCACTTGCTGTTGTATCAGAAATTTCAACTTCAGGACCAGATGTTTGAGACCACTCGTATGAGATGGTATCTTCAACACCAGGCACTGAGCTGCCTGTTGCTGCAAGTGTCACGAGCGTTTGCTCATTTGCACCAATACTCGCATCACTCTCACCATTAATCTTGGCAACTGTAACCCCAGAGAAATCAACCATTCCGATGGTTTCACTGATGCTCTCATCGGCGATGGTGTGGCCTAATTCAAACATTAACTGCTTTGATTTTACCAGTGAATCTGTACCCAATTCGACGACAATGGCTTCATCCGCACTGTTTGCGGCTTGAGCTATTTCCCAAGAAATAACGTTTGCCTCAAGCTGACCATTGTGGCTGTCAGAATTAACGTTTACGGCTTCTGGTAAGGTAAGTTCAATGCTGACAGTTCTTTCTGCATCGCTATCGTTGCCCACTAAATCGATTGTGGCGGTCAGTGTATCGCCCGTCGTCGCTGAAGTTGTGTTTAATGAGCCACCAACTAAATTTGCGTTTCGATAAATCTCGATTGGCATAAGACCGATATTGTCTGGCGTGTTGGCACCAGAACCAAGCTCCAGAGCTGTCATATACAAGGTGTCACGTTTAAGTGGCTTATCCCAAGCAATACTGATATCAAAAGCGTCTTCTGATACAATAGTTTCAGGCGCAGTTACTGTAATGCTATTGTCGTCTTTACCAATCACGGCAAGCTCTATGGAAATATCATCAACAGTTGTTGATGGGGCGCTAGTATCACCAAAGTTATGAACTGCAAGGTAATATGAGCCTGGTTCGGGATTATTGATAACACAACTTTCAAATGCGGTGTCATCAGCACTCATGCAAAGCAAGTTTTGGAATTCGCTGTAACTATCAGGTTTTCCGTTTAAGTTACTATCGCGACCGATATACATATCTAAATCTGGTGATGTTGTCGATTTTATTCGAGCAACGATTCGTTTAACATTACTGTTAATATTCAACTTTTGAGCATAGTTGTATTGCTCATCATTCCAAACATTAGTTGGCCAACCATTCGTGTCGCTGTCATCTCGAGGGATCTTAACGTCTATGGTTTCAACTTCGGCTAATTCAAACTTTGCAATTTGTAACTCGTCAGTCACAATGGTTTTAATACCACTTATTGTTGCAACCCCAGTAGCACTTGATGTTTCTATTCTTTGATTTTCAGGAAAAGAACCTGCGACAAATGTTCCGATAACAGGTAGAGCGGAAGCAGATAAGTCTGCATTATTTGGGGTTAGCATTAATCGCCCAAAACCATAGTCTGAATCAAAGCCTTCACCTATTTCAGCGGTAATGGCTACATCAATACTTTCACCTTTAGCGAGTGAAAAAGAGGAAGGCTCAGCGGTAATTGTAACGCCTTCAGTAATCTGACCTTGGCTTGAGTTCCAGGTTGCCGTTTCCGTTGCAGTAAACGTTCTTGTCCAAGTGCAGCGAATTAAACAGTCATGAGCAAGCATGGCTGGCATGTTTAACGATTCAGGAGAGCCGTCTTCATCAGGATTCGCTGCCACATATTCGTCATAGGTGACATCCATTATCAAGCCTGTATTCAGTGCCTTATCAATGCGGATGCTACCTGAACCTGCATCGAAGAAATCTGATGGTGTTATGCCGTCTTCTTTTTTAGTATCAAATTCGGTGGTGAGCATTAATGCCGATTGAGCTTCTGCTGGCGTCCACTCAGGTTTTAGAGAGGCTATCAGTGTAAGTGCACCTGCAACGTGTGGGCTTGCCATCGAGGTGCCGCTCATAAAGGTATATGGTGATTCAGTGCGGTCTTCTACTGGAGTGTGTGGCTGATACTCTGAGTTCGCAGCGTAAATATCCACACCTGGCGCTGCAACGTGAGGTGTCATCCAGCGATTAAAAACAGATTCAGGACCGCGAGACGTAAATACCGCAGCAATGTCAGCTAAGTCGCTGTCTTTCGTTAAATCGGAGTTCTCAAAGGTTGCTTGATGATCGTTGCCAGAAGCTAACCAATCTCTGATTTTTTGACCGTCCTCAGCATTTACGTGAATAGCGGGCAGAACGTGAAGATCGGCATCAACAGATTTGGCCTGTTCTTCACCAGCAAGGTTCATGAAGATCATGCCACCTGCGCCGCCTTCTTTTACGTTTTTTCCTTTAGCAACTCTAGCAATTTCACCACGTTCACAAATGACAATTTGGTTATCAAATGTATTTTCCTCAAATGGACTCAAGCATTGAGCATCGCCAAAGTCAGCAGCATCTAGGACTGCACCACTGAACCCTTTTGTTGCCCCTTTACCCGTTATAGTGGCTAACTCTGTTTCACCACCAGTGAAACTGATGTTTTTATCGGTAAAACTTCTGTCATGTGTATAAGCAGCAACCGTTGTTACCCAAGGTGCGTTTCCAGGGCTGCCAACCGTCTCAGGCCCAGGGCCACTATTGCCTGCTGACGTTGCTACGTGAATACCGGCTTCACGAGCAGCTAAAAAAGCTTGTGAATCTGCGCTATCCCAAGGTGAACGGGCAGCGCCGCCAACAGAGTAGTTAATCACTTTAACCCCGTTAACTATCGCATGTTCTACAGCTTGCGCTGTTACATCTGGCCAACATGAACCTGAGCCATCACACACTTGATACGAAACAATGTTTGCTCGTGGCGCAACGCCACTTATCTGATTGAACTTGAAATCCGCTTTATCACCTAACACATTAAATACAGGCACGTCTTTTACTACATTACCTGCCGTTGTAGATGCGGTGTGAGAACCATGACCATTATGATCAACGCCAATTTTATCATCACCTTCTGGTGTGTAATCGTCTAATATGCCAGGGTGAGCCCAAATACCGATTAGTTTGTCATTACAATATTCAGCTAAATCAGACTTATTACAGTCACCTAAGTAAACCCCTTCTCCTAATGGATTTGTGTGGTTATAACCATCAGCAGCTTCGTCTGCAAAAGATGAGTTAAAAGGGCTGATGCCTGTATCCATAATGCCGACAATCACACCTTCACCTTGGCTCTCCAAGCCAGTAGCACTTCCGTTCCAAGCTGTGGGTGCTTTTATATGGCTAGGGCCCGAGTCCGTAGTGAGATAATTAGGTTTAACTTTGATGATGCTTTTAACTTGTTCAAGTTGTTTAAGCTGTTCAATTTCATGTTCAGACAATCTGGTTGAAAAACCATTTAATACAATTTGATAATTAATTTCAGCCTTGATGTCACGCTTCAGTATTGACTGAGCTTGATTAAGTACTTGCTGCTGTGTTGATTTTAGATGAGCTATATAAGTTTTACTGACTGAACTTTTAACATTCAATAAACCCGTTTTTTGATTTTTGTTGGATGGGTTGGATTGAACACTTGTTGCGGTTAAATGGCTTTTTTCGCCATGATAGCCTGCAAGTGGTGCGTCTTGTAATAACACGATATGTAGGTTCTCTACATTGCGTTTTGATTTTTTAGGCACCGTTATTTGTTGACCACTATCTGGGTTTAATCCTCTTGAATCAATTTGTACTGAATAAACATTCGGGCTGAAAGCTGCCGCCATTGCAATGGTGATGAGGCTTTTCTTTGGGAATATTTTCACAGGGTATTCCTTCTTTTATTTTTGTATTAATGCATTTCCTTCTACTAATTAATGTTTATGTAACAACTGTGCAATTAAAAATGCATCAGTTTTTTTTCAATTTTATTTCAATACCAATAAAAACAAATGGTTACAACTTGTTTTGTTTGAAGTTGTAACGCTGAAAAAAATAACAAAATAGATACATCGTAAATGGATTTATTTTGAAGTTCAGTGAAGTTTAAGGTGTGATTTTAACGTTGTAACTAATTGTATTTTAAGTAAATGAAATAAATTTGAAATAAATGTGACACAAAAAAGCATGCTTGAAACTTGTTTGTAAATAACTTTTGGTTAACAAATAGGACGTCAACTGGTGGAGCCGAGATATGTTTTAGTGATTTTCCATATCTCGTTGGCTCTTGTTTGGTTCCCACACAACTGCCAAGCAAGAGCCGCTCTCCAAACAATACAACTCAAATAACAATTCTAATAAAGCAAGCCAAAGGAATAATATGTCATTTAAAATAAATAAACTTGCCGCTTGTATTGCGATGGCTGCAGTTATGCCTGCAACAGCAATCAGTTCTCAAGTAACCGAAATCAAAACACCTTATGCAGCTAATACAAGTATTGAACAAGTAACGACGTTTTATGTTCACTTTGCTCAAGCAGGTAGCTTATCAAAAGCCACGTTGAAAAATAAAAAGTTGCTGAATGCTGAGTTAGCCAAAATAACGAAACAGCAGCAAAAGGTGATTGCTGACATTGAAGCTTTAGATGGCAATGTAGAAGTCTTATCTTCGGCAAAACTATTTGGAAATTTTATTCGAGTAAAAGCAAATTCTACCTTACTCAATCGCATTAGCTCAGTTGACGGTGTAAGTAGAGTAACTGCAGAAGTTCAGGCTACCTCAATGCCAGTGAATGCACTTGCTTCAAAAATAAAAAATCAAGTTCAAAATGATGATGAAATTGTCATTCCAGCTTTATCTGAAGATGCGAATGCTGGTGAAGGCGTAAAGGTTGCCATTATTGGTACAGGCGTTGATTACACGCATAAGTCTTTGGGTGGTTTAGGTACGGCAGAAGCTTATGCTGAAGCGATTGAGAATGGCGCCGCACCTTTCGATGGCTTTCCGACTGAAGTTGTTGTAGATGGCTTAGATTTTAGTAGTGACTCAGGCTGGGGCTTAGATGAAAACCCGATCGATCAGAACATCAGCTGTGTTCGAGATTATGATGGTTCTACACACAATACGGGGCATGGTACTCGTTTAGCCAGTGTTGTTCATGAGTTAGCGCCTGGTGCAAAGTTGGCGGCGTATAAAACGTCAAATGTACAGATGCCAGATCCAAATACATGTAACTTATCACTTGAAACTAGCGATACATTTATAATGGCACTTGAAAGAGCCGTTGATCCTAAAGGCGATGGTAGCTTTGAAGGTCGCGCCGATGTGATTCTGATTGATTCTCAAGGTTCAAATGCCTTTTATCGCTCAGATGATGATGGAATTTCATCACCAGTAGCTGAAATACTGGCAATAGAAATGGCTTCATCGCTTGGTAGTCTCGTTGTTGTTAATGCAGGAAGTGCGGGTGAGTATTCGAATAACCGTTTTAATCTTGCGTGGCGTGGTGCTGCACCAAGCGCATTAACGGTTGGTGGTATGACTATTGACGGTGACTCAATGAAAGTCACTGAGAAAACACCACACGGCCCAGTGCGTGGTGCGAATACTTATACTAAACCCGACATGGTGACTTACGCAGAACAGGTGGGTGTTGCAGTTGTTGGTAGCGTTACTGAAATGGATAAGTCATCAGATACTGTAATGGGAGCAGCTCGCCTTGCTGCCGCAGCGGCCATTATTAAATCTAAACGCCCTGAGCTGTCAATGATCGAAGTTAAGTCGCTATTGATGAATACGGCTGATGGTACTGTGATGAATTTAGCAAGTAAAACGGCTGAATTAGCGTTGATAGGGAACGGTTTTGAAAATATGGAAGCAGCTTTGGCTTCATCAGCGGTTGCATGGGAAAAAGGCAGTTACCAACCCAATCTAAATTTCGGTTTCCAAGAAGGAATGGCTCAGCAACGTTTTGTTAAAAATGTTCAGCTTAAGAATTTAACTGATAAAACGGTGACCTATGAGGTTGCTGTTCATTCAGAGGAAAAACCGGGCACAGAAGCATTAGGCTGGGAACATCCTAATTCCGTAAGCGTTCCAGCAGGGCAAACGATTGAATTTCCAGTTATCTTAAATGTAGATTTCAGTAAATTAGATAATTGGCCAATTAACAGTGCAGACACTTTTACCTCAGAAAACTGGTCGAAAATTGAATTGACAGGTGGGCTTTCATTTACAATGGAAGGGGCTTCTTCAATAAAAATGAACTGGCTGATAAAACCAAGACAATCTACAGAAATTAGCCGTCATTTCGATACACTTAAGGAAGACTTTCAACATCCAAAAGCTGCTGAATTTGATCCGACTGCAGCAGCATATACTCAAGACTTCACCAATGACAGTCCGACAGAAACAACTTTTGCGGTTTTTCCTTCCCTGTACCATGCAGAACATAAGCCGGTGACAAAAGAAAAGTCACGCGGTAATTTTCCATCAGATATCGGTGGTGGTGTTTACGATGAAGCACAGTGTACTAGTGGAAAAAAACTTGTAGTAGCTTCACGCTTTTTTGATCCGAACGATGCTGGAATGGCCAATCATTTTGATAAAGGTGGCGCAGCATTATTATGGTGGTCTACCTATCAAGAGCAATTTGTTATCGACAATGGGCTTGATAAAGAAGTATTGGGTCAACCGTATGCTAATGAAGCGACAGATATTGTAATGAGTGGCTTTATTGAACCTGATGAGAATCAATTACCTGTCGCTTGGTATATTGATATGAACATGGAGTACGATTATACACAACCCCGTGCTCGCTATAAAAAATCAAAACTTCCAACTCATATTTCTGGTCATGGTCAAAATGTAGTGGCTCAGTATTGTTTAGAAGATTTGTATCACAATGAGCACATGAATAGTATCGAAGATTTCGATAAGAACCATGGTTGGTTATTTGCAACGGATCGTGATGCTGTGGCAGATGTTGGTGAGCCGATGATTCAATATAACCCAGTGAAATATGGCATGATTGAAAAAGTTTCATATTTTGATTGGTTTACAGGAGAGGAGCAAGTTAGAGAAAGTAATATGGGCGGTTTACCTTTACTTTCGAAGTCAGTTGCAGAGGGAGAGGAACGTCAATATTCACCAATGTTGACATTAGGGCCTGATGAATCAGCACAAATGTCCAGTATTAGTGTTTGTGCATTTACCGGAGGGCTTGGCGTTAGTTTTGGATGTCAAAACCCAGGAATGATGCTAGTCAGCCTTAATGATAACTGGGGAATGTGGTCACCGCTTGACACATCACTAACACCAACAGCTTATGTTAAAGATGGGCAACAGCATTCAGTTAATGAAGACGCTAATAAGGACGATTTAGTTGCAACGATTGAACTCGATGCTAAGGGCTTCTTTGCCTCGGCGGATTTTGAATCAGAATGGAATCCTTATGAATTAAAAATGGTGAATACGTTACCAGGAAGCCCATTCATTCTGACGCCTAAAGGTCAGCTGATTGTTAATAACCCAGAAGCATTAGATTATGATGCTGGACATAGAGAGTACATGTTAGAGGTTATTGCTAAGCAAGGTAATCGACATGTATCGGCGTCAAAAGTGTACATTAACATCAACCCTATTAATGACATTGCGCCTGAAGTTGTTGTTGAGTTTGATGCTGTAACCGTTGAAACCAGTGAAAGTATTGAAATCAACGCAGCAGAGCACTTTACTGACGCAGAGGGGGATTCGTTAATGTACAGCGCAACGGGCTTACCAGAAGGTGTATCTATTGATGCTAATAGCGGCATGATTACAGGTTCTGTTTCTAATGCTGGTAGTTTTGAAGTGACGGTTGTTGCTGATGATTCGGTAAACAACACTGAAGCAAACTTCACTATAACCGTTAATGCCCAACCCGTCGTTGAGCCTGAACCTGAAGAACCAAAGAAGAAAAGCAGTGGTAGTTTTGGTTTTGGTCTGATTGCATTAGCAGGGTTATTTGCAACCGTTCGTCGTCGCAAAATGCTTAAATAAGC
The DNA here is from genome assembly GCF_016900895.1 of Parashewanella hymeniacidonis. Classification (GTDB taxonomy): domain Bacteria; phylum Pseudomonadota; class Gammaproteobacteria; order Enterobacterales; family Shewanellaceae; genus Parashewanella; species Parashewanella hymeniacidonis. The sequence continues at coordinate 36,507 of NZ_JAFEUN010000001.1, forward strand.
AGTCTATTCACATTTAGTTGTTAAAGAGAGCATCGTTTAGATGCTCTTTTTATATGTTATAGCAAATTAATAGTGTTGGTTTGCAGGGTTCTTTTAGTGCCTAAAACTGCTGAGCGTTAACATTGTGGGTGAATCGTCTTGTTTGGGTGGGTTGGTAGTAGGAATACACTGTTTTTTTTAGGGCTATTGGTTAATCATTATTTGCGGTCTATGATGATGACCATTGTTTTCTTTGGTTTGCAAAGAGGTTAAAACTCTAATAATGATCGCCTTACCATTTCAAAAATTCCAACTGGGTGATTGCATAATTAACTGCAATGATATGTCAGTCCAATACCTAGAAAACAGTGAACACCTACCTGCTAAGGTATTCGAGTTCTTAAAGTTATTAGTACTAAATGCACAGCAAACGGTCTCTAAAGAGCAAGCTATTGAGTTGGTATGGGAAAGGAATGTTGAAGTTGGAAAACGGGGAGTCGGAAACGCCATTTGGCAATTAAGAAAGACATGGAATGAATTAGGGCTAGATCCTGATGATTATTTCAAAACCATTCCTAAAGTTGGTTATCAGTTACTCTTACCTGTTATAGAGCTCCCTGTAACAGCAGCGGTTTATCAACAAGATAAACGCTCAACGTCTCAAATCGTGTTTGCATTAATTGGTATCATTATCTTATTAGGCTTTATCTTTTTCTGGCGGCCTAATAGTGAGGTGCAGCAAGCAGTTAACTCTGAACCTCAAAGAATAACGCATTATGAAGGTGTAGAAGAACAGGCTGCAATCTCTCCAGATGGTAAGCGAATGGCTTTTTTATGGCAGAGAGATCGCAAACCAGCGCAGATTTACATTAAAGATTTAGTTGATCAAAACGCACCACTTCGACAAGTATCGATGTCTGAATATTCAGAAGAAAGCCCGACGTGGTCACCAGACAACCAATCATTGGCCTATTTGCAAATTAAAGACAATGATGAATGTTCAATTCGAATTCGCGATCTCATTTCTAATCAGGACAGAGAAATTGATACTGGCTGCGCTAAACTCGGATTCCGTCGAAACCTTTCATGGTCGCCTGATGGAAAAAAGTTGGTTTATATAAAATCGACAGGTGATCAAAAAGCCGTATTCAGTACTGATTTAGATTCGAATAAAGTTAAGCAAGTATCAATACCTGATGAAGAAATTCAAGATGTGCTGATTGAGTGGTCAGCGGATTCCGAGCAGCTACTCTATATTCGTGAGCGAGAAATGAGTGCTGAGCTAGTCATGTTTGACTTTTCTACGGATGAAACTTCAACATTACCTTATGCGCGAGATATGGTTATTGGCCTTGCATGGCAGCATAAAAAAAATGAGTTGTACGCAACGGCATTAAAAGAAGGGAGCTTTGTGATAGAAAAGCTTAATCTAGATGATTTCAGTACAACTGAGTTTCATCGTGATAATACCATTAGTAGTCTTACACTCAATAAAGCAGGTACAAAACTCTATTATTCGAACCATATTGGTCAAGAATTTATCACCGTTAGAGATATAACAACGGGTGCCATTCACTCGCAGGTTATCTCATCTTCCCGTGATTTATTTGGTCAGCAATTAAAGGCCACTAATGAAATTTTGTATGTCTCAAATCGAAATGGTAATTGGGAGTTATGGAGTAAAAAAAACGGCCAAAATCTTATGCTGACCGATGATGTTGGTCTGGTCAGTTTACCCTCGGTATCTCCCGTTGATAGCCAATTTATTGTGCTTATTAAACCTAAAGGTAATGTCGATTATCAGCTGTATTTGGGCGACCGCCGACAAAATCAATTACAGTCAATGCCTGAATTTGAAGGTAAAAACATTAAATACCCATCGTTTAGCAGTGACGGGGAAAATATCGTATTTTCGGTAATGGAAGGTTCAAACTGGATTATTCAAAGCTATAATCTTGATGATAAGTCGTTTACTCAGCTTCACAGTGCTAATGCAAGATATACGGTTCAAACAGAAAAAGGGTTGTACTTCAGTAAAGAAAATCATTCAGGTCTTTTTCATTTTAACTTTGTAACGAATGAAGAAACTTTACTTATTCCTGAGTTGAGTAAAGGTGATTGGGGAAGCTTTTTTGTGCATGGTAATGAGATATTTTATGTCGCACGCACAAAAGAAAAAGATTTACTTCAAAAACGCAATTTAGATGGAATGACAGAAACGTTATTTGAATTACCAGCAAAAAGTATTCGAACTGGTCGAGCGATAGCAAAGGGGGCTGATGGGCAAGTTATCGTCAGTATGCTAGGCATTAATGATGCCGATATTTTTGAGCTTGAATTGAATGTTAATCCATAATTTTATTAAATAAAAAAAGCCCCTGAGGGAAGGTCGGGGCTTTGCTTAGTTGTAAATATGAGTATTAAAACTTCATTCTAATACCTGCATACCAGCGTTGGCCGATCGCATCGTAAATCGCAGCATTAGTTTCAGTACCTGTATTGTTACCAGCAACACCAGTAATTAATTTAGGTGGCTCTTTATCGAACACATTATTTATACCAGCGAATAGTTCAGTACTTTCACTTAAGTGGTAACGAACATTCACATCGTGATAGGTGTAACTACCTATGCCCGCAGACTCAGGTTCAGCACCAAAAGTGCTCGCTAAGAACTGATCATCAAGGTAAGAGCTGCCAATGTAATTAACATTCCAAGTAACTGCAAAGTCTTCATAGCCATACGAAGTAGTTAAGAAGAACTTATCTTTAGCTGCACCAACTTCACCAGCAAACGGATCAACGGCTGAACCAGGTAATGGTGTATCGTCGTAACGAATGACATGGGTGTAAGATAAACGAGAGCTAACATCGCCCGCTAAGCCATAGTCATCGAGTTCTTTTACATACGATACAACAATATCGTAGCCTGATGTCTCAGTTCCACCACTGTTAGTTACAGCAGAATCAACAAATTCTAAAGAGCCGATGCTGTTGGTGGCACCACCGGTATCACGTCGAGTTACGAATTGGCAAAGCGCAGCGTCACCGCCATAACACTGCTCGAGAATAAAGCTTCTTGGAGTTCCAACAATGGCATCTTCAATTTCGATGTCGAAATAATCAAAATTAAAATCAAAGTCTTCAAGAACAAGGATGCCCTCTGGCGCATAACTGAAACCAGCGATTAATGAGCGACCGACTTCCTCCTTTAGTTCAGAGTTACCTCGGTTGAAGCCACTGACACCTTGAAGGTCTGATTGATTAAGTGAAAATGTTCCACCATTTGCATTAATGTTGGCTAACACTGCGGAATCAGCACGACAAGCTTCAGAAACTGCGCCTGTTGAGGTTGATGTAACACCAACACACGGATCTGTAACTGATGGGAATGTCTGACTTGGCGGTGAGAAAAGTTCGCCAATATTCGGTGCTCGAGTTGACTGTGAACGGTTCACACGGAATTTTAAATCATCAAATGGTGTCCAGTTTAATCCGACATCCCAGCTTGTTGTTTTACCAACAGTTGAATAATCAGATAAACGAACTGCTGACTTCAAGTCCAACCGTTGAATAAATGGTAAATCTGCAAGCAGAGGAACCTGAACTTCGGCGAAGTATTCGATGACATCAAATTCACCTTCTGTTCTTGGAATGGCATTACCAGCATTTAAACCTGCTTGTTGCAGAGCATCGAATTCATCTCGAGAAAACTCTTCACGATATTCAACCCCGAATGCAGTCGAAACGGTACCTGCTGGTAAATCAAATAACTCACCTGAAACACTCGCACCTGCAACTTTCTGCGAAACAAATGTTGAAAGTAAGCCTGATGCACTCACGTATGCCGCTGCATCTTCTGAAATTGAGCCTTCACCAAACGGGTTGAGCGGTACACAGGCAAAATTTTGTGCGTTAGCTATTGGGTCTAAACATACTGCATCACCAGTTTCAGGATCGATAACTGATTCGAATGCACTTCGGAAGTTAAGTACGTTAACTTGACCACTTGAAACTTGGCTTTCTTTCGTTTGGCCATAACTATAAAAGGCATTAAGGTACCATGTATCTGATAATTCACCTTCTACTGACGCAGTCACTTGGAAAGTGTCACGATCGGCAATATTACCTCTTGCGCCAATATCTGAAAGGCGTCGAGCAAACGAAATGTCTTTGAGCCCGTCACCATCAGTATCTGTTGCAGCATTAAAAATAGCATCAGGTACGTAGGCGTTTCTCAACAATAATTTTTCAATTTCACCAGCTTCATTTTCAATGTATTGTGCATACTCAATAGGCGCTTGCCCACCGTTAGGGTAAATATCATCTGATGAAAATGGGAATGGTTCTAGCTCTGTTTGAGTTTGGGTTGAAGCATAGTTACCTGAAAGAGAAGCTACCCAACCTTCTGAAAACTCATAATTAGCTGAGCCTGCTAATAAATAACGTTCTGTTGGAATGGCAATGGTACGGAATGCGCTACGGTTGAAACCGTTGGCCGCTTGACCGTCACCACCGTTTGCTGAGAATGAATCAATGAGATTGCCATTTGGATCGTAAGTGTAGGTTGTATCGCCTGCAGTAAAACGACCTTGTGGTGGGAATGAAGAGTTAAATGGTCGACGAGGCGTAAATACATCATTCACATCGCCAGTAAATAACCCTTCTGAAATTTGATCAACAGCAGAACGTTCACGATCTCGAGAAAAAATCGCACCTTGGTCGGTATAAGCCGCATGAAACATGACGTTGCCTTTACCATCTTCTGTAGAAGAACCGAAAGTTACTTGTAATTGTGCGTCTTCACCGTCACTTTCAGCTGTTTGGCCGAATTGACCTTCAAACTCTAAGCCCTCGAAATCTTTCTTCAAGATGATGTTCACAACACCCGCTACCGCGTCTGAGCCGTAGGCCGCAGATGCACCACCACTTACGATTTCAACACGTTCAATAAATTGTGCTGGAATGGTATTTAAATCAACGGTTGAAGACCCTGGGATACCTGAAACAACACGACGACCGTTAACGAGTACAAGAGTACGATTTGAACCAAGGTTTCTTAAGTCTACCGATGAAACACCTGCACTTGATGTTGAGAAATTTGAGTTAGTACGGCTGATACCAGGCGCACCAAACTGTGGATTCTTTAATAATGTTTCTTGTAAGTTAATGGCACCAGACGCATCGATGTCACTCGCATCAATGGTTTGAATCGGTGTGTACTCTTGAAGATCAGTGGAACGGATACGAGAGCCTGTTACCGAAATACGCTCAACTTTCTCAGCGCCTTCGTTTTCTTCCTCAGCCATTGCCATAGGTGAAAGTAGGGTCGCTGCCGTCCCCAATAATAATGCTCTCTTTATTGATTTTGTTAACTTTGAACGATTGTATGCAGACATACGCACCTCAATTTTTATTGTTGTGTCATAGATTACCTACTAATACCATTCGTACTCATTATCTATGCCATAAAGTGCGAAATTGTTTTTGCCATTACTGCGTTGCAATTCCTCGCCATAGCTACGACTATGACTCGTCATTGCGCCTCGTACTGACTTCAAAATTTCACCCTAATACACATATCTAATTAGTGTGAATGGTATAACAAAAAGGCTCCACCTAATTGTCAGTAAGCTTGTTTTATTTATTTGTGCGCACAAAGTTAAAAACCTGTTGTTTTAATGTTTTATTTCAAATTTTCATATAACAAAAAAAGCTAATATATTTCGTGTCGAGGTATTAAAAATCGATTGATTCATGCTTTCAGGAATAACTAAAAAAGCCCCAGTCTGCGAAGGCAGTCTGGGGCAAGTGGGGGGAATGTAAGGATTTAACGAATTTTGAGGACTAAGCCGCTTTCACAGTGCTGACTTCAGGTTCTGAATGACGAATTAAGTAGTCGAAAGCAGCAAGTGAAGCGGTAGCACCGCTACCCATAGCAATAATAATTTGCTTATAAGCACTGTCTGTTACATCACCAGCAGCAAAAACACCTGGCACATTCGTTTGGCCTTTTCCATCAACAATCACTTCGCCACGATTTGTTAACAGCAGTTCGTCTTTAGCCCATTCAGTATTCGGCACCAGTCCAATTTGAACAAAAATACCAGCCAGCTCTATATTGTGTGTGTCCCCAGTCTTGCGGTCGGTATAATTCAAACGGGTAACTTTGTTATCATCACCGAGTACTTCAGTAGTTTGAGCTTGGGTGATGATATCGATATTACCCATAGAGTTCGCTTTGTTTTGCAGTACTTGGTCAGCACGCAGCGTTGAGTCAAACTCAAGAACGGTGACATGTTCAACTATTCCAGCTAAATCAATAGCCGCTTCAATGCCTGAGTTACCACCACCAATAACAGCGACACGTTTGCCTTTAAACAATGGGCCATCGCAATGCGGGCAGTAAGCGACACCTTTGCCACGATATTGCTGTTCACCCGGCACGTTCATTTCTCTCCAACGCGCACCGGTAGCTAAAAGCACGGTTTTACTGCTCAGCGTTGCACCAGATTCTAACTCAATTGATAAGCCTTGAGTGCTGCTTAACGATTTAGCTTTTTGACCTTGCATAATATCAACATCATAGTCACGTACATGCTCTTCAAGGCTGGCAACCAACTTTGGCCCTTCAGTGGCTTTCACTGAAATAAAGTTTTCAATGCCGACCGTTTCACTCACTTGCCCACCAAAGCGGTCGGCAACAATACCCGTTTTTAAGCCTTTACGTGCAGCATAGATGGCTGCACTTGCACCTGCAGGCCCTGCGCCGACAACCAATACATCAAATTGTTCTTTCGCATTCAATTTTTCAACTTGCTTAGCATCAGAAGTTGAATCAAGTTTCGACAAAATGTCTTTTAAACTGATGCGACCTTGGCTGAATTCCTCGCCGTTCAAGAATACAGATGGTACCGCCATGATATTGCGTTCAGTGACTTCATCTTGATATACCGCACCGTCAATCATGACATTGGTAATGTTTGGGTTGATGGCAGCCATTATGTTAAGCGCTTGCACAACGTCAGGGCAGTTTTGGCAGCTCAAGGATATAAACGTTTCGAATTGAAAAGAACCATCAAGATTTCGTACTTGTTCAATGGTTTCTTCATCAAGCTTTATCGGGTGGCCACCAGAGTGAAGCAGGGCTAACACTAATGAAGTAAATTCATGTCCGGTTGGGATCCCTGCAAATTGAATGCGAGTATTGTTTGCAGGGTCGTAAATCGTCATTTCTACAAGTCGTGAACTTGTTTGATGTTTTATCGTGATCAGCTCAGATAATGAAGTGATATCAACGGCAAGTTGATCCAATTGCTGTGCAGCTTTTGAATCATCAAGGCTTAATAGAAGTTCAATTGGGCGTTTTAGATTTTGTAAGTACGTGGCCAATTGATTTTTTAAATTAGTATCTAGCATGATGACTCCTTGTAGAAATAACGACTAAATGTTCTTCTTGTATCGTCATGCCTGCGTAGGCAGGCATCCAGTGACTTTCTAGGAAAGAGGAAAAGTCACTGGATAATCGTTTTACGAATACAACTTTTTTATTTTAAATTTAGATTTTGCCTACCAAATCTAATGATGGAGCCAATGTTTCTTCACCTGGAGTCCATGCTGCTGGGCAAACTTCACCGTTATGTGTAGCAACATATTGTGCTGCTTGAATTTTACGGAGTAACTCAGCTGCGCTACGACCAATACCTAAGTCATGAACTTCAGCAATTTTAATTTCACCTTCTGGATTCATTACAAAGCTACCTCGAAGTGCAACACCATCTTCTTCAACCAGTACACCGAAGTTTCGGCTAATTGCACCCGTTGGGTCACCAATCATTGGGAATTGGATTTTGTTAATGGTGTCAGAAGTGTCGTGCCATGCTTTATGAGTAAAGTGCTTGTCAGTAGATACAGCGAAAACTTCAACACCCATTTCTTGCAGTTGAGCGTAATGGTCAGCCATGTCACCTAATTCAGTTGGGCAAACAAAAGTGAAGTCAGCAGGGTAGAAGAAAACAACAGACCATTTGCCTAGAAGGTCTTGCTCAGTTAGGTCAACAAAGTCACCATTGTGAAAAGCCGTTGCAGCGAATGGTTTTAGTTTTGTGTTGATGATTGATTGGCTCATTTTTAGCTCCATTATGTATTTTGAATTTCATCTGCATGATGTTTGTTTTCATGCTTCGTTTTGTTGATTCAAATAATAGAGCTAACTCATAATTATGTATAACAGATAAAAGCTATCGCTGTAATCGTTTTTTTAGATTCATCTTGTTCGAGAATGAACGATCAATATTAATTTCATATTCTCTGGTAATTAATTAACTTTTATTAAGTTGTAGAACAGTAAGGTAGATACAAAGATATAGATATAAGAGATCGCAGAGGGGGAATCTAATGAGCCACCTAACCAGTCATATCGGAATTAATTCTGCAGCTGGTAGATCTGTAAATGATTATTTAAACCAAGTAACTGGTTTGTCAGATAATACTGAATCAGATTCTCACACAGAACTTTTAGTGGGTTCAACTGATGTTTCAGTACAAGGTTCACATTCTGTAAGCACCAGTTCGGATATAAAAGGGGGGGTTAACCGTTGAAGGGAGGAGTTACCAAATAAAACGTGATATTTCTGATAATCCTAATGGTACATTCCCGAATTTTTTTGCAAAACGTAAATTTGAATTTAGTTTTACTAACTTTAAAAAATTTATTGTTGAGCGTTTTAGTGCATTGAAAATGGATACAGATAAACAACTTGATGCAGAACTACGAACCTCTGGGCTGACTCCTGTAAGAGACCATCAACTGAGTGAAGGCGAATCGCCTGTGTTAGGGGAAACGTTGGTGTTTCCAATTTGGATATTATTAGAGCTAAAGATAATAATTTTGAAAAAACAAGGATGACCTGGAATAAAGTAAAAAAAACTGAGGTAAGTGCTGCTGATAAGTTAGAAGAAAAAACGTTTAGGATCAGAGAAAGGTGCCCAATTACTGGAGAAGTGCTAACTAAAGAAACTGCTGTCAGGGTCAAACTGATAGCGGATAGCACTAATGGTCGTAAAGAAGCCGTACTGTTAATGTCACGTCGTGGTATTAAGAGTGAACGATTAAGAGATAAGACAATAAACGATACGGTTTCAAGAGAACGGCTATTAACTGCTGAGTTTTCCAAGGTGGAAAACGAACACATATCAGAAAGGCATTCAATATCCAGGGCTTGGAGAATATTTTTTGGCGGAGATGTAGCTAAGTTTACATATCATTATGTGCAAGCAGGTGGACACAGTTATTGAAGATAATTAATAACTGTAAACGAAAAAAGCCTCGCATAAATGCAAGGCTTTCGAAATCTTGGCAGGGGTGGAGAGATTCGAACTCACAACATCCGGTTTTGGAGACCGGCGCTCTACCAATTGGAGCTACACCCCTGTCGACGAAACGCATTATGCAAAAAGCGATCTAAAAGGTAAAGGACTTTTTCAAATCATTACGACTAAGTGCAGATTTTTCGGTCAGTTCTTTCCATCTCGCTCATTTTTCAGCTTTGAGCACAGCTAATATTTCGTTACACTGCTCACACAATTAGTTAATAGAGGTAGTTTATGTTTATTATTCGTTGGGTTTTAGGCCGAATCATTCTTTTTTTTGATTTTATTTTTGCACCTAAAAAACCTAATCACTCTGATGAATTACAAGCTAAATTAGATGAGCAGACTCGTAGTCTACAGTTATACCAATTTGCAGCCTGCCCATTTTGCGTGAAAGTACGTCGAGATATTTGTCGTAAAGGATTAAATATTAAATTAGTCGACGCAAAACAAGCGGATAACCGCCAAGAATTGTTAAATAATGGTGGTAAAGTTCAAGTGCCATGTCTACGCATAGAGAAAGACGGCAAAGTAGAGTGGTTATACGAATCGAACGATGTCATTAATTATCTTGAAGAGCTTATTATTGAAGCTAAGTAAGTCAATCGTCAATTTTAGTAAAGGATAAGGGTATGCTACCAAGGAGCGGCTATAAGGCATTATTACTTGTGATTGTTGCAGCTTTGATCGCAGGGTGCAGCTCAACAAAGACCGCCGAAGAGCAAACTGAGTCACTTCGAGGTAGAGTAAAGGACAGCTTTAGTACCGAGGTTAAAGATAATGGGCTAAAACTGTTCACCTATAAGGCATGGAAAGTCAGAGCACAAAATGCTCTGGTACATCCTTTACCACATGAAAACCGAATTTCTAATCGTAAAAAATCTCGCCGACAACTCAAGAAAGAGTATGAAGCGTATAAAAAGCGAGAAAAGGATTGGGAGTTAGCGGTTGAGTTAGGGTTGGAAAGAACGCTAAAGCAAACTGGCTATTGTAAGAATGGTTTTTATGAGCTCAATCGTACCGTGTTACATGAGACGGTTGAGATTAGAGGCGAATGTAAAGAAGGGGCTAAATAGCCCCTTCTTTATTTGTCATATATTTTAGTTCTTGTGAGTGATTAAAACTCAGCAATTTTCTTTTTGAAGTAATCAGTAAGTTTACTGAACCAGCTACCTTCATTCACTTTTTGAAGCGTTACCAGTGGATATTCTGCAACGTCTTTCCCATTTAATTGAAAGTAAATACGACCAACTGTCTCACCTTTAGCTATAGGTGCTTCAATCTCTTTGGTTAACTCAAAATGTGCTTTAAGTTGTTTTGCTTGAGAGCGAGATACTGTAATTGGAGTATCAGTATTTACACCCAAATCAATTGTTGGCTTATCACCAAACCAAATTTTTTGAGTTACAAAGCTATCGCCTGATTTATATGGGATTACTGTTTCATAAAAACGGAATCCAAAGTTCAGTAATTTCTTACTTTCAGCTTTGCGTGCAGTGCTACTTCTCGCCCCCATAACTACAGACACAAGGCGCATATTACCTTTGGTTGCTGATGCGACTAAGTTGAAGCCTGCACCAGAAGTGTGACCGGTTTTAATGCCGTCCACATTCATACTTTTATCCCACAATAGACCATTACGGTTGTATTGTTTAATGCCGTTATAGGTAAACGATTTTTCACTATAAATTCGATATTCCTCAGGAACATCACGAATCAGTGCCGCACCTAAAAGGGCCATATCATAAGCCGTTGTTTTGTGCGCATCTGAATCGAGTCCATGAGCATTTTCAAAATGGCTGTCTTTCATTCCAAGCTGAGTCGCCCAAGAGTTCATTAATGCAACAAAGCCATCTTCCGTTCCAGCAATATGTTCTGCCATTGCTACACATGCATCGTTGCCAGACTGAACAATGATGCCGCGATTAAGTTCAGATACGGTGACTTTTTTACCGACTTCAATAAACATCTTTGACGAGTCTGGAAAGTTTTTTGACCACGCCTTTTTAGAAATGATTACTTCATCCGTGGGGCTTATATTACCGTTTTTAATCTCTGTACCGATGACATAACTGGTCATCATCTTTGTTAAACTCGCAGGGTTTAACTGATCGTAAGCATTATTTTCAGCAATGATTTGCCCAGTATTGTAGTCCATTAAAACATAAGCTTTAGCCGCTACTTTTGGAGCTTCTGGAATGATTACAGGTGCTGCGAAAGAAGAAAAGGTAACTAACGAAAGAAACGCAGTCTTACAAGAGTATTTAAAAAGATTCATCATCAAAAAGGCACATTTTAGTTAGATTAGAAAATAAGAAACAGTATAACATCAGCGATTAGACTTTCCATAAGTCATAAAGTTCCTTTGTTATATAAAAATCAATCAGTTTTGACCAAGTAGCTCTGTGGGTAACCATTTCTACGAACAGATTCAAGTAATTCATTTGCGAGTAAAGTTTGCGAAATGGGACCCATCTGCAATTTATAGAGGCCATCTGCGCGTTTTAGACGAGAACTCACTTTGTATTTCTTCTTCAATTGATTCGCAATGACCGAGAGCTTTATTCTGTCTTTTGAAGCAACAATCTGAATAAAGTGGCCAGATGCAATAGGTGTTGTTTTAGGTTTGCTAGTTTTGCCTTGATAGGTTTGGGTTGGGGAGTCGAAGTGAATAGCCTCTACACGTACATCAGCAACGCCATGTTTAAGCATGCCGAGTTTGTATGCTGCGGCATAAGACAAATCTATAATTCGATTCGAGTGGAAAGGACCACGGTCATTAACTCTAACAATCACAGATTTTCTGTTCGCTAAGTTAGTAACTTTAGCATAACTGGGGATCGGTAACGTTTTGTGAGCTGCAGACATAGAATACATATCATACACTTCACCATTAGAGGTGTGATAGCCATGAAATTTGGCGCCATAATAGGATGCCTTACCTTCTTCGACATAATCCTTAGCTGTTTGAAGTACACGATATTGCTTATTGAAAACCTCATAAGGTTTATTACCTTGCCTGGAATATGGCTCGTATCTTGGTTGTGCATTTTCAATTTTAGATAAATCAGGTGGGTTTACAGGAGCGCGATCATTTTTTAGATGATAGCGGCCACCCGAAGAGCTACAAGCTGATAAGGCCAAAATGGATATTGAAACGACAAGAGGTAACAGGTTATGGGTTTTCATGAGCCTGCTTTAATTGTTGGCTAAATTGGTAAACGGCCATTGCATATAATGGGCTTCGATTGTATCGAGTTATCACATAAAAGTTCTTTAAGCCTAGCCAATACTCTGTGGCTTCAGGCTGTTTGAGTTTTATGAGCATCGTTGGTTGTGAAACATCTAAGTCAATATTGTCTTTAAGATAAACAGAAGGCGATAGAATATCTGAAACTTTTAATTTCAAACGTTCACCTGACCAGACCTTGGCTTTTGGTGTCGCCTTGGTGACGAGTTGCAAAGCAACAGGGTTACCTTTTTGCCAACCATGTTGATGTAAATAGTTAGCCACACTCCCAATTGCATCTACAGGACTTTCGATAAGATCTCGACCATGTTGGTCATCAAAATTTACCGAGTAATGACGATAGCTTGATGGTATGAATTGGCCATAACCCATTGCGCCTGCATAAGAGCCTTTTAATTTTGATATATCGAGATTTTCTTCATCGATCAGGTGGAATAAGTGTCCAAGCTCGCTACGGAAAAACTTACCTCTAGGTGGATAATAAAATCCAAGGCTATAAAGAGCGTCTAGCACTGAATATTTGCCTAAATAGCCACCATAGAAGGTTTCAATGCCAATGATGGCAACAATCACTTGTGGGTCGACATTGAATTGTTCCGCTGCTCGGTCAATATCTTTTTGATAAGTATTCCAAAACGCTAAACCTTTAGTTAACCGCTTTTCGGTTAGAAATATTGGATAGTACTGATGCCATGGCTTTGCTTCCCACGGCCGAGTGATCGCATCAATCACTTCTTGTTGATACTGAGCTTTGGCCAATAAGGCTTTGACCTCTTGTTCTGGCATGCCGTCGCTAACTTGCTTTTTTATAAACTCAGCTTTGAGCTGAGCAGGAGGTGCTTCTGATACGACTGCTTCGGAAGAAAAACTAAAGCACACGAGAATACTGGCAGCAGCAAACCCTTTTAATAAAGACATAAAAATTCCATATTGTTATCTATCAATAAAGCGTCGATGAGTATTAATGCTCATCAATATCCCAAAACCAATCATCAATGTCATCATAGAAGTACCACCATAACTGATCAATGGCAAGGGAACACCGACCACGGGTAAAATACCCGAAACCATACCAATGTTTACAAAAATATAGACGAAAAATGTCAGTGTGATACTTCCTGCTAATAAACGTGCAAAACTGGTTTGTGCTCTTGATGCAATCACAAGCCCACGCCCGATAACGTATAGGTAAAGAGCAAGTAAGCAAAGACTGCCGACAAGACCAAATTCTTCACCAATTACAGCAAAAATAAAGTCAGTGTGGCGTTCGGGTAAAAACTCTAATTGTGACTGGGTACCTTGTAACCAGCCTTTACCCCAAAGACCACCAGATCCAATTGCGATGGTTGATTGGATAATATGATAGCCAGCGCCTAAGGGATCTTTTTCAGGATCTAACAGCGTAAGTACCCGAGTTCTTTGGTAATCGTGCATTAAGAAAAACCATAATACGGGTAAAAAAGCCAAGCCTGCGGCTATTATGCCGCCGACAATCCACCAACTCATTCCTGATAAAAACAATACAAAAACGCCTGAGGCTGCTACAAGAATAGATGTGCCTAAGTCAGGTTGTTTAGCAATAAGTAACGTTGGAACAATGAGCAGAACGGCAGCACCCGCTAAGTAACGTTTTTTAGGAGGAAGTGGAAACTTGCTGATATACCAAGCCATCGTTATTGGAAAGGCGAGTTTCATTAGCTCTGAAGGCTGAAACTCAACAAAACCTAAATTTAACCAACGCTGAGCGCCCTTGTTGATCTCCCCAAAGAAGTGAACACCGAGAAGCAAAGCTATTCCAACTGAGTAAATGGGCAGTGCCCAACGCCTTAATATTTCTGGGTTAATTTGAGCTACCACAAACATGACAAAAAGTGATAGACCAATACGGACACCTTGACGTTCAATCATTGCCCAACTGCCACCACTGGCTGAATAAATGACAAAAATGCTAAAGGTCATCAATGCTAACAGGCCAACTAAGAGCGGGAGATCAAGATGAAGTCTGCGCCATATGTTAGGGCGATGGTGTCGTGAATTCATTGTTTTAAACTCCCATCAGTATTAAGCAAATAAGTATCTAACATTCCTTTAGCCACAGGGCCGGCATTATCTCCTCCCCAACCTGCATTCTCGAGCACGACAGCAACAACAATTTTGGGGTTATCTACAGGGGCAAAGGCAACGGTCAGAGCATTATCCCGATGTTTCTTGCTGATGGATTTCGCATCGTACTTCTGGTCTTGTGCAATACCAATAACTTGGGCTGTCCCCGTTTTCATCGCTGCCATATAAGGTGAATGTGTAAAGCGCTTTTTCATCGCAGTGCGATACATTGAATCAATTACGATATCCCAACTGTGTGGGTTAGAGAGTTTTATTGGAGGTAGTTCATCGATCGGCGCATCTATTTTTGAGGTATCATCTTGGAGTGATTTTAAAAAGTGTGGGACAAATCGCTCACCTTTATTAGCAATGATCGTTATAGCTTTAGCAAGTTGCATTGGCGTTGCAGTCCAGTATCCTTGGCCAATGCCTACTGAAATCGTATCACCAATATACCAAGGTTGTTCGTACTTAATTCGCTTCCAATCTTTATCTGGTAAGTTGCCGGTAGACTCTTCGAAAATGTCGATGCCGGTGCTTTCACCAAATCCAAAAGGCGCCATAAATTGTGCAATGCGATTTACCCCCAATTTGTAGGCGAGTTCGTAAAAATAGGTATCACAGGAGTCAATAATCGCATCATGGACATCAACCCAACCATGCCCCCAGCGTTTCCAGTCACGGTACTTGTGCTCAACATTCGGAATTTGCCAAAAACCAGGATCCCAAATGCGCGTTTGTTCCGTGACCACTTTATCCTCCAGCCCCGCCAGTGCCATTAATGGTTTGATGGTGGATGCCGGCGAGTATTGTCCTTGAGTTGCACGATTAATTAATGGTCGTGCATCATCGTTAAGCAAACCACGGTAAGCTTTACTTGAAATGCCATGAACAAATTGATTCGGGTCGTAACTTGGGCTCGAAGCCATAGCCAAAACACCGCCATCTGTTGGATCGATTGCTACTACTGTCCCACGGCGGCCATTAAGCAGTTCCATTGCTTTTGCTTGTAAGTTCAAGTCAATAGTGAGATAGATGTCCTGTCCAGGGACTGGCGGTGTGCTTTTTAGCGTTCGTATAGTTCTGCCGCGATTATTTACTTCTTCTTCTAAGTGACCAGGCTTACCGTGTAACAGAGATTCGTAATAGCGTTCGATTCCTTGTTTACCAATGTCTTTGGTAGCGGCATAATTTTTCCACTCATCGTTCGCTTCGAGGCGAGCTTGATCTTTTTGATTAATTCTTCCGACATACCCCAAAACATGAGTCAGAAGTGAACCATACGGATAAAAGCGCTTTAGCCCTGCATCTACATAAACACCAGGAAATCTATACTGATTAACGCTGAACTCGGCAACTTGTTCTTGAGTTAAACGGTTCTTGAGTGAAAGCGGCTTGAAGCGGCGGTGATATTTTAATGAGGTTTTAAAGTCTTCGATTTCATCATCAGATATCGGAATGACTTTTTTAAGATTTTCCAGGGTTTCATTTATGTTTTTTACTTTTTCTGGAAGCACTTGAAGTGTATAAAAAGGGCGATTTTCAGCCAGAAGCTGACCGTTACGATCATAAATTAATCCACGGCTTGGTGCGACAGGAACAACTCTAATTCGGTTATCATTAGAACGAGTGCTAAAGTCTTTGAAATCTTCGATTTGTAGGCGATAAAGGTTAGTGAGCAATATCCCTATCATCACTAAAACACAAGTAAAGGTAAAAAATGCTCTGCGTTTAAACAGTGACGCCTCAGCGGCGTGATCATGTATGGTCATTCGCTTTTTTGGCGACACTGATGTTTCTCCGAAATCAGTCCTAGCTAACTGTAGGTAATTATATTGTTACTCTCGGTGGTAAGGATGGTTATTGTTGACACTCCAAGCCCGATAAAGGCTTTCAGAGACAACAATACGAACCAAAGGATGGGGAAGAGTAAGCGCGGATAAACACCAACTCTCTTGAGCAGCTTGTTTACAGGCTGGTGCAAGTCCTTCTGGTCCGCCAATCAATAAAGTGACATCCCGACCATCAAGTTGCCATTTATTCATGGCAGTTGCAAGGGCCGGAGTCGTTAAATTTTTTCCAGGTAAATCAAGAGTTACAATACGATTGCCTTTGGGAATTGCAGCAAGCATTTGCTCGCCTTCTTTATGAAGGATTCGTGCAATATCTGCATTTTTGCCACGTTTCCCTGCTGGGATTTCAAGCAATTCAAGCGGCATATCTCGTGGAAATCGCCTCTGATACTCCTGAAAACCTTGAGTAACCCAAGAAGGCATTTTAGTGCCAACTGCAATCAATTGTAATTTCATATTAAATTGTTCTCATGTAATAAGGCTGATAGAGAACAACCCATTAAGCGTGATTATCAGACCACAGTTTTTCTAATTGATAAAAGTCTCGAGTTTGGTCTTGCATCACATGCAAGATAACATCACCCATATCGACAAGAACCCATTCACTGCCACTTCGACCTTCGATGCCTACTGGTGGAAATCCTGCATTTTTGGTTTCTAATGCAATATATTCTGCAATAGATTTAACATGAGTTTTTGAAGTACCTGAACAGATCACCATGTAGTCTGTGATAGTTGATTTATCTTGTACATCAAGTGAAATGATATCTTTTGCTTTTAGATCATCAACTTTGTCGATGATAAAATCTCTTAATTCGGCGCCTTGCACGCTGAGCTACCCCTTATTTTAAAATAGCCCAGCATAATAGCAAAACTTTGAGCTTAAATATACGATATCCTCCACAAGGTTGAGAACGTAATTTGAGCAACTCGGAAAAATTTATATTCCAGTTTCCGGTGCGAGTTTAACCATATCAGTAAAGCCGTTCTGGCGTTCCTCGCTTGTGGTTTCTTCTCCAGTAACAATGTGGTCAGAAATCGTTAGGATACTCAGCGCATTCACACCATATTCCATTGCCAAGGTATAAAGCGCAGCAATTAAGCTATTTTCTTCATCGTTAACAAAATCACTGGTGACGGATTTTATCAATTGTGCAATCAATTGATGCTTTTCAATTTTAGGTTCGTAGCACCAAGCGTAACTGACTTTATGGCGAGTAAGTAACCCTTTCTTATACAAACGGTCTAACGTACTCTGGATTGTATTCAACGTACCACCACGTTTGCTTTGCATCGGCCGATTTATACTGCCACAGGTAATGCAATACTTGTTTTTCAAGAGCACCTAACTGCATTTTATCTCCTGATCCTATAAAAAATAGTTTAAAACCGATTGGTGATTGGTTTTACATCATAATGGTATATATTTGCAACAAGATGAAACTTTATCTTTGTCAGAAACACTCGCTAACATCTTCGTGATAGAAGCTATGTCATTAAAACAATAGAATTAGTTAAAAAAGATATGGATGTAAATAAAATGCGATTATGGTTCAGTTTGCTGTTTCTAATTACTGTCATGGGGTGTACGAACACTAATCAAGTACAACGAATCGTTGATAATAATTCAATTATTAAGTACCGAGAAAAAGAGAAGAATCGTTTTTCTAATTTGTATCCAGTAAAAAAATTAAAAGATCGTGTTTATCCTTATACGTGTGAGCAAGATTGTTACCCTGAATCTGAGAAACTCCAATGTGAATTAAAAGAAGAGAATTGTCAGTTTGTTGGGCAACAGAAGTCATCAACGACCAATACAGGGTTTGATGTTCATTGGCTTGGGCATGCAAGTTTTCATGTTAAGACTGAAGATGGAACTAGTTTATTATTCGATCCTATTTCGCAACAATTTGATTGGCCGGTGGGTTTTGCACTGTGGGCATTCGGTGGCAAATACCGTAACGAACCAGAATCTTGGCTTTCGGATACAGAGCTTAATGATGTTGACGCAATAATGTATTCTCATACCCATTACGATCATTTTAATAAATCTGACATTGATAATATGAGTCGGCATATTCAGTACATAGTGCCATTAGGGTTCGCAGAACACTTTGAAAATGATGGCTACAAAATCAATGAAATGGCGTGGTTTTCATCTACTACATTAAGTGATACTACGATTAATTTTGTTCCGGGCAATCATTTCAGTGATCGAATTTTGGTCCCTTATATTTATGAAGATCGTAATACTTCTTTATGGGGCGGTTGGGTTATTGAAAATAAAGATAAGAAACTATTTTTTGCTGGTGATACAGGCTATTCCGATCACTTTAAAGATATTCAAAAAAGATATGGTGATATGGATGTATGCCTGATGCCGATAGCCTCTTATCATCATCCAGAAAATGGAATGTGGTATCGATATGTTCATTTAACGCCAGAAGATGCACTTGCTGCTGCAGATGAATTGAATTGTAAGGTTATGATCCCATGGGGCTATGGAAAATACAGCTGGCAAATGGGCGATCGATCTTCTTACGGCCCATTATTAAGACTATTACACATGCATAAAAAACTCGACTCTAAAGTACATCTTTATATTCTGAATGAAGGTGAAAAATCGAGGTTTTAACGTGGTTAAGTACCTGATGATAAGAACTTGATTTTATGGGTGATATTTTTAGCTTCAAGTGCTGCAGTTACACGTTGCACAAACGGACAAATTTTAAAGCTAATTATTTTGATCATGATGGTGTCATTCAAAGGCTTTTATTCATGGAGTAATAGACGTCAGTTATAAAAAAAGATGCTTAAAAGTTTTAAAACTTGAAAACTAAATGTGAAATTGGCAATGTGGTTGAGTAAAAAGTCTACAGTGGAATGTCTAAGTGCATGATGAAATAAAGCAGGAATCTATATTTTTTCCTTATAAACAAGGGTGTCTTCATATACGAAAAGTTGCACCGGTAAATATCAATAAAGTTGAAAAGCCTTTCATGATGCTTCACGGTTCTATATCTAATGGAAAAGTTTTTTATTCGGAATCGGGGAAGGGATTCGCATGCTTTCTAGCCAAGCATGGATTCACGTCTTACATCATTGATATGCCGGGTCGAGGCTTGAGCGAGCCTAAATTATCTCGTGGGGTGAACCCTTCACAAACCGAAGTTATTGTTGACGTTATTCCACAAATACAACAGTTCATTTTATCTCAGCATCCTGATACGAAAAAAGTTAATTGGGTGGGGCATTCGTGGGGCGGAGTGCTTATGTCTGCGGCTTTACTCCGTTTTCCTGAATTGCAAAAGCAAGTTAAGACTTTGGTTGGATTTGGTACGAAAAGACGTTTGCGAGCAAAATCGATCAAGAAGTTTTTGATGATAGATGTATTTTGGAAACATATCTCATTGCTAATGATAAAAAAACAGGGTTATTTAGCCGCTGATAAGTATGGTTTAGGGATGGATAATGAGAGTGAATTCTCTATTAAAAATCAAATTCCTTGGTTGAGTAAAGATTGGATCGATCCGGTCGATGGTTTTAATTATCAAGAATGTATAAGTACTGCAACTTTGCCTCCATGTTGGTTTTTTGCTGCGGTTAACGATAAAGTTCTTGGAAATCCCAAAGATGTGAAAGATTCTTTAGAAGAGTTACAACCCTCAATATTTAAATTCACTTTGCTTGGGAAAGGTAAAGGCAATAAGCAAGACTATGACCATGCAAGCATGCTTACTCACCCAGATTGCACCCAAGATCATTTTATAGAGCTAATTGATTGGTATCAAAAGGCTGAATAATACAGTGTGACACCCAATCTGAATATGGGGTTATACGAGCGCAATAGTTTTCAGTTTCACGTTGTGCAGCTTTATTTGGAGATCGATAGCTTTCGTTTAAATTCATATTCCAAGCTTGATTTAGTCCCATATTCTTATAATGCATCCGATATGAGGCGGCTATGTTGCCAGTTCGATCAGTCCCCGATTCACAATGAAAATAAATGACAACGGGTAAATTATCAGGGTTGTTATAGAGTGGCGCTAAATTATCGCATTGCTTTTTATGTGTACATTGACCCAGTTGCTCGATAAGGCTGGGAAGTTTGTCTAGAAAAATGGGAAGTTTAATTGTTGCTAGTGTTGCATTGCTGCTTTGATGGAACAGTTTTTTTAGTGTTCTAGGGTATGACACAAGTTGTCCAAAAATAGCATGGTGTGCTAGAACACCTTTGTCTGGATTATTATCAAAATAGACATTTTCAATATTTAAATCCTTACGTTCGTCGGAGTTCACTTTATTAATAAGAGAAACATCAATTAAGTAAAAACCAGAATTAAGTATTTTTACGTACTTTTTTAGCTGTTTTGAAAGTTGCTCATATTGAAACGTACGTTGATTACCTTTTCCTATGAGCGGCATGTTGCCACGAAACAGGTAGGTACCTAATTGAGTGTTTTGATCGATGAGGTGTGTTCTTTCTGGATAATAGTCAGTGGCTAATGATGCTGTTGTGACACCACATAGACTAAAGATTATCAATAACTTGTAGGTGATATTCATTGGTATTCATTTTTTTAAATCGGTGTTTGATTATAAAATGAAGCTCCTGAACAAGGCGTTAACGATATAACTGGTTTTCTTTAATATAAGCACTAATCGATTGAGGGATCATCGAGTCATTAACTCTTTGGTCATTAAAGTCTTTTCGTATATGGGTAGAAGAAATATCTTGAAGTTCAACATCTATATCAAAAATACGTCCTATTCCGACTTCTAGTATTGAAGATGTCGATGATAAGTGTTTCTGATAAATAGGTGCTATTTCGCAAGTTGTTGGTACTTGATAACCCGGGCGGTGTGTTATAGCAATATCACATAAGTCGAAGAGCTGTTGCCATTGAAACCATTTTGTCAATGACAGCAATGAGTCCATTCCCATCAAAAAGGTAAACTGAGTATTAGGGTACGACTGAGTTAACGCTTTGAGCGTAGTAACCGTATAACTCGGCGTATCTCGTTTGACTTCGATTTCACATAACTCAAAATCTGCGTATTCATCACAAACCAATTTCACCATATTCAAACGATGCTCTATTGTTGTAATTTCACGATTTTTATGTGGTGGAATATGGTTCGGCATTAACCAGATCTTATCGAGATTTAAGGCTTGTTTAACCTGTAAAGCAGGCCGAATATGACCAAAATGAATGGGATCAAATGTCCCACCTAAAATACCGATACGCTTAATTTCGCTATTCTTCATAGCTCAATATGTGACAATGAATTATGGGCTACAGGATCAAAAAGCAAGCATAGGTGGCTTAGGGATATCCAATCTTCAATACCTTGTTGTTTAAGGTTCAGTTCAATCTGTGAGGTCATTGCCTGCATATGTTCAATTTGAGATAAGCTGAGGCGGTTCAAGGCATCTTGATAAAGTGGTTTTCGTTTATCCCAAATTCGAAACTTGCTCCAAAGCGGATTTAAGTTTTCACGATTTTGTTGAGCACGTTTGAGCTTAGAAAGCACATTAAGTTCTTTAAACAATGACCACAAAATAATGGTCAACGCCGTATCTTCAGCTTTCAACTGCGCCAAAATATGAATTGTTTTATTCTTTTTATTGGTCAACAGCGCATCGGCGAGTTGAAAGACATTAAAACGAGATTGGTCATCAAAGTAGGCGTTAAGCTCTTCAGCGGTTATTGGTTTCTTTGGTGAAAGCAATTGTAATAATTGTAATGCTTGATCAGCGGCTAACAAATTACCTTCATAAAGCGTTACTAACATGGCTCTTGCATCAGGCTGTAAATGCAAACCAAAATACTTAATGCGGTTATCCAACCAACGTTGAAATTGAGGGCCTTCAGGTGTGTTACAAGGTAAATAAATACCATGACTATCAAGGTTTTTGAACCATTTGCTGTTGGTTTGTTCAGTTGTGACTTTAGCGCCTAATACAATAAACAAAATATCAGGGTTAGGCTGAGCGAGCAGGTCTTTTAACATCGCTGCGCCTTCAGTACCGGGTTTTGAGTTAGGCAGTGTCAGCTCAATGATTCGTTTGCTGGCAAATAAGCTCATGGCTTGCCATTCGCTCAGCAACTCAGTCCAGTTAAATCCGGTTTCCTGATGCAATTGAATGCGTTCTTCAAAGCCTTGTTCTCGAGCGGCTTTTAATACTTGCTGTTTACTGCTATCAACCAGCCACGGGTCATCACCAAACAATAAATAGCATTGTCTGACAGGAGTGAGATGTTTAAAGAGCTGATCAGGAAATAGCTTCATGGGCTATATTCCTATTCAACAGATGCAATGGTTTGTATGATTTTATCCGCAGCTTGTTGACGCATTTCTTTAACTAACAAGTCCATTTCTCGGCTTTTTGCTAGTGCCGTTCGTGGATCGTCTTGGTAATCACGACGAATAACTGCGTCATAGGGAACTGCTTCTTTTTCAGGGAAGGCAATGGTAAACCTAACATGATAAATAAGCTCATACTCGGCAACATTACCCGTTGGATAAAGTGATAGAGTGGAGCGTTCAAGACTGTCTTTTAATAAATTCAATCTTGGTGCAGCTTTTAAATCATCAACAAGTGTAATGTTGTTGAAGCGCAGCCTTTCTTTAACCAAGCGGGTAAGTTCAGAGTATTGATCCTGACTGGTCAAGTTCATGTTTCTGAAATCAGCGGGTATTGAGTAACTACTTTGTAATTTAAAGCCGCAACCAGCACTGAACATAATGCTCAGTGCCATTAGGGCCAAAACGATGCGTTTGATTAGCATACGTATTCGGTTTCCTTGTTAATTAGCAACGATATTTAGAAGTTTACCCGGAACATATATCACTTTACGAACCGTTTTTTCATCAGTGAACTTCATCACGTTTTCATCAGCTAAGCCGAGTGCTTCTACGTCTTCTTTCGACGCATCAGCTGCTACGGTAATCTTAGCGCGTAACTTACCGTTTACTTGAACTATGATTAATTTACTGTCTTCAACAAGTGCAGACTCATCAATTTCAGGCCAGCGGCTGTCTTCAATCGCACCCTCATTACCAAGTTCTTTCCATAATTGGAAACTCATGTGAGGTGTGATTGGATAGAGCAAACGAGTAATGGCTGCAAGTGCTTCGCCTATGATCGCTCTATCTTGCTCAGATTCTTTTTTGGCTTTGGAAAGATGGTTCATCAGTTCCATTACTGAAGCAATCGCTGTATTGAACATCTGGCGACGACCAATATCATCGCTTACTTTCTGAATCGTTTTATGCAATTCACGACGTAAGTTCTTTTGGTCGGCATTAAGTGCTGATTTATCCACAGCAGGAGTGTCACCTGCAGCGGTGTGATCAGAGGCCAGTTTCCATAAACGTTTTAGGAAACGATGTGCGCCTTCAACACCAGACTCTTGCCACTCAAGCGTTAACTCTGGTGGAGAAGCAAACATCATAAATAGACGTACGGTATCTGCACCGTATTTTTCTACCATGACTTGTGGGTCAATACCGTTATTTTTCGATTTAGACATTTTGCTCATGCCAGTATAAACCAGCTCGTTTCCGTCTTTATCGATAGCCTTAGTTACACGACCTTTGTCGTCTTTTTCTAGCTCGGCAACATCTTGAGGTGATACCCAAACTCGAGCACCTTTCTCGTTGGTGTAGTAGTAAGCGTCTGCTAATACCATACCTTGAGTTAATAATTGTTTCGCTGGTTCGCTTGAATCAACAAGGCCTGCATCACGCAGTAACTTGTGGAAGAAACGGAAGTAAAGCAAATGCATACAAGCGTGTTCAATACCGCCAATGTATTGGTCAACAGGTAACCAGTAATTTGCTTTCGCTGGATCAAGCATTTGATCAGCATGCGGTGAACAATAACGAGCATAATACCAACTTGATTCCATGAAAGTATCAAAAGTATCCGTTTCTGCCATTGCACTTTGACCATTGATGGTCAATTTCGCCCAGTCAGTATTCGCTTTAATTGGGCTTTGAACACCGTCCATTACCACGTCTTCAGGAAGCGTCAGCGGTAACTGTTCTTCAGGAATTGGCATGACAGTGCCATCTTCTAACGTTGCCATTGGGATTGGTGCGCCCCAATAGCGTTGACGAGAAACACCCCAGTCACGTAAACGGAAGTTCACTTTACGCTGACCTTTGTTTGCCGCTTCTAGCTTGCTGGCAATCGCATCAAACGCTTTTTCGAAATCTAAACCATCAAATTCGTCTGAATTAAACAACTCACCTTTTTCAGTGTAAGCCACTGCTGAAATATCTAACTCGCCTTCAGCAGGCTTGATTACACCTTTTAATGGCAAGTCATATTTGCCTGCAAACTCATAATCGCGTTGATCGTGAGCGGGTACTGACATCACTGCGCCTGTACCGTAGTTCATCAGTACGAAGTTTGCGGCCCATACTGGAACTTGCTCGCCCGTGATCGGGTGAGTTGCGTAGATACCTGTGAATACGCCTTTCTTTTCGATAGTCGCAATATCGGCTTCAGAGGTCGATGAGTTTTTACATTCTTCAATAAACGCCGATAATTCAGCGTTATCTTTTGCCGCTGCTTCTGCAAGTGGGTGACCCGCTGCGATAGCAACGTAAGTTACGCCCATTAATGTGTCTGGACGAGTGGTGTAAACGTCAAATGACTCATCACTGTCAGCAACATCAAACGTAATCTCAACACCTTCACTGCGGCCAATCCAGTTTCGCTGCATTGCTTTAACTTGATCAGGCCAATCTGGAAGGTTATCTAAATCATTCAAGAGTTCTTCAGCATAAGCGGTGATTTTGATGAACCACTGCGGGATATCTTTTTGCTCAACCGGAGTATCACAACGCCAGCAGCAACCATCTTGTACTTGCTCATTTGCGAGAACAGTTTGATCGTTCGGACACCAGTTTACTGAAGCGGTTTTCTTGTAAACCAAGCCTTTTTCGTAAAGCTTAGTGAAGAACCATTGCTCCCAGCGGTAGTACTCAGGTGTGCAAGTTGCAATTTCACGACTCCAATCGTAACCAAAGCCGAGCATTTTTAGCTGGTTTTTCATGTAATTGATGTTTTCATACGTCCAAGGTGCTGGAGCCGTTTTATTGTTGATCGCAGCGTTTTCAGCGGGTAGACCGAAAGAGTCCCAACCAATCGGTTGCAGAACATTTTTACCTTGTAGACGTTGATAGCGAGCAACTACATCACCAATGGTGTAGTTACGTACGTGCCCCATGTGCAGTCTGCCTGAAGGATATGGAAACATAGATAAGCAATAGAACTTCTCTTTGTTTGTATCTTCAGTGACTTCAAAGGTTTTTTTGTCAGCCCAGTGCTGTTGCACGTTAGCTTCGATTTCTAAATGATTATATTGCTCTTGCATCAATGATTTCTTCCGGCGAAAGCTGTAAATTTGATCTAGACCCTAGATAGGTCTAGGAAATAGGCATAGGATAAACTATAAGAGGCTACGCTTGAACTATAAATTCGTGTTTTCTTGATGAATCATTTGAATGTGGAGTAACGAGTATGAGCAAAAGAAGCAATGCATTACTAGAGCTTTACCAAGACTTAATATCGCAAGTAAAAGCTGAGTACGAAAAGGACAATTCATTAACCGCTAAAGATCTTTATCAATCGGTAGCTCAAGGTAAGCAGTTTCTTACGCTGAAAGCGGGTGCTGATGAACAAGAACTTAATCTCGTCGAAGACTTTCTGAAACGAGATATCGCTACGTTTCTCAATCAACAAAATGATAAAAATCTCGCAGTAAGCCCTACAGTCTTGGCGCTTGAAAGCACACTTTGGCATTGGTTAGGCGAAATTTCAGACCGGAGCCAAGTCGAGTGGCATGAACTTGCCAATGAATTTAAGCATCACGGCTTTTATCATGCAGGTGAAATTGTCAGTCAGGGACGAATGGTGTGTAATGGTTGTGGCCATGAAACTAAAGTGGAATTTGCTTCTGAAATATCAAGCTGCCCTGAATGTGATGGTGAAGAGTTTAGCCGGGAAGCGTTGAATCCTTAACTTCGACTTTTAAGCTAGAAGAATTGTGCGTTCTCAACGAACAATAAACATATTCCTTTCGAGGTTTTTAAATGTGTTTATTAACACTGTTGAAACGAACATTCTTCTAGCTATGACCTACTTTATTACTTAAATGGATTTTTAGGATGTTGAGTCCAATTTACTGCTGGCTTGCCTGTTTCCTGTTTCACCATAGTGATGCAGTCTTCGACTGGACACGTGATTTGACATAAATTGCAACCGACACACTCTTTGTCAATGACGGAGAAACTTCTGCTTCCATCTGAGTTGCTTGTCATTGAAATCGCTTGATGGGCTGTATCTTCACAAGCCGCATAACAACGGCCACATTCGATACAAGCGTTTTGATCGATGTCAGCAATGATTTGGTAGTTAAGATCTAAATATTTCCAGTCAGTGAGTTGAGGCACTGCTTTTCCACGAAAGTCTTCAGTTGATTTATAACCTTTTGAATCCATCCAGTTTGATAGACCGTCACATAAGTCTTCAATGATTTTAAAGCCATAAAGCATAGCTGCGGTGCATACTTGAACGTTACCAGCGCCAAGAGCCATAAATTCTGCTGCGTCTTTCCAAGTAGTCACGCCACCTATGCCGGATATTGGAAGTTTGGCTGTGTCAGCGTTTCTTGAAATCTGACCAACCATATTAAGCGCAATGGGTTTGACTGCTGAACCGCAATATCCACCACTAGTAAATTGACCGCCAACAGTCGGTGCTCCGGCCATATTATCAAGATCAATTTGTGTAATTGAATTAATGGTATTAATAAGTGAAACGGCATCTGCACCGCCGTTCTTGGCTGCTGTAGCTGACAATAAAATATTGGTGATATTAGGGGTTAATTTTACAATCACTGGCATATCGCAGTGTTTTTTACACCAAGAGGTCACCATTTCAACGTACTCAGGCACTTGGCCTACTGCAGCACCCATTCCACGTTCGGGCATACCATGTGGGCAACCAAAGTTTAATTCGATACCGTCGGAGCCAGTATCTTCAACTCTTCTTAAGATGTCTTGCCAGCTTTTTTCTTCGCAAGGTACCATTAAGGAGGTGACAACCGCTCTGTCTGGCCAATCAATTTTAGTCTGCTTTATTTCATCAAGGTTGATTTGTAACGGTCTGTCACTGATCAACTCAATGTTGTTGATTCCCAGAATTTCGCCTGACTTGCTTTTATGCGCAGAATACCGAGAGCTCACATTAACAGGCTCAGGATCTTCGCCAAGCGTTTTCCAAACGACGCCACCCCAGCCAGCTTCGAATGCTCGATAGACATTATAAGCCTTATCTGTTGGAGGGGCGGAAGCTAACCAAAACGGATTCGGGGACTTAATGCCAAGGAAGTTATTGCTTAAATCAGCCATTAGGTTAGCCTTCTGAATGAGTGATGAGCGATTGATGAATTGAATCTGCAGCTTGTTTACCGTGAGCTACTGCTTGGACGGTTAAATCTTCGCCAAGATTGATACAGTCTCCTCCAGCCCAAACATTGTTAAGTGACGTTTTTAAGTTGTCATCAACATAGATTTTTCCATGTTCGATTTGAGGGCGTTGATTGCCATGGAAGCATGCATCATCAAATGATTGACCAATGGCTTTATAGACAGAATCTGTTTGTACTGTGAAGTAAGAGCTTGTTCCTTTGAGCTTATTCTGTTTATCAAGCTCAGTGACTTCAAATTCTATGGCTTTAATTTTATTGTTCTCCACTTGAAGTTTATGTGGTTGAGCCCAAGTAATGATTTTTACACCATTTTGTTTAGCAAAAGCCTGCTCTTTAGTCGTCGCAGACATTTGTGCAGTGCCTTTACGGTAAACGAGTGTGACGTTTTCAGCACCCAATCGTTTAGTTTGGCAGGCCACATCAATTGCAGTATTTCCTGCGCCAATCACGACGATATCTCCTCCAATATTAAGTTTGGTTAGATCTTCAGCCTGCCTCAAATCTGAAATGAAATTGAGGCTATCAAACATGCCATCGCAATTTTCGTTTTCCATGCCAAGTTGGTTCCCTTTCGTTAGGCCGAGACTCAAGAACACAGCATCAAAATCATGCCTTAATTCATCGAGTTGAATATTGTCGCCCAACTGGAAACCTGTTTTTAATTCAATGCCACCCACGCCTAAAATAAACTTAAGTTCTTTTTGAGCAAAATTATCGACAAGCTTGTATTTAGCAATGCCATACTCGTTCAAGCCCGCACCCTTTGGTTGTTTGTCAAAAATAGTTACTTGATGACCCAATTGAGCGAGTTGGTGAGCGCAAGCTAGACCAGCAGGCCCAGCACCTACAATAGCGATACGTTTATTCGACGATTTATTTCGAACATAGGGATGTGATTGAGGGTTATAGTGATCGATGGCGTGCCGTTGTAATTTTCCAATTTTTACGGGTGCTAATTCGGGCTCATGGTTTCTAACGCAAGCGCCTTCACATAAAATTTCTGTAGGACACACTCGTGCACAGCTACCGCCGAGTATATTTGAGTCGAGTATTGTTTTTGCTGCGCCGTTTAAATTGCCGTCTGCAATTCTTTGAATAAAAGAAGGGATATTAATTTTTGTAGGGCAAGCTGAAATGCAGGGTGCATCTTCACAGTAAAGGCATCGGTTAGCTTCAATTTTTGCTTGGTAGCTAGAAAGCGCAGGTTTTATATCTTCGAAATTTTGCTTTAATTCTTTTTGATTTAATTGGTACTTAGTTTTTTTATTTCTCACACTAAACACTTTTTATGTCAATAAAAACAGAGTGTAGCAGCTTTATTTTGCTCTACTAGCTAAGTGTGAAGTTCTGTAAGTTTATATTAAGCTATTAATAGTGGTTAATTCTGTGATGAAGCGGCAACCACTTGGCTGTTATCAAGACTGAATATAATTTTACTGCCGCTTGTAAATATGTTGCCTAATCTAGAGTCTGTACTGTGAAGCACTGAAAGGATTAATTCAGAGGTTTCTGTTGTTACATTACCTAAATCCACTGCACATAAGTAGTCACCGCATCTCACAGGTTGAGCGCCTATTGCGGCACCACGTTCAATAATCGATTGTAGAGCTTCATTGAGCTTGTTTTCTAACCTGACAATTTCGTTATTGGTATTCAGCGAGTGCATGTTTAACATGACTTCATGGAAGTTTTCTGCAGACAACAACGCAATCATTGGCTCTAAAAGCGTGGCATCGGCTTTTTCGTCATAAAACGTTTCTTTGAAATTTGAGTTTAGGGTGAAGATGGCGCATAGGCCTGAATCTGTTTCTTCTAAACAATAAGTGGTTTTGTTTTGTTTGCTAATGTCGTTACTCTGAGCGCAGACAGCTTTAGTACTATCAAGACACTCATTATCATCCTCATTTGAGGCATGAGCGTCAGTGATTTTATTGATTGTTGAAGGTTCTAGTAAGCTTTTTGATCTTTCTAAAGGTTTGTCTTTAAATATGAGTTCATGTGAAACCGCTTTTGCTGTGCCATTTGACTCTACTTTTTTCACTCTATACAAAGAAAAAACGACGACAAAAAGAGAGATAGAAATCAGAGCTATAAAAATCCTTTTTTTCATATGCATCCATTTCAATTGATTCTATTCTCTACTCTCATTTAAATAGTAAATATTGTCAACTAGACTAATTTACTATCTAATGAGTTTTCTCATAATTCCAATGAAAATTAATACACCGCAAAACACTAGAATAGGCCATTGGCCCAACCGATAAAATAATGTTTCGCCCTTTATGAGCTTTATGTCTGCCCTTAAAACTCCTGTTTCAAACTGCGGTAGCTTTTCAGTGATTTTGCCATGCTCATTCACTACAGCCGTTACACCATTATTGGTCGCTCTTACGAGTGGTCGACCCAATTCCAAAGCTCGCATTTGTGCTATCTGCATATGTTGTAATGGGCCGTTTGATGTCCCAAACCAAGCATCGTTTGAAACGGTCAGAAGTACGTCACTGTTAGCTTTAAGGTTTGCTCTCACTTGTTCTGGGAATGCGATTTCAAAGCAAATTGCAGTTGTGAAGTGATAACCTAAGGCTGTTAAATCTGGTTGCACATAATCACCGCGAGTAAAAGACGACATTGGTAAGTTAAATAAAGGCGCAATGGGTCTTAGTATGTTTTGCAGTGGTACAAATTCACCGATAGGCAAAAGGTGATGTTTTTTGTATTGGTTTGCTCCATGCGCAACGTAATCACCATGAGCTTGCTGTTTATGTTCGCTGTTACCAAGCACAATCATTTGGTTGAAAAACTCATGATTTTTAAGGCCAATTATACCTGTAATAATTGCACTGTTATTTAATGTTGCAGCTTCATTTGCCGTTGCTAAGAACTGAGTAACATTCGGATCTAACTGCGGTGCAGGAATAGCGGCTTCAGGCCAGATGATGACATCCGCATTAAAGTTATCACGGGTCAAGTCCATGTATTTAATCATGGTCGGCCAAAGTGCATCAGGGCGCCATTTCGTACTTTGTGCAATGTTGCCTTGCACCATAGCGAGCTTAAATGACCTGCCATCTTCATGAATATTTGACAGTGATGGTGAGAACCAAGTGAGTAGAGCAACGATCGGAAAAGTAACAGCAAGCGGTATCAGCTTTCTTTGAAATAATAAGGCAATACAAGCCGCTACCAACATTAAAGTAAAGCTAAGGCCGAGGGCACCGATACTTGGCGCTAATTGTGAAACAGGACCTTCAGTTTGTGAATATCCAGCCCACAGCCAAGGAAATCCGTAAGCACCTAGGCCACGCAGCCATTCAAAGATTGTCCAAAGCGCTGGAAAGAATAGTAATGTATTTAA
The DNA here is from genome assembly GCF_016900895.1 of Parashewanella hymeniacidonis. GTDB lineage: Bacteria > Pseudomonadota > Gammaproteobacteria > Enterobacterales > Shewanellaceae > Parashewanella > Parashewanella hymeniacidonis. The sequence goes on from NZ_JAFEUN010000001.1 coordinate 67,926, forward strand.
ACTTGAACTTCGCTTGCTTGATAATTTTCGACTTAAGTAACCCACAAAAGCAGGAAACAGTGCTAAATACAGCGCCAATAAAGCCATTAAAAGCATCGAGCCAATAAGCGGAATACCGCCGTATTCAGACATGCTCACATGAACCCAACTGATCCCTACGGCAAAATAGCCAAAGCCAAAGCTAAGCCAGTACTTAAAACTCGATTTGGCTGAAAAAGACTTTGACTGCCAGAGCGAAAATGCAAAGGCAAAAGGAAGGATTATCCAGATATTATAAGGCGCAAAGGATAACGTGCAGCTGGCACCAGCTAAAAAAGCGGCCACTAAGTGGAGTAACTTGTGGCCGTTTTCAGATTCAGTTCTAAAAATATTAGACATGCTCTTCGGGCAATTTCACTCGTAATTGAATTAGTCTGCGAGTATCTGCGTTGGTGACTTTAAATTCAACCCCTTGAATGGTAATTTCTTCATCTCGCTCAGGTAGATGACCAAAAGCATGAGAAACTAACCCTCCAACGGTATCGAACTCTTCATCACTGAATTTAGTATTAAACTCTTCATTGAAGTCTTCAATTGCCGTTAAGGCTTTAACCAGGTAAACGGTGTTATTTACCCGACGGATTTCATTTTCATCTTCACTTTCGTGATCGAATTCGTCTTGGATTTCACCGACAATTTCTTCCAGAATATCTTCAATAGTGACTAACCCTGAAACGCCACCGTATTCGTCAACCACAATCGCCATATGATAGCGTTCGCTTCGGAATTCTTTAAGGAGGATGTCGACACGTTTACTTTCAGGCACAACAACCGCTGGACGGATCACTTTATCAATTGAAAAGGCTTCATCATTTTGATTAAAGCCAAACTTGATGAGATCTTTAGCAAGTAAGATACCTTCGATATGATCTTTATCGTCATTGATAACAGGGAAACGTGAGTGGGCAGAAGTAATGACAGTATTGAGTAGTGCTTCAATTGAGTCATCAATATTTAAGGTAACGATTTGAACCCGAGGGATCATGATATCGCGAACCCGCAGGTCGGATACTTCAAGCACACCTTTAATCATTTCTCGGGTGTCTTCAGTGATTAAATCGCGTTGTTCAGCGTCATCAATGACTTCAACTAACTCTTCTCTATTTTGAGGCTCGCCCTGAAACATCTGGGTTACTTTATCAAACCAGCCTTTCTTATGGGCGCTGCTACTCGGGGGGATGTCGTCACTCATAGTTTTTCGCTTAACGTAACTCTAATGGATTTAGAGGCAGTTAATTATTGCTCCTTATACGGATTTTCAAATCCTAGACTTTCAATTAATTGTGTTTCTAACGATTCCATTTCTTCGGCTTCGTTATCTTCAATATGGTCATACCCTAGCAGATGCAAACAGCCATGTACAACCATATGAGCCCAATGGGCTTTCAAGGTTTTTTTTTGCTGAATAGCCTCAGCTGCAACGACGTCTGCAGCAACGACTAAATCCCCTAAAAGAGGCAGTGATATGCCTGGTGGCACCTCGAATGGAAAAGACAATACGTTTGTTGGCTTGTCTTTTCCACGGTAAGCAGAGTTCAACTCTTGGCTTTCATCATTTTCGACGATACGAATCGTTAACTCTGCAGTGTCTCTATGATCTTTGAGAACTGCTGCTGCCCAAAGTTCAAAATCTGACTGAGAGGGTAAGTCAGAGGCTTGAGATGCAACTTGCAAATCTAAATCAAGCTTCATCTGTTTTGTCTTCTTGAGCCTTTTTCATGGCTTGCTCACGTCGAGCTTTTGCTGCTTGGATTTGCATTTCGTGTTCTTCATAGGCCTCAACAACTCGTGCCACAACAGGGTGTCGAACAACATCGTGTGAAGCAAAAAAGTTAATACTGATTTCGTCAACTTTACTCAACACTTCTATGGCATGGCGTAAACCCGACTTGGTACTTTTCGGTAAATCGATTTGAGTCACGTCACCAGTGATGACCGCACGAGAATTGAAACCAATTCGGGTCAAGAACATTTTCATCTGTTCGACCGTAGTATTTTGGCTTTCATCAAGAATGATAAAGGCATCATTTAACGTTCGACCACGCATATAAGCAAGAGGTGCAACTTCAATGACGTTCTTTTCCATCAAACGTTCCACTTTTTCGAAACCAAGCATTTCAAACAGAGCATCATAAAGTGGGCGTAAATATGGGTCGACTTTCTGGCTTAAATCACCAGGTAGGAACCCAAGTTTTTCTCCAGCTTCAACGGCAGGGCGAGTTAATAAAATTCTACGAACTTCTTGACGTTCTAGTGCATCAACGGCTGCAGCAACGGCAAGGTAAGTTTTACCCGTACCGGCAGGACCAACACCAAATGTAATGTCATGACGGACAATATTAGCGACGTACTGACGTTGATTTGGATTTCGAGGCTTAACAACACCACGACGTGTCTTAATAAACAACTCTTTATCACCAGTGCTGTCATAAGCTTCAACAGATACCGCTTCTTGAATTGCGATATGAACCTGCTCAGGTTCCAAGTCTGGCGTGCTACCTTTTACTGGTTGCGTCTCGACATACAAATCTTTAAGTAGGTTGTTTGCAGTTAAACAAGCTTGAGGTTGACCAACAATAGTAAAGTGATTATCACGATAGCTGATTTCAATGCCTATTCGACGTTCTAACTGTTTAATGTTGTCATCGAAAGGACCACAAAGTGCGGCAAGACGGCGAGACTCAGCAGGCTCTAGGTACAAGTTCATTGTAGTTAGTTTACTGGACAATCAGGGCTCCAAAATCAAGTATTGTTGTCACACCTGCGATTAACAGGTGCCCAGTGACTTTGAATCAAAAAAGAGCAAAGACGCTGGATTCCTGCCTACGCAGGAATAACTGCATAAAAATCGATATTAACAATATTGGTTAAAAAAGGGCAGCTTAAAAGCTACCCTTAAATACAATTTAATTATAACTGATTTTTATGGAGTAAAGGTACCTACACCCAAATCATCTTCAGTTTTATGTTTAGCAACAATATCTTCTGGACGAAGATTGCGACGTAGATCCATTTCATCTTCGCCGCGAATAAATTTACCGCGTAATGAGTTGGTATATACATCAACAATTTCAACATCGACAAACTGGCCAATGTGTTTATGTTGACCTTCAAAGTTTACAACGCGGCTGTTCTCGGTACGACCACGAAGTTCCATAGGATTTTTAACTGAAGGACCTTCAACCAAAATGCGCTGAACAGTACCGACCATATGACGACTGTAACGCATCGCATATTGAGTAATTTGGTGCTGCAATCTTGCTAGACGCTCTTTTTTCTCAGCCAATGGCACTTCATCTGGTAAATCAGAAGCCGGAGTGCCTGGGCGGGCGCTGTAAATGAAGCTGAAACTGTGATCGAATTCGATATCAGTAATTAACTTCATCGTGTCTTCGAAGTCTTGTGCAGTTTCGCCAGGGAAGCCCACAATAAAATCAGAGCTGATTAAAATGCCAGGGCGGGCTTTTCGTAAGCGGCGAATAATCGACTTATACTCCAGTGCCATGTGGCCACGTTTCATTGCCGTTAAAATACGATCCGAACCGGTTTGTACTGGTAAGTGTAAAAAGCTAACAAGTTCAGGCGTATCTTCATAAACATCAATGATGTCTTGTGTAAACTCAATCGGGTGGCTTGTGGTAAAACGCAGACGGTCGATACCATCAATTGCTGCCACATAGCGGAGTAACTCTGCAAAGGTGCATATGTCACCTTCGAACGTTTCACCACGATAAGCATTTACATTTTGACCCAGTAAGTTAACTTCACGTACGCCTTGCTCAGCCAATTGCGCAACCTCAAGAATGACATCATCTAAAGGACGACTGACTTCTTCACCACGTGTATATGGTACTACGCAGAATGAGCAATACTTACTACAGCCTTCCATAATAGAAACGAAAGCCGTTGGCCCGTCAGCACGAGGCTCTGGCAGACGGTCAAATTTTTCGATTTCAGGGAAACTAACGTCAATAACGGCTTTTTCACCTTTCTTCACCTGGTCAACCATTTCTGGTAGGCGGTGCAAGGTTTGTGGGCCAAAGATCAAGTCTACAAAATGTGCTCGTTCTTTGATGTGTTTGCCTTCTTGTGTAGCAACACAACCACCAACTCCAATAATTAAATCAGGTTTTTTATCTTTTAAGGTTTTCCAGCGACCGAGCTGATGGAACACCTTTTCCTGCGCTTTTTCACGAATTGAGCAGGTATTAAGTAGCAGCACGTCTGCTTCTTCAGCTTCATCTGTTAAGGTGTAACCCTCATACTCGTCCATTAAGTCGGCCATCTTTGAAGAGTCATACTCATTCATTTGACAGCCCCAGGTTTTGATGTGAAGTTTTTTACTCATCAGTTTGGTTCACTCTGTACCGCTTGGATAAAAAATAGCGGAATATTCTAACCTTAGAAAGTCTGTCTTACTAGCATTTGTGCGCATTGAAGTGTGATTTGTTCAGCAAAAGCTTTTTCACGTATTTTTTGTGTGGATTAAATTTCAATAAGTTAGTAATGGCTAAAACGCAAAATACATCACGGCAGCAGATATTAAGATGAAGTAGGGAATAGGGGATTGCCAAACTTTAATCCCTAATTGTGCCTTTTCTATAATCGCTGCTTTAACATCATAGTCTGTCGGGAAAAGAAAAAATAAGGTTATCAGTGCACAGGTTAGTGCAATAAGTCCTAAATGATATTGAGTGAGAATTGCGCTTGCAAACGAAGCGATAATAACTAAAGCTAATAATGCTTTAAATACTTGTTTCATAACTTCTAAATCTTTCTGTTTAACGTCTAATGTGTTATTAAATGTGCAATAAGAACAAAAAAAGAGCAATTGGAATGTCGCATATTGTCAGTAAAAAGTTAGCTTTAGGTTTCTCAGTTTTAGGTCTCACAATGTCCATGGTTAATGCAGCCCCCGATAGAGTTACAGGTAAAAACTTTGCTACTCGCTCTGAGGTCATTGCTCAATATGGCATGGTTGCGACCAGTCAGCCTTTAGCTTCTCAAGTTGGTATTGATATTTTAAAGCAAGGAGGTAATGCCATAGATGCAGCCATTGCTGCTAATGCTGCTTTAGGCCTAATGGAACCTACAGGTAATGGGATCGGTGGCGACTTGTTTGCCATTGTTTGGCATGCGAAATCAAAAAAACTGTACGGCTTAAATGCCAGTGGCCGATCGCCACAGTCGTTAAACTACGCCAAGTTACAACAAGAGCTAAAAAATCAAAATTTATCGTCAATTCCACCTTATGGGATGTTGCCAATATCGGTTCCGGGAACGGTAGATGGTTGGTTTGAGCTGCATAATAAATTTGGTGGAATGCCAATGCAGAAAGTTCTTCAACCTGCTATTGATTACGCCAACAAGGGGTTTCCTGTCAGTGAGTTAATTGCCTATTATTGGAATCGAAGCGTACCTAAACTTGCCCCTCAGGTGGGGGACTTCTCAAAAACATTCACAATAGCGGGCAAGGCGCCCGAAAAAGGGCAAATTTTTAAAAATCCAGACCTTGCTAATACTCTGTCTTTAATTGCAAAACATGGACGAGATGCGTTTTACAAAGGTGAAATTGCTAAAACTATCGATACGTTTATGAAGGACAATGGTGGTTATCTTAGCTATCAAGATTTGGCTTCTCATACGTCAACTTGGGTAGAGCCGTTATCCACTAATTACCGTGGTTACGATGTATTTGAATTGCCACCAAACGGTCAGGGTATTGCTGTGCTGCAAATGCTCAATATGCTGGAACAATATGATTTAGCTTCATTAGGTTTTGGAACTGAAGAAACTCTGCATTTAATGACTGAAGTTAAGAAGCTAGTTTTTGAAGATAGAGCTAAATTTTATGTTGACCCTGACTTTTACGATATTCCACTTAAAGGCTTTGTCAGTAAACGATATGCGAAAATGCGTAATGAATTGATTGATAAAAAAGCGGCCAAACGAGTTGATGTCGGAAACCCTGCACTTTATCAAGGGGACACTATTTATCTCACTACAGCCGATAAAGAAGGCAATATGGTGTCGCTCATTCAAAGTAATTATCGAGGCATGGGATCTGGTGTTGTTGTGCCCGGTACAGGCTTTGTATTTCAAGACCGTGGTCAATTGTTTTCTATGGATAAAACACACGCTAATGTTTATGAAGCAAACAAACGGCCATTTCATACCATTATTCCTGCGTTTGTTCTAAAAGACGGGAAACCGTTTATGAGTTTTGGTCTTATGGGTGGTGCAATGCAACCGCAGGGGCATGTTCAGGTTCTCACAAATATCATCGATTTTGGCATGAATCTACAAGAAGCTGGAGATGCGCCACGATGGCAACATTATGGCTCTACAGAACCAACAGAAGCAAATGGAACAACGTTAACTGATGGTGGTGAACTCATGCTTGAAACCGGTGTTCCTTATGAAACCATTCGTGAGTTAATAAAGCGGGGCCATAAAATTGGTTTTGATGTCGGTGGTTATGGTGGCTTTCAAGCCATTATGTGGGATGAAGACAATCAAGTTTATATTGGCGCTTCTGAGTCTCGTAAAGATGGGCAAGCAGTAGGTTACTAATCAGTACTTTTACCTATTTTGAAAGGCTAGTATTGTTTCTTTTAGCCTTTCTGACTGTTTTTGGCGTTTTATTTCGTTAGCCCTTACTCCAATGTGTGAATTACCGGTCATTGTTGATAAAGCGTTAAGCCTTTCTGCTGCTTTGTGGGCTTCTTGCTCTTGAAAGTATTTTACAGCTCTTGCTTTCGATTCTTGACTAGGCTTTGGAGGGGCTTCCTTTGTTTGGGGCGTCGGATGCTTTATCAAATAGTTGATGGTTTGCAGTTCTAAATATTTATACCCATGATACCTGAAGATGCTCGATTTCAGCGAGAATGCACAGCTTGTTAATCAAGGTGACAGTGTGCGGCAATAGTGAGCTATTGTTAGCACTGGCAACACAGAGTAACACGCTGTACAACTCGCACTTCGTGGACTTCTCAGCACCAATTCTTCTTTGTTACATTAGCTCGAAAGAATCCCGATATTCCTTCGCTAATGCGCCTCAAAGAATTGGCGCTGAGAAAGTCCTGAAACATGCATCTTCAGGTATCATGGGTATAGATCCATCAAACTCTCCTTTAGGGAGGTTTGAATCAGCACTTAAAAAAATGATCCTTCAGAAACTAATGCTAAAACTCTATATGCTTTTTCTCCTTCTTGAAAAATGACGGGAAAACCACTTTCTGTAGCTTTTGCTTGCATTTGTTTAAAGTCTTCAGGTTTCAAAGATGATGGAAGCCCATTTTTAACTATGCACGGAATCTTTAATGGATTAGACATTACTTTTTTTGAATGCTGTGGGTTTACAAGGGATTTCAACACAAACCAATAAAGTTTAATAATTAATTTATGTTAATATAGAGTGGTTAAGCAATAGGCATTTAAAGGTTTCTTGTGAGCGATTCATTTAAGTTTAAATTCAGTGATGCAGTAGTTGTTGGTGGTGGTATGGTCGGTGCCGCAACTGCACTAGGTTTAGCCCAGTTAGGTTTGACGGTAACGGTTTTAGAACACCAGCAACCTAACCCTTATGATGACTCTGCGCCGCTTGATGTTCGGGTTTCTGCAATCAGTGTAGCTTCAGAAACATTATTGGAACGTCTGGGAGCTTGGCAAAATATTACTGCAATGCGTAATGCGCCATATTTAGGGTTAGAAACTTGGGAATTAGAAGGTTTTATAACTCAGTTTTCTCATCAGCAGCTCGATATTCCACACCTTGGGCATATTATTGAAAACCGTAATGTGCAGCTTGGCATTTGGCAAGCGTTGAAAGCTCATGAAAAAGTCACAGTGATTTGTCCTGCGAGCATAATTAACTATTCACGTATTAATGAGCAAACCCTTTCTATTACTCTAAAATCGGGTGAAGTTTTTCATACCAACTTATTAATTGGTTGTGACGGTGCAAATTCAAAAGTCAGAGATTGGGCTGGGATTGGGATTACTGGTTGGGACTATAAACAGTCAGCCATGCTCGTCAATATTGAAACACAAGTGCCGCAACAAGATGTGACTTGGCAACAATTTACTCCTAGTGGTCCTCGCAGTTTACTGCCTCTCCCTGGTAATCATGCTTCACTGGTTTGGTACGATTCCCCCAAAGTTATTGCACAATTAATGCAACTGAACTCGGTTCAGCTTGCAGAGCAAATTCGTCAGCACTTTCCAAGCAGATTAGACCCTCATTTTACTGTATTAGACAAAGGTGCATTTCCTTTAACCCGCCGCCATGCTAATGAATACTATAAGGATAATGTCGTAATCCTAGGTGATGCAGCACACACCATTAATCCGCTAGCGGGACAGGGGGTGAATCTTGGATTTAAAGATGTCGATGCTTTAATAACCTCAATATCTGAGGCGTTGGGAAGCAATCAAACTTGGTTTAGTAAAGAAGTCTTGCAGAGTTATCAAAAAGTAAGATACAGAGATAACTTGTTGATGCAAACCGGGATGGACGTATTTTATAAAAGTTTCAGTAATGATCTTACACCGGTAAAAGCAATAAGGAGTCTAGCGTTAAAAGTCGCTAACATTGATTCTCCGATTAAGAAGCAAGTACTTAAATATGCGCTAGGGCTGTAATTGAAGCGCTATTTTTGTCTTTCTAAGGCGTGTTTGAGTGTCCAACCAAGAGTGCTTTTCTTCAAAAGATTTAAATTCAGGCGCATTGATAAGGCTACGGTTAAACCTTCGAGGTTCTGTAACTTGGTATCTTTCACCCACATTGAGTGACGTGAAACTGCGTGAGGCCATCTTGATTTTTCAGTAATATATAATTCAAGCGCATAGTTTGTTCCTTTTCCAAACTTAGGAAAAAACTCGACTCTTTTTTATCACCAAGACTAGTCTTGCTTTGAGGTCTGAAGTTTCGTTGTCTGGTAATAAAAGTTGTTCTGGGTTAGTGGGCGATTGTTCGTAGAGACAAGCTGTATAGGCCTTTAGAGTATCAAGTGACATGTCTGTTATTTTTACGAAACTATAGTGCTTTTAGTCTATCATTTGCAGGTTTAACGTAAGTTTATTCAACATTATTCTCTCATTAATTTTATTTAAGCTTCTTATTATTTTTGACTCTAATATCTTGAGTGTTAAAATTCGTCGATTTATTTGATAGGTAAGATGACAAAGGGTAGGAATGAGCGACATTAAATTAATTGTCGGTTTAGCAAATCCAGGGACTGAATATGCCAAGACTCGTCATAATGCAGGTGAATGGTATGTGCGAGAGTTAGCTCGAATTAGCGGAGCTAATTTAGCGATGGAGAGTAAGTATTTTGGATTAACGGCTAGAGCAACATTGCACGGTAAAGATGTGCGCTTGTTGATCCCTACTACTTATATGAACTTAAGCGGCAAAGCCGTTGGAGCTTTAGCCAATTTTTATAAAATTGAGCCTGAGCAAATTCTTGTCGCTCACGATGAGTTAGACATGCCTCCTGGTGTAGCGAAATTCAAGCTCGGTGGAGGCCATGGTGGGCACAATGGCTTAAAAGACATTATTGCCAAACTTGCCAATAATAAGAATTTCTATCGACTAAGAATCGGTATTGGGCATCCTGGGCATAAGAATCTAGTGAGCAATTATGTGTTGAGTAAAGCCAGCCCAACTGATCAGGAACTTATGGATGCTACAGTCGATGAAGCTGTGCGTTCGACTGAAGTCTGGTTCAAGCAAGATTTAACAGTAGCTATGCAAAGATTACATTCTTTCAAAGCTGAGTAATTTTAAAGAACATTTATACTTGTCATTTCTGTATAAGCAGGCTTGGCAAAAGAAAGCTAGTGAACATATAAAGGTAAAAAAACTATGGGATTTAAGTGCGGTATTGTCGGCCTTCCTAACGTGGGTAAGTCCACACTATTTAATGCATTGACTAAAGCAGGCATCGAAGCGGCTAACTTCCCGTTTTGTACAATTGAGCCAAATACAGGTGTTGTTCCAGTACCTGATACACGTCTAAATGTATTAGCAGAAATTGTAAATCCACAAAAAGTGCTTCCTACTACTATGGAGTTTGTGGACATTGCGGGCTTGGTTGCTGGTGCATCAAAAGGTGAAGGTCTGGGGAACAAATTCCTAGCAAACATTCGCGAAACAGACGCTATCGGTCATGTGGTTCGTTGTTTTGAAGATGAAAACATTGTTCACGTTGCTAATAAAGTTGATCCTGCTGGAGATATTGAGGTTATCAATACTGAGTTAGCGCTTGCTGATTTAGATAGCTTAGAGCGTGCAGTTACTCGTCAAGCGAAAAAAGCCAAAGGCGGTGACAATGACGCTAAGTTTGAACTCACTGTTTTAGAAAAAATGCGCCCGATTCTTGATGAAGGCGAAATGCTACGTTCATTAGAACTCACAAAAGAAGAGTTAGAGGCAGTTAAATACCTAAACTTTTTAACATTAAAGCCTACTATGTATATCGCAAACGTTGCTGATGATGGTTTTGAAAATAACCCTCATTTAGATGCTGTTCGTGAAATTGCTGAAGGTGAAAATGCTGTCGTGGTTGCTGTATGTGCAGCAATTGAGTCTGAGCTGGCAGAGATGGATTTAGAAGAGCAGCAAGAGTTCTTAGCTGAACTTGGTCTAGAAGAACCTGGATTAGATCGCGTTATCCGTGCTGGCTACGAATTATTGAATTTACAAACTTACTTTACCGCCGGTGTGAAAGAAGTACGCGCTTGGACTGTTTCGGTTGGTGCAAGTGCTCCGCAAGCCGCTGGTGTGATCCATACTGATTTCGAAAAAGGCTTTATTCGTGCTCAAGTCGTTTCATATGATGACTTTGTAGAGTTTAAAGGTGAGAATGGCGCTAAGGATGCAGGTAAGTTACGTGTAGAAGGTAAAACTTACGAAGTTAAAGACGGTGATGTAATGCACTTCTTATTTAACGTTTAATTTTCAAGCGTTACAAATCGTAATTGATACGATTTTTACTTGGCTTGCTGAAATCCTAACCGCTTGAGAGCAGCAAGCCGAAATTTACGAAAAAAGCGGTTGACCTTAATAAGGCGAATAAGCATAATACGCCCCGTTCCCGACGACGGGACACTGTAGTGGCTATGTAGCTCAGCTGGTTAGAGCACAGCACTCATAATGCTGGGGTCGCAGGTTCAAGTCCCGCCATAGCTACCATCTTCTCTAAGATGTAAAACATAGAGGCTCCGTGCGGGAGTGGTGGAATTGGTAGACACGCCAGATTTAGGTTCTGGTGCCGTAAGGTGTGAGAGTTCAAGTCTCTCTTCCCGTACCATTGACTTATTTAGATAAGTCAATAAGATTATTTAAGATTGGGATATCGCCAAGCGGTAAGGCACCGGGTTTTGATCTCGGCATTCCCAGGTTCGAATCCTGGTATCCCAGCCATCTTACTAATCTTGTGTCAATATGACGATTGGGATATCGCCAAGCGGTAAGGCACCGGGTTTTGATCTCGGCATTCCCAGGTTCGAATCCTGGTATCCCAGCCATTGGCTATGTAGCTCAGCTGGTTAGAGCACAGCACTCATAATGCTGGGGTCGCAGGTTCAAGTCCCGCCATAGCTACCATCTATTCTTTTCAAAAAGAGTGAGATGTAAAACTAAATACTCCGTGCGGGAGTGGTGGAATTGGTAGACACGCCAGATTTAGGTTCTGGTGCCGTAAGGTGTGAGAGTTCAAGTCTCTCTTCCCGTACCATTTTTTAAGTCTTATACTTAAAAAATACAAAATTAAGATTGGGATATCGCCAAGCGGTAAGGCACCGGGTTTTGATCTCGGCATTCCCAGGTTCGAATCCTGGTATCCCAGCCATTTTAATTTAGTTAATCTCTATTGATTAACGATAAAATCAGTTTGTAACTTCTGTAAAAAGTTAGTTTGTCTATGCGGGAGTGGTGGAATTGGTAGACACGCCAGATTTAGGTTCTGGTGCCGTAAGGTGTGAGAGTTCAAGTCTCTCCTCCCGTACCATCTTTTAAGTCTTATGTTCATAAGCACATTCAATAAACATATCTCAAAAACGTTACCTTCAACTAATATTCAGTTTATTTAAGCTACAATTTTAGTATCTTCGAATTGAATCAATATCTTATGCCGTTCAAGCTGCTCAATGTTGTGCATTGTATTGCAGTGATGGTATAGCGAATGTTCAATTTATACCTGAGTTGATTGATACGAGTGGTATTTTATGGCTGATCCAACGAACAAAGCTGCTGTTGAGGCTGGACAAGCAGTTTATACGAAACGACTCCTTTCTATTTACGATATCCTTGTTCTGGGTCTGTCTAATTCATTTGTGTGGAATTGTTCGACAAAAAAGCTAAGGAAAGTATTTGAAGATAATGCCAGTCTCAATCATTTAGACGTCGGTGTTGGAACAGGTTATTACCCAGACAAATGCCTGGATGATAGCGAAAGAAGGCTCGCCTTGTTTGATCTAAATGATAATAGTCTCAGTGAAAGTGCATCTCGAAATCAAAGGTTTAGCCCTGAAGTGTACAAAGGCAACGTATTTGAACCATTAAAACTCAGTTGTGAAAAATTTGACTCGATCAGTTTGAATTATCTGTTGCATTGCTTACCCGGAGACATGAAAGATAAAGCCAAGGTATTTAAAAACCTTGCTCAGTGGCTAAATGAAGATGGTGTACTTTTTGGAAGTACTATTCTTGGAAAAGGCTATGAAAAAGGATTCAGCGCACGTGTACTAATGGATTTTTATAATCGAAAAGGCGTTTTTGATAACCTAGAAGATGATGTTGAAGGGCTTGAAAATGCTTTAAAGCAAAGCTTTAAGGATGTTGAAATAGAAGTTGAGAACTGTGTAGCGATTTTTATTGCAAGAGAGAAGAAATAACCATCCTTGGAAGGTTTTCTTTTTAGAGTTTTATTGTGCTTCTTCTTTTAACAATTGAACTGAAGCTTCACCAATCAGTTGATGAACGGTATTTTTACCTTCTTCCCCAAGAGAGTTGAGAGCATTGCTTTCTAAGTTTTCGACTGCTCGAAAATGAGCCAAGCGATTATCGTTGTAGCCACAAAGACTGAAAAACAATCTCATCACAGCTTTATATCTTGGTTTCGCCAAAGTTGCAGCCCATGATTCTTTAAGTGCGCTAACTGAGCTGAAGTTCATTGATTGCACGAAAAGCTCGCCAATTCTTTCATCAAGTTTTACGAGAAAATCGGTTTTCTTAGGAAAGTGGTGGCTGATGCCTGTACGGCTAATTCCTGTAGCCTCTGAGAGTGTGGTATAGGACATGGCTTCAAAGCCAATGGATAATATTTGTTTAAAGGCTTCGTCCATGATTTGGTTGATTGTAACTTCGGTTTGAGACTTTGAACGCTTAGCCATAAAAAGACTACCCCATAAGTGTGTTTATGCTGAAAATATTACCAAAGGCATTTGCTAAATTCTTAAAATAAATCAAATTGTTCAGGCAAGATTCAGTTTACCGTCAGGGTGAAAGCATGAGTTATTGTTACGTTATTATTCTTTTGGGTTTTGCGGCGGTAAATGGAGTTTTTTCATGAGCTCATCTGCCTTATTTTGTCCCAGTAAATAGTCAAAAGTAGGATATAGAAATCGGGCAAGTTTGGGGCGTCGCCAGTATAAATAATTGGGTAAATCTCTTGTTGAATTATCGTCAAATAAGAAGCGAATTAAATTATAGGTTTCTTGTTTGTCATCCCCCTCTAGCTCATCTACGTATGGGTGCACTGCTTGGATAAACTCTGAGTAGCTTTTAAAGCTATTAATGTGCAGTGCAGAGTATTGTGACAAAACTTGAAGTAAAATTGGGCTGCTCCAGTGATTCAAATTGGTAGGATCATTGATAACATCAATGTTTCTTCTATGAAATTGTTGCCATGCTAAATCAGTACGCTGCGTTTCTTTTACACTGCGCCACAGTAAATATAAGTCAGCTTGCCATTCATGCTGAAATTGATTTTTGGGACGAAACCTTTGAGGAAGGTCATTATTAAAAAGGTGCCCTTCTTCATGCCATAAAGATAATTGACGTTGTTGATTTAAATGTAACTTTAATGGTTTATTTCGAACAATGGCAAACGCTTCTGTTGGCGTCTCACTGGGATTGATTAAAATCAACCCTGATGTTTTAGGTGCTTGAAGCGGGATAACCATTGCATGGCGAAGTCCCATCATTTCTCGGTATCGATGTGATTTTGGAGGTAAATGGTCTAATGCAGATTGAGGCAGTGCTTTTAAACAGTGTTGAATTTGGTTGATATTGCATACTAAAGCTCGTTTATCGTTGATATCAACCCAATGAAATGAAGCGAGAAGCAGTGCTTCAATCACTGCTTAGCCATAATGTTTTCGATGATTTTTGTTGTAGATACGCCATCTTCGAAACAAAGAACCCGAACTTCACCGCCTGCGGCCATCACTTCTTTACCGCCAGCAATATCTTCAATTTTATAATCGCCGCCCTTGACTAGCAAGTCAGGCAACAATTTGGCAATAACACGTTGGGGTGTGTCCTCTGTAAATGGCACGACCCAGTCTACAGAGCTTAAGCCTGCTAAGACCGCCATACGTCGGTCAACAGGATTAATGGGTCTGTCTTCACCTTTTAAGCGTTTCACTGAATCATCGTCGTTAACGGCGACAATTAAACGGTCACCAAGCTCTCTTGCTTGCTTCAGGTAGCTCACATGCCCAGCATGAAGAATATCGAAGCAACCATTGGTCATAACGACGGTTTCACCTTTTTCTCTTGCTTGCTTAAGCGTGATCACCAGTTGATCTTCTGTAACAACACCTAAACCAGATTCACCATGATGAAGTGCTAACGCTTCGATGAGCTCAAGTCGAGAAACACTCGATGTACCCAACTTAGCTACAACAATGCCTGCTGCAGTGTTGGCGATGGCACAAGCGGTTTTGATATCAGAACCTGCGGCTAAGCATGTTGCCAATGAAGATATAACGGTATCACCTGCGCCAGTTACATCATAAACTTCTCGTGCAACAGTTGGGATGTGGAATTCAGCTTCGTCAGGAGTAACTAATGTCATCCCTTTTTCTGAACGAGTGATTAAAATTGAATCGATATCAAAATCTTTCAATAACTGTTGAGCTTTTTGTTGAAGGTCAGCTTCTGATTCAACTTTACCCGCTACCGTTTCAAATTCTGAAAGGTTAGGCGTTAATAAGCTGGCACCACGATATTTGGAAAAGTCACTACCTTTAGGGTCGATAAGAACTTTTACGCCTTTGCTTCTCGCAAGTTTAATAAACGCCTGAGGTTGCTGAATAGCACCTTTGGCATAGTCAGACAAAATAACTACATCTGTATTATCAAGAAGCTGGCTCGTTTGTTCTAAGAGGGCTTCGCTCTCTTGAATTTCAAAACCATCTTCGAAATCCAAGCGAATCAATTGTTGGTTTCTTGAAAGTACGCGTAACTTAGTGATAGTCGGTTTATCTTCTACTTGTAACCACTTAGGCTCAATCGATTGTGCGTTTAAGCTTTTCGTTAACGCAGTCGCTGGTTCATCCATGCCGACAATTCCGGCTAATTGAACTTGGCCACCGAGGCTCGCAATATTTAAAGCAACGTTCGCTGCACCACCGGGTCTGTCTTCATTGTGATCAATTTTAACAACGGGTACAGGCGCTTCAGGAGATATTCGTCCCGTAGAACCAGCCCAATAGCGGTCGAGCATGACATCACCAACAACAAGAACTTTGGCATTTTCAAAAGCCGGAAGAGAAACCTTCATCTTAATTCGTCTGAAAAATAGTTAATTAAACCGGATTCTACCTAATTCTGTTATTTTTTGCGTTAGAATATTGGGATATTCAGATTTTTTTGTGAGTGATCCGTGGTAGAAAACGCAACATTTTCTTATAAGTTACTGCATCCGAAGTTTTGGTTAATGTGGTTAGCAATTGGGCTTATGCGCCTGTTAACGCTATTACCGTTAAAATTTCAAATGCGACTGGGGGCTGGGTTAGGTTCTTTTGCTAAGAAATTGATTAAAAAAAGAGAAAAAACAGCACGAAGAAATCTAGAGCTTTGTTTTCCAGAAATGCCTGATTCAGAAAAAGCGGAACTACTGCACCGAAATTTTGAAGAAACAGGTAAAGCCATTTTTGATACGGTAAATGCTTGGTGGTGGTCTGATCGTCGCATTCAACAGCATATGAATATCAAAGGTAAAGAATACATCCGAGATACGCTAGACTCTGGTCAGGGGGTGATCTTGTTTGCTGTGCACTGTTTACCTTTAGAAATGGGCGCTCGCATTATCGGACAGTTTCAAGCTGGAGTAGGTGTCTATCGGCCTCATAATAATCCTGTCATGGAGTATCTACAGGTCAAAGGCCGCTTACGTTCTAACGATGGTTTAGTGCCAAAACGTGATTTACGTAAAATGGTACGTTGCTTACGTAATGGTCGTATGATTTGGTATACAGCGGATCAAGACTTTGGTCGTTCGAGTGCTGTATTTATTCCGTTTTATGGGGTAAATGAAGCTGCAACAATCACTGGAGGTACTACGCTAGCCAAATTAGGTAAAGCCAAAGTCATTCCATTATTTGTTGAACGCAATGAAAGTGATGATGGTTATAACGTAGAGTTTCTTCCTCCATTGGATAATTTCCCGGGTGAAGATGAGTTAAGTGATGCAACCAGAGGCAACCATATTATCGAAGAGTTAATCGACCGAAATCGCTCACAATATATGTGGTTACATAGACGCTTTAAAACTAGACCGAATAAGTCAGACCCTTCTCTGTATAAGTAACCTGTAAAATTATGACTATAATTGTCTCTGGTTCAAACAATAAAAGGCCAGAGACAATGTTTAAACGATTTCTTGTTATCACTTTCGCTTTATTTTCTTTTTCCGCCGTTGCAAAGCCCTTCGATGCGAGTCTGACGGGGTCATTTACAATGGGCACCAGTGCCGATAAATCTAATTATCATGTTGAAAATGATGATGTGATGCTAGGGTTCGATGTCGCCTATCAATATCACATCGATAATAACTGGGGGGTCGAGCTGGGTTATAAGACGGTTTCCCCTGATGTGTTTACCAGTATCATTAATGATGTATTTGATAATGATATTGTTTTAGATGATGTTGATACGGTTAGGTTAGCTGGACAATATACCTCTCCAATCTCTGAACGGAATCAATTACTATTTTCTCTGGGTGTACAGCGCTATGATGTGACTTATCGCCTAAGAAACTCTGCTGAACAAACCTTATCTAAGTTCGATAAAGATGGCTTTAGTTATTATGCCCGAGTAGGTTGGCGCTATCAGTTTGATGGTGGCTTTTTACTCGGCCTAAGTTATGACTATCAAGACTTAGATGTTTTAGATATGGGAACAGGCAACCTAACGTTAGGATTCAGTTTTTAAATCGATATATATTTTAAGAAACCACTTCTTTACGAAGAGCTGATGATTTTATCAGCCCTTTCGTTTTACATAAATTTAACATTTCAGTATCTTTTACTGCGCTATATAAAATATAAGGATGTAATATGAAAAAATTAGCGCTTCTTCTCCCATTACTTTTTAGCTCTTCAGTGTTTGCAGAAAAATCGAATCAGAATTTTTTAGCTTCTTTAAACCTAAAAAACTCAGTTGAACGCTAAATAACTTTTTAAGCTTATGAAAGTAAGAAAATAATCTGATTAACTGTTATCACCCATTGGGTGAATTGCTCTACGCTCACAAGCTGGCTAAAATTGCCGTTATCTACGTTAGAACGTGCAGCAAGTAGATTAACTACTTGCTGCACGTTCTGCCTTGCTACCGACAATTTTTTCTGCGCTTGAGAACGTACCCAACTGAGTTTTCTAGGTTAAACCTTTGCATCGCAAACGGGGATAAAATTATAGCTGAAGAGAAACTTGCCGATGGAGATTTAATGATTGGTTATGATCTCGCTTATCAATATAAATTCAATAATAAGTGGGGCGTTGAGGTAGGGTATAGACACTCTGAACCCGAAGGTACTTTTAGTGCATTAAAAGCCATTTCGTCTCTCTTTGTTGGTACATTAGAGCTTGATTACGCAAACAGTATTCGTGCAGCTGCGGTCTACACGCATTCATTTTCTGATAACAATAAATTTGACTTTAAACTCGGCGTGCAAAGGTATGATGTCAAATCTACTTTGAAGGGTTATGTGCCTGTTCCAGTTATCGGCGGTGAAGAGCAGCCTATTAATACTATCAGTGTATCTGATGATGGTAGGGGCTTATATGCTGGCTTGGGTTGGCGCTATCAATTTGATTCTGGGTTTGCCCTCGGAGCCAGTTTAGATCATCAAGATATGGACGTGCTGAACGTTACCAGTTTAAATTTAAGCTTAGGTTTTCACTTTTAATGTAATTGCTATTAAAGAGCCATTGTGATGATGGCTCATTGTCCATAACTTGGCGCACCTTGTTCCAAATATGCTCTTTCTTCTTCAGTGTTTTTTCTTTTTAATACGGTGTTTCTGTGAGGAAACCGCCCGAACTGCTCTATGATACCTAATTGTTCTCTGATGTAATTGAGGTAGTTTTCTATAACACTTTTGTGCTGCTCATCTACCTCACTGTAAATTTTGTTGAAGAGTTCTAAACAGAGCTTTTGATCGGCAAAGTATTCCGAATGATGCAGTGGCATATATAAAAAAATGCGTTCAACAAATTGAAGCTGTAAATCCCAATTATTGCTGATAGCGTGCTTTGAATATTGGCGAGCAAGCATATCTCCAGCAAAGGCTTTTGCTGTTTTGCGGTAAATATTACGAGAGAATTGGTCAAGAATAATAACTAAAGCTAGCGTTGGGTGTGGGTGTAGCGTCCAGTCTTCGAGTTGCTGGCTCATCGCTTTTTCATGAAGCTCACCGAAGTTATCTCTAATTTTGTCATCAAATTCAGTTCCACCTTGAAACCAAGCCTTACTATATTCGAGAGAAGAGAACCCGTCTTTGATTTCCCCATACCAGAATTTTATAACGTCATGATGGTTCATTTACATCACCCATTTAATCTGCTTATATAGTAAACAACCCCAGTATAGCTATTGAGTTGTTGGCTAGAAAGCAATTTTGCGAGTGTTTATGCCACAACTTATTTTTGATCCACATGTTCACTTTATCGATTTAACTAAAGGTCATTACCATTGGTTACGAAATGCGAATGAATGCTGGCTTAAAAATGTTAATCAAATAAAGAAAAATTTCTCTGTTGAAGATTTAAAGCTGTTTCCACCATTTGAACTTGATGGCTTTACTCATGTTGAGGCTGGCTTTGATAATACACATCCAGAAAGAGAGTTGTCTTTTGTATCTAGCATCTCAAAAAAAGCTTCATTAATTTCATACTTAGCACTGGATACACCTCCTACAATTTTTGAACAAAAGTTGTCGCTGTTTATGTTATTTCAACAGTTCATTGGAATTAGAGATATTTCTGAAGGTGAGGATTTTCGAAGGCTAAAAGTCGATTCTGTTGTGACTAATTTATCGCTGTTAGAGAGCTGCCAACTGATATTTGAAGCACAATTTAATCTTGATGATCATAACGCCGTAACGCTTTTTTATTCATTGGCTCGGCAACGGCCAAAGCTGAAAATAGTAATTAACCACTGTGGTTTTGTGTCACCAAGTAATTATGAGAGTTGGAGTTACAGTATTAAAAAGCTGTCTCAATGTCAGAATATTTATATAAAATTTTGTGGTTTTGAAATGCTCAGCCAATGTGTAACCAGTGAGTTTAAACAGGAGGTACTTGATACTTTGCTGGAGAGTTTTTCAGAGAGTAGAGTGATGTTTGCCAGTAACGTTCCGCTTTGTTTGACTCAAAAAACTTATCAGCAAATATGGCAAGAGTATTCCGAAATGCAGCTTAAGCCTGAAGTTTGGCGTAAGCTGAGTTACGAAAATGCAAAAAGGGTTTATTTTATCTAACGACAATTCTGGGTGACTTCATCACAACCTCATCATTGAGTTCTATTCCTATACCTGGGGCTTCTGATACCTCAAAGAAACCGTTTTTAGGTTGTGGGTCTTGAATGCACAATTCTCGGTTCCACTGCTTTATTGCGTACGTATGATGCTCATGGATTAAGAAGTTTGGAATAGCGGTTTCCAAATGAAGTGAGGCAGCCGTAGAAACGGGACCACCACAAACATGGGCTTGAATGCGTACATCAAAAATGTCGGCATAATCACACACTTTTTTCGTTTCGGTAAAGCCACCGCAAAGCCCAATGTCAGGTTGAAGTACGTCGACACTTTGCTCTTCAAGATACGGTCGAACTTGCCAGCGATTATATAAGCGCTCTCCACCTGCGATAGGTACATTGACTTTATCAGCGACTTTGGAATGAAGAGAAGGATTAAGATAATTCACGGGCTCTTCGTAGTACATGCATCCGTATTCTTCAGCGATTTCACCTAACTGAATTGCTGTTGTTGCGCCTGGCAAACTGTGGCATTCAAAAATAATATCGACCTCATCACCAACAGCATGACGAATGGCAGCCATTCGAGAATGGTACAGTTTCATTTCCGCTTTTGAAATTATCTTGGTGCGATCAAAATAAGTGTTTCCATCTTTGTCATACATAATGGGATCTACTTTCACTGCGTCATAACCATCTGCAAGGGCTTTTAGAGCAGCTTCAGCGTATTCATCTGGTGCTTTTAACGCTTTAAATTCTTTATCCCAATCAAACTGAAGCTGTGAAGCGTAAGTACGGAGCTTTTGGTTAACTTTTCCGCCTAAAAGTTGATAAACAGGCAGACCGAGTGCTTTACCTTTTATATCCCAAAGCGCTGTGTCTATTGCGCTCATTGCCGCATAAACTACTGGGCCGCCACCTAATCCCCAAAAGCTTTCTCGCAACATTCGTGACCAAAGATTTTCAGTTTGAAATGGGTCAAAACCGATTAAAAAGGCTTCTGAAAACTCTTTAATCATATTCGCCGCAGCACTGTGGCCTAAATCGTAAGCAAGGCCAGCTTCACCAACACCAGTAACTCCCTCGTCAGTGTGAATACGCACAAAAACAGGGTTCCAAGCTGTCCTTTCTGGGCAGTGAATATCAAAGATTTCAACGTGGTTGATTTTCATAGGTATTCCTTTTTATGATTTTATTCGGCAAAACTTGGGTCGAGTCGATAGGCTTTTCGTAGCATGGCAGGCCAAACCATTTGTCCACCAGAGCTCCCCATATGTACTTTCTGTTGCTGCACTTTGACGGTATCAAGCACTTCTTGTCTTATTGGAATTAATGGTTGCTCAGTAGATAAAGCCATAACTTGGATTTCACAAGCTTTCTGTAGATCAGCCCAGCGCATAAAGGCTTCACCAACAGTTCTTCCTAAAGATAGAGCACCATGATTTGGCAACATTAAAATATTTGCATTGCCTAGATCTTCTTGTAGGCGCTGTTTTTCTTCGGCGTTTACGGCTAAACCTTCGTAAGCGTGATAGGCCATTTGGTTTACTGAAAACATAGAATGTTGAGATATAGGCAAAAATCCGTCTTCAATGGTTGCTACAACAATAGTTTCATTGGTGTGAAGGTGGATGACGCACTGGGCGTCATGTCGTACTTCATGAATCGCGCTGTGAATAGTGAAACCCGCAGGATTAATTTTGAAAGGTGTATCGTCCAAAATTTCACCTCTAAGATTTACTTTCACTAAGTTGGAAGCAGTGATTTCATCAAAGGCAAGACCATAGGCATTAACTAAGTACTCGTCTTTATCAGGTAAACGAGCTGAGATGTGAGTATAAATAGTATCATCCCAACCGAAATGTTGAGCCAATCGATAACAAGCTGCGAGATCGACTCGTAATTGCCATTCTTCAGTTGGAACCTTATTTTTTAGATCAATTTTTTCAATATGATACATGGTCACTACTCATAAGTTATAACGACCAATCGAGTGTAATAGAGCAAGGAGCCTTGGTCAATTAGTCGCCATGTCGCTTGGTATTAGAGCAGAGGTATAAGGAACTAGGTGGTATTGCAAAACATCTAAAATCGGTTGTCCACATATAGTATGGCCTTCAAATATCTTATCGATTTGAGCTCTGGTTTGAGGGTCTTCGATTGTCAACAAGTTTGCCTCAGCAAGTAATTCTTGTAGTGCGCATATGAGCAAAGGCGATCTTTTACTATAAATAATTTGTTCAACAAATTCTTCGAATGTTGAGTATGCGAATTCATCTCCCCTTAACAAATCATCCAACTCATCTTGCAGTGCCTCTTTAGTGCTTAAAGATTGGGATAGTTCTTCAATAGATTTAGGTAGTACGGTTTTAACACCGAAGCCCAAATTAATATAAAAATCATCATCTAAGAAACTGGCATGTATTACTAGCTGTTGGTCACACTCCAAACGACAATATTTGAATGATCTGGATCTCCAGTCTCCAAAGTATTCAGGCGAATCAAAGCCAGAGTCTAGTTGACTATTATCACGAAAACTAATTAATTCACTGAGCAGCGCTGCTACCTTTTTTGGTTTTGAGTCAAACGATTCTATGAGCATTAACCGTATTAGCTCGTTTTTTAAGGGGAGTGACACTGTTACTAATTCTTCTGCTGCAGCAATTAATTCTGCATGGGTGGTTGGAGTATAATGGACATCACTCAATTTAAGTAAATATTTTTTTTGGGATTCATAGGCTTTAATAATGTTGCTTGTGCTTCTTGAAACAACGTGCTTCCCCATAAGTAAGATTTTCACTTCTATTTCATTATTTGGCTTTGTGATTAATTTTATTTCAAACGTATGTTTCGTTTCGTCAGGCATTGATTTAAGTGTTTTGTAATAGCGATGAATGAGATTTAGAGCCTCATCAGAGCAACTTGCTATCGGGTAATTACTTAATTCAGTTTTTAAAGCTACCAATGCTTCCTTTTTCATGGTTCTTTTGACTGAAGGAAAGCGAGAAGAATGAAGTTCAAAACAATCTTTTTTATCTGTAAGTATTTCTTTAAAACGGCTTGAAGTGAGCTTTTCTCCTCCATTAAATTGGGGTGTCACTGCTGCTACTTTTGTACTAAGCATGGTCAACAAAACGGAATTCTCTACAAAAAAAACGCTGTACTGTATCATCTAAATTGTCTTTACTTAGTTTTATTAAAAATAATTAATTTCCAACTTAACTCAACAGATAAATACTCCTAATGTGAAAGAGCAGAAATCTCCCCTTGATTTAGGTATAATCGCCTCAATATATGCAATCAATTATGATTTTATTTTAGGTATATTCGATGTTAGATACCAAGTTTGACGAGTTAATGGAGTTTCCCTGCTCTTTCCCATTTAAAGTTGTTGGGGATGCGAGCGACACTTTAGAAGATCGTGTTGTTGCTGTAGTTCAGCAGCATGCTCCTGGTGATTACTCCCCTTCTACTAAAGCATCAAGTAAAGGTACATATCATTCTGTAACCATTCGAATTAAAGCAACAAGTAAAGCTCAAGTAGAAACGCTTTATGTAGAGCTTGCTAAAATTGAAGGTGTAAAACGAGTTCTCTAAGCTCGTGATTTAGGAGAAAAGCTTTTGCAATACGGAAAACTGCACATTAGGCAACTCGGTCGACAAAATTACGAAACAGTTTGGCATGCCATGCAGGAATATACGGATAACCGTGATTCTGAAAGTGCTGACGAAATATGGGCTGTAGAACACCCACCTGTGTTTACCCAAGGTCAAGCAGGTAAAGCAGAACATATTTTAATGCCCGGTGATATACCTGTCATTCAAGTCGATAGAGGCGGGCAAGTGACGTATCACGGTCCAGGTCAATTAGTGGTCTACCCACTTCTTGATATTAAAAGGCTTAAGATAGGTGTTCGTCAGCTCGTTAACACCATTGAGCAAAGTATTGTTGATATGCTTAAAGAGTATGATGTTGAAGCGTATCCTAAAGCTGATGCACCTGGTGTGTATGTTAATGAAGCAAAAGTAGCCTCGTTAGGCTTAAGAATTAGAAAAGGTTGTTCTTTCCATGGTTTAGCGTTAAACGTAAATATGGATATGGAGCCATTTCATAGAATTAACCCATGTGGTTACGCAGGATTACAAATGGTGCAATGTTGTGATCTTGGTGGCCCGCAATCGGTGCAGGAAGCAGGCGATAAACTTATTCAGAACTTGGGACGTTTATTAGATTATAAACAACAGGTTCATCATCAAGGATTAGCAGAAGTCAATGAGTAGACCTGAAAGACTACAGCCCGGTGTGAAGTTACGTGATGCTGACAAAGTATCTCGTATCCCGGTGAAAATCGTTCCTTCTGAACGTGAAACAATGTTACGTAAGCCTGATTGGTTGCGTGTTAAGTTGCCTGCATCAAACCAGCGGATTACTGAAATTAAACAAGCACTCCGCAAAAACGGTTTGCATTCGGTATGTGAAGAAGCATCGTGCCCGAATTTATCTGAATGTTTTAACCACGGTACAGCAACCTTTATGATTTTAGGTGCGATTTGTACTCGTCGTTGTCCGTTTTGCGATGTTGCTCATGGTCGTCCGTTAAAGCCTGATGCAGAAGAACCAGTCAAGCTTGCTAAAACGATTAAAGACATGAAGCTTAAATACGTCGTGATCACATCGGTAGACCGTGATGATTTACGTGATGGTGGCGCACAACATTTTTCTGATTGCATTCGTGAAATTCGTATTCTTAATCCTGATATTAAGATTGAAATCTTAGTACCTGATTTCAGAGGGCGGATTGATACAGCGCTTGATATTATTTCTCAAAACCCGCCGGATGTATTTAACCACAATTTAGAAACAGCGCCTGCGCATTACCGTAAAGCGCGTCCTGGTGCGAACTATCAATGGTCATTAAACTTGCTTAAGCAGTTTAAAGAGCGTCATCCTGATGTACCAACTAAGTCCGGTTTGATGATGGGGCTAGGTGAAAGCAATGAAGAGATTATGCAAGTGTTGCGTGATCTTCGTGAGCACAATGTTGAAATGCTAACATTAGGCCAATACCTACAGCCATCTAAGTTCCACTTGCCTGTAGTGCGTTACGTACCGCCAGTTGAATTTGATGAACTTAAAGAGTTTGCTGACGACATTGGTTTTACTCACGCTGCGTGTGGTCCAATGGTTCGTTCGAGCTACCATGCTGACTTACAAGCCATGGGTAAAGAAGTTAAGTAAGCACTTAGCCTCTTTATTTTAAGAAAAAAGCCGCAACTGCGGCTTTTTTAATAATTGAAAAAACATACTTTGAGTTGTTTATAACTTTAGCTCCATCAAAATAGCATCTTCACGGCCTCTCTTTGAAGGGTAATATTCTTTTCTCTTTCCCGTCTCTGTAAACCCTGACTTTATGTACAGCTGAATCGCACTTTGATTGGAGGCTCTAACCTCTAATTGTAAAAAAGAAGCCTCTCTTTTTTTTGCCGTTTGAATGAGCTCAGCCATTAGAATTTTTCCGAGGCCTTGCCCTTGAGCATATGGAGAAACACAAATATCCATCAACGTAGCTTCATCAACAACTTGATGAACGATGGCAAAAGCAACGAGCTGTTCATTCAATTTGAGACCAAGATTATGATATAGATGTCCAAAACAGCTTTGGATATTTGCTTCAGACATTGGATGAGAGTGAGCTAATTTTTCAATGGTTGAAATAAGTTGGCTGTCATCTTTGCTAAGTTCAACAAAGCGAAGAGCATTCTTTTCTGTCTTCATGAGGGGGTATTTTTTTCTTTCAAATGGTCACAAATTTGCTGCCATAATTGTCTTTTGCCGCTGCTACCATTGAGTAGCTGCTTCATCGGTTGTGATTCAATCCAAGCAATGTGTGGACGAGTTTTACGGCTTCTCATATCCCAAACAATTTTAGCGCCTTTAAGTGGCTTCTCTGTTAAGTGGTACTCAATCTCAGAAAGATCCATTAAAGATAATATTTGCTCTATAAACTCTGCAGAAGGAGGTGTATCGTCATCATCATGCAAGATCAAAAATTCAGGTTGTTGGCTTGCTGACGTAGCCAATTGCCATCTAGAGATCTCCATTGCATCGAGATAAGCGTTTTTTTCCATGAGTAAATCTTGCAAGTAATTTATGTGAATGAGTATATCAGAATACCTTGTTAACTAATTGTAAAGTTTCTCTTTAACTTAACTCTCGTTACCGTTACAGTAAATGTGAGGTCGTACCAGAGAAGAATGTGATGTTTGATTTTAAAAAGCACACCCAAATCGCACCAGAAAAATTGATAGATTGCCACGGTGAACCAGTATTTGGTCAGTTTGATGGCATTGTTTCAGATTTAAATATCCGTGACTTTAATTATTTTAATGTGATGGATAAACCCATGAGCGCTTTGAAAAGGTATTTTCATTATAAGCAGTTTCAGTTCGTTTCAATTATAACGCCTCATTATATTATTGGTGTGGCTATTGCGGACATTCGTTACGTCGGAAGTAGCTTTTGTTATGTTTATGATATCCACAAAAATAAGCTGATCGAAACGACTTGGCTACGCCCATTAGGGTTAAGGTATTCGGTTGGCCGTTCTCCTATGAATGGCGCTACTGAGATCGGCAGCAAGTCAAATGGGATTCGCTTTGAGATCATTGATGGAAAGTGGCATTTAAAAATTCATTCTAAAAAGCTCAGTGCGAATTTACGGTTGGAACCTCTTGCGCTCAGTTTACCTATGTCTATGTGCAGTCCAACATCATACAGTGGATGGACTTATACCCAGAAACATAATGGAATAAAACCAGTCGGTCAGTTAACGATTAATGAAGAACAGCAGCCACTCAATCATGCTTTGGCGAGTTATGATTTTTCTGCTGGTTTTATGCGTCGTGAAACGAGTTGGCGTTGGGCTTCGTTGAACGCCGAAATTGAACAAGGCGTCATTGGGCTAAATTTAGCTGCCGGTGTCAACGAGACAGGTAATTCGGAAAATGTGTTCTGGATAAACGGTGAACGGCATTTACTTGGCGCAACACAGTTTACCTTTAGTCGCCATAATGGCGCTAAAGATGGATGGCGTATCTTGTCAGAAAACGGACAAGTTGATCTTCATTTTACGCCTCGAAATGTGCGTAGTGAGAAGCTAAATCTCATGTTTTTGAAAAGCAATTTTAGGCAATTTATTGGTGATTTTAACGGTGAGATTCACGATAATGCGGGTATAACTTATCGATTATCTAACGTACTCGGGCTCACTGAAGACCACTATGCGAAGTGGTAGATCGTTTTTAACAATAAAAATAATAAAGGGTTGTTGTAATGAGTGTTGAAAATTTGATTAACCATCCAGAATGGCTGTTAGTGGTATTAGCCCCCATTTTCTTCTTATGTATTTTGTTGGAATACTTTTTAGGCATTCGAAAAAATAAATTACCAGAAAATGCACAATATAAATTACCAGAAGTGCTGTGTAACTTTAGCTTGGCTGGATTGCACCAAGTTACTGATTTGCTGGCTGGTTTGCTTATTGCACAATTGTACTTGAATGTTTTTGGGTTTCGACTCTTTGATATCGAGATGACGGCTTGGACTTTCATATTATTGCTGGTGGCTCAAGATTTTTGCTATTACTGGTTTCATCGAGCAAGTCATCGAATTCGATGGATGTGGGCGGCTCATGTCGTGCATCATAGCTCTGAAAATATGAATTTCACTACCGCATTTCGCCAAAGTTTAATGTACCCAGTCGCTGGTATGTGGGTGTTTTGGCTACCGCTTGTTATTATTGGTTTTGATCCTAAGTGGGTCGTTTTTACCGTTTTATTAAGTCTGGGTTATCAATTTTTTGTTCATACACAAATGGTTGGGAAATTAGGCTGGTTAGAATGGATTATGAATACGCCTTCTCATCATCGAGTTCATCATGGCGTGAACCCACAATACATTGATAAAAATTATGCTGGCGTGTTTATTATCTGGGACAAAATGTTTGGTACTTTTGAGCCAGAGCAAGAAACGGTACGTTACGGAATTACTAAGCCGGTAAATAGTTTTAACCCAATAACAGTAAGCTTTGTAGAGTGGAGAGATATGATTGTAGATGCAAGTCAAAAGAATCTGTCTATGATTCAACGTTTGAAAGTTTTAATGAAACCTCCAAAATAAATTAATCGGGAAATAGAAGATTGTTTTTTCTAAAATTTATTAGAATTTAAAGATTTTTTCATTAATTAATGGTAATCACGGAAACGTGACGTGGATCACCATAAGCATTTTTTTATGTTGTTTCTGCTGCGTATTTTGCATTTTATGGATCTATCGTATTACTTATAGAGTTCAAAATATGGCAGTAGCAAATACAGCAAGTACGGTTCAAAGTGCGGTGCACGGTAGAAGCAATATGAGTTATTGGGTTCAATTAGAGGGTTTTTATCAAGGGATTAAATCTAATCTGCCCAGTAGGTTAAAGGAGGATATTTATGTTGCAATTCACGATTTAGCTCAAGCATTAGAACCAAAACAACAATTTGAATTTTTTAGCTATCTGGAGAAGTTACTACCGCTTAGATATAAGGCAAATTTGATAAAAAGTGAGTCAAAGAAAAATCCCAGAGAATTAATTCTCACCATTAAGGATAATACTAAACCCAAAGCGAACATAGTTTATCAAAGTACAGTTCCAGCCTCATTAGATGATGAATATGATTATATAGATGGAGATTGGCAGCTTAAACCAAATGACTGCTATAACAGCAGAGCTGAATTGACTAAGGTGTTAGAAAGTTATCATCGTGACGGTTCAGAATCCGATTCGGGGGTTAGTAGTATGAATTCAACTCCGGATACAGTAAGAAGAAGCGGACGCCTTCCACTTCGTCAATCACCACTACTTATGCACAAAAAAACTGTTGAAACTCACCTCGTTGATTCTGGAGAATATGATTATGTAATATCAAGTGCCTTGGATACTACAATGTCAGCAAGTTTACCTGTTTCGACATTTTTCCATGAATCTAGCGTGAATACTCAAACTAGAAGGAGAAATGTGTCAGACAGTGAAGTTGTTATGAAAAGGCCACCACCAATACCGGCACGAAATCTGAGATCTAAAGAAACGATTCCTTCTGCAAGAGATGAGTTAAGTTCCGCTGTCGTAGGATTTGATGAGTTAAACATCCAAGATGTAACAACACGAACTTCCTCGGGGTACTTAAGTTGAGTGAGCATTGGGGGATTGGCTAGAAGCTGCGGTTTACTTTTACACTTCCAGCCAATCAAAGGGACTGATAAAACTAATTAAAACTTAACTCTGATAAGGAAAGTTGGTGTTTGGTGACCAAGTTACCTAACTTATTTTTTAGTCCAAATTCAATGATGGGATCCGGTTTATTCCAATCGATTTCGATGAAACCGTAATTCACATTATTGGTAAAATCACCCATGCGATGTTTATTTGGGCTTACGTCTTTCCATTTTTCACTTAAGCCAGAGCTGGTGACTTCCCATAATGGATAAGCATCGACCTTTTCTAGTTTAGAAATTTCACCCCAATGAGTATCACCACTGATAAGCAACACACCATTAATTTTATGTTGTTTTATAAAGGAAATCAGGCGATTTCTATCGTTAGGGAAGTTAGCCCATGACTCCCAACCCGTAAACTCAGGGAGTAACTGTAAGCTAGAACCGATGATTTTAATTTTTGATGGCTTTAATAATTCTTTTTCAAGCCATTGCCACTGAGTATCCCCCAACATGCTGGCTGACTTATCAGGCGAAACGGTATAAGGCCCCATATTGTTTGGGATGCGTTTGGTCGCATACTCAAGTTTACTGACGGAGTGAAGCTTGTCTCGGTTCCAGCGTAAATCAGGCAAGATTACATGTACTTTTTGCGCTTCATCACCGTAAAAGTAGGACGTGTATATACCGTCTTTTTGCGTATAACGAGCTGAGTCCTTAGGCTCTTCAAAAAAGTCGAGCATGATCTTACGAGACGATTCTTTTTGTGGGTACTCTTTACCTGCATCATTTTCACCAAAATCATGGTCGTCCCAAATAGCGATGATCTCTGATTGTTGCTTTAGCGTTTTAAAGCCTTGATTTTGTCCAAGCCGCTGATATTTCGCTTCAAGCGCTTTCATGTCTTCTGTGTCACCGTAAACATTATCGCCTAGCATGATAAACACATCGGGTTTATCTCGATTGATAGCATCAAAAATAGGCATAGGCTTGTATTGTTTAGCACAAGAGCCAAAGTAGATTTTTTGTAATTTAATCGTATTCGCAGAAGAAAGAGTGCTTAGAAACAAGAAAAAAAAGAATATTATATTTATGGTTAATTTCATTGTAAGCCGTGCGTTATTTAATTCGGATTGAAGCTTACTATTGGATTATAAACCTTTTATGACACTTTATTGGTTTGCTGGACTTGTGTTGAGATAATAACCCTCACCAGAAGGCTCAACTTCTACGAGTAACCATTCGTCAGAATCTATAGGTGAATTTGAAAGTGTATGGTCAACATTTTTAACTGTGTGTTTTCCACTCTCTTTATGCTCTGTCATGTAAGGGGAGCTTTTTGCGTGTTCTGGATGTACATCAAAGTAATTTCCTGGACTATATGCTGGCGGAAGTTCTCTAGATATTGGGTCATTTGGAGTCGGGTTAGGGCAAGGCGTTGTACTACTACTATTGTGCTCTGGTGACGGCCGGTATACGAGAGGTGGTGCTGTTGGCTCTACAGTAAATGTATCATCCGAATTGCTGTCGATTGATTCTTCAGGTTGAGCCTCAGTCATATACTGTGGGTTATACGGTGGAGGTATACTAGAAGGCACTTTGGGCTCAGAATTATGGCGCTGCTCTTTTAATAAATTTGAGCTGTTAGCGATATCGAGTTGATTTTTTATTAAAGAAGGTAGAAAAGGAATATCGTTAAAGAATGTAATAAAAGGCAACTCTACAGAACTTCCTAAGCAAGAGTTATCTGCACTAATGAAATAAGTAACTTGTAGAGCATCAAATGAACTATTAGGGCTCTCTAATTGAAGGCACTCCTCAAAGCTTAATTGCCTTAGAAAAGCTTGGTTTTCAAGTGAAACCGTCCCACCTTTTTCATCAGCTAGTTTATTAATTCGAACTACTCTTGCTTTGCTTAATGCACAGTCATTTAGAGAGAGTTTATTTAATTGTTTTTTTTGTCGTTCAGCAGTTTCTTTATTTGGTGCTATAGCGAGTTTGTGTGCTGTAGCTAAAAAATCATGTCTGTGTTTACAGTTTAAGTAATCTTTTTTACGGTGGTTTACAGTATGAAAGTCTCTCAGGGCGTCACTAGTAAATTTATGGCCAAAAATAGGTGAAGCAAAAATCGTTTGGAGGTGTGTTCTGATTAAAAGATCAGATACTACTTTTAATGATAGCTCTTTACCACAGCAACTATAGGAATTTTCAGTACTTTCAGTACTTAAGGTTATGTATCCGGTGTACGGTACTGTAAAATCGGATGAAGCAGTTGTTGCAGTCGCCATATGTATCTGAACGAGCATAATGGGGTTATAAGTTAAAACTTATAACCCCATTATGCCATGCTGAAAAGTTAATTATTGTTTACTCTTACTACTTTGGTACTTGGATATGCTCAAAATTGGCTTAGCAGCAGTTTTATTAAAGTTGACCGAAGACTCACCCAATAAACTTAATGCCGTTGCTGCAATTTGGGATTGCTTAAGTTCATGCGTGGTTTTCATTTGTCCTAGATTTTGAATATCAGGCCCTATCGCAGCCATCCAAATATGCTCAGAGCCAACAATGCCATCAGGGAAATCTTTCTGTAGGCCTTTCATATAACCTGAAAGTGACTTTTTCGATGCGTGATGTTGCCAATCATTGAGGTTTGAACCACGCCCATGATCCGTCACAATTAATAAATTCGTTTTATTTTTATATTCAGGCATGGACTGAAGTTGAGCCCATAGCTTTGCAATAAACTGGTCGGTACGATGAGCGGCTTCAATATAATGATCGTATCGACCATCGTGTGCGAAATCGTCAGTTTCACCATAGGAAATTGTTATTACTTTGGGTTTGTTTGTTTTCAGATACTCAAGCGCAAAGTTGTGGGTAAAGGTATCTAAACGAACAGTGGTCCAAGGACTCGGTGTTTGCGCCTGTATTTGGTTTAAATATTTAGCCTTGTTTGTTAGCAGATACCCGAATGCATTATTAAAACCGGCATTAACATGAAGCTTGCTGCGCTCAACATTAAAAATATAAGGGAACACATCCCAGCTGCCAAAAACCGCAACGTGTTTGTAACCTTTCTCGTTTTGTAGCCATTCTAGAAAGCTCACTTCTGGATTATTTATTTTTTTATTTGAATTAAGCTTAGGGTTGGTGACGCCAGTAAATATTTCACTGTAACCAGGGTACGAAAAGTTCCATTGGTTAGCCACAGACATATTAGAGCCAATGTCTCGGTTACCAATAATCACACCTTGCTCTGCGATATCGGTCCATAAAAAAGGCATTAAGGTTTTACGTGCCTGCTTTGGTGGTTGGGTAAGCAAGCGTTTCATTAGCCCAGTTTTTGTTTTGGTATAAGTTTTATCATTAGCGATTTCTATTTGAGGGCCTCTAAATACATCTTGCCATCGGAGGCCGTCAATCGTTACTAGCACTAAATTATTTTGAGCAACCGAAGTAAAGCTGACAAAGCACATAATTAGGCTCAGGTAGCGTTTCATCTCTTAATTCCTTTAAATTTGACTCAATGAAATAAAAAAAGGGGCAAGAAAACATCCTTGCCCCAAAGTCTAGGGAAATAGTATTGCGCTTTTATTGCGCCGCAATATAATGTTTAGAACCTTAGATCTAAAGTTAATGCAGCAGTCTTTCCGGCTCCAATAAAGAAGGTTTCACCATTGCCTGTACCTGCTGCTAAATATTGCTCGTCAAATAAGTTATTGACCACAAACGATAGGTTTACAGCATCAATCGAGTTACTTTCGAAGTCCATGGCATAAGCTACACGTATATCTGTAAGGGTGTAGTCATCGGCAGCCCCTTTATCACCGGTATATTTAGTCGATGATGAAATCGTTAAATCATCCATATGATAAGTGCCTGTAATAACCCACATTTCTTCGATTGAGTCGATTACTCGCTCACCTTTTGTGAAGCCAGGTGCATTCCCAACATACTCTGAATCATTATTGGTGTATGAGGCATAGAAGTTTAAGTCTTCAGTCGCATCCCAGTTCGCACTCACTTCAAGGCCTTGAGACTCAATACCACCCACATTCAAATAACTGCCATTTGTGCCAATGGTGTAGTTGATGCCATCGGTATCTGCATTTGGTGCTAAGAAGGTAATGCGGTTATCAAATTCAATATGATAAAGCGTTGCTTGTAAGTTGAAGCTATCGGCACGGTAACGTAAACCCAGTTCAATATTATCTGCAGTTTCAGGTTCAATATCAGTAAGTGCAGAAGCATCTCTTTCAAGAGCGGTATCTTTAATTGCAGCAAAGTTTTGGCTGTAACTACCAAATAACTCCAATTCATCCGTAGCTTGGAATAAGATACCACCACTGAATAATACGTCTGAATCACTATTAACTTTTGCAGTTGTTTGACGTGTTGAGTGGTCAAACTTTTCTAAATCTACAAGGTACTGTTGTACCCCTAAGTTAATGGTGAAATCACCAAACGTCATTGTGTCTTGAATGAACCACTTAAAGGTCGTGGTATCAAATGTGAGGGCGTACTGAGTCCAGTAAGGTGTCTGATCAAAGTGGTGATAAACACGAGCATCAATCACTTTGTGCCAGTCACGTGATTCATCACGTTTATTATCTTCATACCAAATACCAGCCTTTAATGCATGATTATCAAGCTCTAGCTCAGCACTTGCCGTCAAACCGTTACGGCTTTTCTTGTAATGAGTGTGGCGGAACGACATTACCGGAACGGCATCTCTTGGATAACATGCTGGGTGAAGTCCTGGCCCTGAATTCCAAGGCCACTCGTAGTTAGCTGTGCAACCCGCAGAAGGCGATAAAGGATTACCCGAACCATCGGTGAAGCCATAAGTTGACTCAATGCTGCCATATCGATCAGTTTGGATTCCGTTTTCGTCAACAGCGTTAACGAGATAAGGTGGGATCCAATCGCCGCGGCCTTTGTTTCTATGATGATAAGGTGTTACTTGAATCGAAAAACTGTCTGTAGCTTGGTAATCAAATTTCAAGTAAGCAAAAGTGTTTTCACGCAGCGTTGACCAACCTTCAGCAAACATTTGATCAAGATGAGGCACACCTGTCCAATTCCAAGTTAGCTGATCCCAATCAGGCGTTTGATTAAACTGCTCAACACTAACACTGTTGTAGTTATCTTCATGCACATCGTTATAAGATATGCGGCCAGTTAAGGTAAAGTCGTCATTAATATCTGATACAAACTTAAGCTCAGCATGCTGATTGTTGAAGCCACCGTTTGAACCGCTGCCAATCCAACGTTTAGTTTCTGTATCTGCATAGCTGAGATAAGCGTAGGTGTTCTCGAAGATTTCGCCTGTCTCATGACGGGCAAAATACTGCTTAGCATCGTGGCTACCAGTGGTGTATTCAATCGTGGTTTCACGCTCCATTGACGGATCTTTGGAGATGAAGTTGAACGTACCACCCAGAGCTTCCAGCGACGCTGAAGAAAGATCTGAAGTACCTTGGGTTACATCAACTGTCGCTAAATTTTGAATTCCAATATAGCGGTTTGCTTTAGCACCACCACCGTAGTTCGAGTTACCATTTGGTAACCCGTCGATAGTCATACCAATTTGCTGTTGATTACTGTCAATGGTAAAACCGCGCATGGTAATTGTTGTTGACCAATCGTCTCCACCAAAAGCGTCACCTTGATTAATGCTGATACCGGGTAAGTTGTTGATAGTATCGAGCACACTTGAAATAGGCGCTTTTTGTTCAATCATCACTTGGCTTGCGTTATTATTTGCTACAGCAATACGCTTGCCTGCAACCGTGATTTTTTCAATTTGAGAATCATCATCTTGCTTTGCAGCATCATCAGCAAAAGCAAGAGGTGAAAAAGCGAAATAAACAGCACTAGCCAAAACAGATTTTGCGAATGTTGAAGGCATGGTTCTCCCCACCAGGTAATTAATTATTATCAACGGCGGCAAGTTTAGGGGAGGTATGTTGCAAATATGTTTAGTTAAAATGATGCTTGAGTGAAGAAAAAATGAACGAATTAAAACGAGGCTCTTTTACAAAAACATATTAAGAGCCAAAAGTTTTAACCAAAAATCTTATTTAGCTTTTCTGCTAATCGAACTCCAGCTTGTTGTAGTCTTCGGTTCAATGTAGGCATTGCTTGGTACATGTAGGTATATGACAAGTCATACACGCCATTTTTTTTCGGGGGTAAATTTCCATAAACAATATTTCTACATGCCACAGATTCTTTAGCCCAATCAACGTATGAAGATATACTCCATTGTGTAATTTCTTGGTTCGTAGGCTTTAAAAACGTCGCGTATTCTTCGTAGGACAAATTTTGAGCATTAATCATTCCAGAGTCCCATACAGCATGGAGATCACTTGGGTGACCCAAAAAATCTACTTTTATGCTATTTCCACCATGATCAGAAGCGTAACCAGCATGAAGAGGCTGGTGTATATCCCCTACAAGGTGAACATAAAAAGCGAGTGCTTGCCAGCGCTGCTCTGCGGTTAACTCTTTTCTATGGAGCAGTTTTTTTTCAAAATAGGGGAGGGCTTGAATGACGTTGGCTGGTTCGCCACTGGCTTTTTGTTGGTAAATATTTGAAGCATATTTAGCATTTATATAATGCCAAATTAGAGTGTGCTTCCAAGCTGGAGAAGGGCGAACATCGTCGGGGAAAGTCGCAAGCTTAGCAAGTGGATAGCCTTCAGTTATTTTCAAAATAGCTTGTTTGGCTTCTTGTGTAAGTAATTGCTGTGCGATTTGAGCCACGATTCTGTGGCCTGTGTGACCAAATGCGAATGACTGAGAGGAAAAGAGTACAGTAAATAATAAGATGAGAACTTTCTTCATCAAGAACCTGCCTAAAAATATGATTTATGAATAAATATAGTCTTTAAAATTTAAATCGCTTTACATATAAGACGACATAAGCCAATCGAGGGGCTAATTTGTATGTGGAAGTAAAATACACTCACAGTACCTGCATGTTGTGCGCTCGTAAGATTAAGGTATTAAGTACTGGAAAATGAAAGTTGATAATAAAGGATATTTAGAGTTCATAACAGAATGGTAAATAAATCTTAATTTAACGTTAATCTTCTCACATTATAAATAAAAGCACTGACTCAGTAAGGGGGGATAAAAATAGAGGGTGTTGGGTTTCTGAGAGGGATTAAAACAAAAAAGCCTGCTATTGCAGGCTCTTATGTAGGAATTTGATGGTGGCCCCTCACAGACTTGAACTGTGGACCTGACGATTATGAGACCTTTCACATAGAGTTAATAATTGTTACTTATTGTAATTAGCTGTTAATAGTTTCATTATACATTTCATGCGGTTATTGCCTCGTTGAGACCTCTGTTGCTAAATTTATTTAACCTTATTAGAGCCTTATGATTTCGGCTCATGGTAGCGCAGAGGCAGCACAGAGATGATAACCACTAGTTTAAAGCTTACTGAATCAGCCATTGATAAATTTTTTACTATTTGAGCGTTTATCAGTTCAAGGCGTGAGCAGTGAGGCTTAGTCATCTAAGTGAGCTGTTCACAACACGGAACTGTGAACGCTTAAAAGCATCGGAGACAGCGTAAATTGGTCGCTCTTTCAAAATAAAAGGTGCTGCGTTATCGTTTGCTTATTTGGAAACGAAGTAACGACAGTTTTGTCTGTCGATAATAACCAAACCTCACAAGCTCTGCCTTGCATAAAGTAACCAATTTATCGCTGCAAAAATAATCACGAAAGATCAACAGACCCTAGACTCATTCTATTAGTTTGAGGTGGTTGTGCAGTTATCTTCAATACCCACTCAATTTGAATATTGCGATTGTTCTGAGAAAGCGAGGGTTATGATTACTAACTTATGGGGGGCCAAGCCTTGCCTAAGATAGAGCCAATTAAAAAATATCAATTTAGAGCTTTATCCCAACCTAAGCTTAACACTAATAGTCAACTCGAATATCTGAGTACTGCTACGTGTTGTACTGACTTCCCGAGAAGGGCAATAGTTTGGAAGCCGAATGACCTAAATTCGAAGGATATACCCATGATACTTGAAGATGCATGTTTCAGGACTTTTTCAGCGCCAATTCTTTGAGGCGCATTAGCGAAGGAATATCGGGATTCTTTCGAGCTAATGTAACAAAGAAGAATTGGCGCTGAGAAGTCCACGCAGTGCGAGTTGCACAGCTTGCTACTCTTCGTTGCCAGTGCTAACAATAGCTCACTATTGTCGCACACTGTCGCCTTGATTAACAAGTTGTGCATTCTCGCTGAAATCGAGCATCTTCAGGTATCATGGGTATAAAAGGGTGAGCCAGTTACCTGTTAAGCAATATGATTCGTTCCTTACCAGTAAATAACGATTTTTTGTTTTAGTTTAAAAAGTTCGCCAAATACCAGTATTAAGATCATGAAATTGCTGAATACTAAAAGAAACTTGTGCACTTGGTGTAACGCTGTTGACACTCTCAACTTGGTAGTTTTAAGGCAAACCGCAATTGATTTAGAAGAATCATTAGGGAGTTATTTTGAACCTGTATTATGATGTTTTCACAAGTAATATATTACAAAAACAAGTATCTCTTAATTTCTCACTTGAAACTATTAAAAGCTCCCCCATCTATTAAGCATATAAGGCTCAAAGTTTGAGCTAGACTTCATTGTGATGTGTAAACCTACTTTTCTGGGTTTCAGGAGGCTATATGCGACTCGATAGGATGACCACTAAATTCCAACAGGCGCTTTCAGATGCTCAGTCACTGGCGCTGGGTAAAGATCACCAATATATCGAACCAGTTCATTTAATGTCGTCTTTATTAAATCAAGACGGTACAACCATTGCTCCACTGCTTACAGAAGCAGGCATCAACGTTAAAAATTTACGTTCAGGGTTATCGAAAGAATTAGAACGTTTTCCTGTGGTAGAAGGAACAGGTGGTGATGTTCAGCTCTCTCAGGCTTCGGGACGAGTGCTTAATTTGTGCGATAAGATGGCGCAAAAGCGACAAGATAAGTTTATTTCGAGCGAACTGTTTGTATTAGCTGCGTTAGAAGCCAATGATGCTTTAACGAAACTATTAAAAGATAACGGTGCAACGAAAGATAAATTAGAAAAAACCATTGAGCAGTTTAGAGGTGGTAAAAACGTGGACGATGCTAATGCAGAAGATCAACGTCAAGCGCTAAAGAAGTATACGGTAGATCTAACGGAGCGTGCAGAGCAAGGAAAACTTGATCCTGTCATCGGTCGTGACGAAGAAATTCGACGAACTGTACAAGTATTGCAGCGCCGAACCAAAAATAATCCTGTGCTCATAGGTGAACCTGGTGTTGGTAAAACAGCAATTGTTGAGGGGCTAGCGCAACGTATCGTCAATGGCGAGGTGCCAGAGGGCATTAAAAATAAACGTGTATTATCACTGGATATGGGGTCACTCATTGCTGGTGCAAAATATCGAGGTGAATTTGAAGAACGGTTGAAGGCGGTATTGAGCGAGTTGTCTCAGCAGGAAGGGCAAATCATCTTGTTTATTGATGAGCTTCATACCATGGTCGGTGCAGGTAAAACTGACGGCGCTATGGATGCAGGCAATATGCTTAAGCCTGCATTAGCGCGTGGTGAACTGCATTGTGTTGGTGCAACGACGTTAGATGAATATCGTCAATACATCGAAAAAGATGCCGCTCTTGAGCGTCGATTCCAAAAAGTGTTGGTTGAAGAACCAAATGTAGAGTCTACAGTAGCGATTCTGCGTGGCCTAAAAGAACGTTACGAACTGCATCATCATGTAGAGATTACTGATCCCGCTATTGTGGCTGCAGCAACCATGTCGCATCGCTACATTTCAGACAGAAAACTGCCTGATAAAGCGATTGATTTGATTGATGAGGCTGCGTCATCTATCCGTATGCAAATGGATTCGAAACCAGAGCCTTTAGATCGACTGGAGCGACGAGCAATTCAACTTAAGCTTGAAGAGCAAGCACTCATTAAAGAAAAAGATGACGCTAGTGCGAAACGTCTTGAGGACTTAAGAGCTACTTTAAATGAAGTTGAGCGTGAAGTCGCTGAGCTGAATGAAGTATGGCATTCAGAAAAGGCTGCATTGGCAGGTACACAGCATATTAAGGCTGATTTAGAACAAGCAAGACATGATTTGGAAGTCGCACGACGAGCCAGTGATTTGACCCGAATGTCTGAACTGCAATACGGTAAAATTCCTGAGTTAGAAAAGCAACTCGATCTAGCGTCACAAGCTGAAATGCAAGACATGACTCTGCTTAGAAACAAAGTGACAGATGTTGAAATTGCAGAGGTACTTTCAAAAGCAACAGGTATCCCTGTGGCCAAAATGCTTGAAGGCGAAAAAGAAAAACTGCTGCAAATGGAAGATGCTCTACATAAGCGAGTGATCGGCCAAAACGAAGCTGTAGAAGCTGTAGCTAATTCAATTCGTCGTAGCCGAGCGGGTTTGTCTGACCCTAATCGCCCAATCGGCTCATTCTTATTTTTAGGCCCTACAGGTGTAGGTAAGACTGAGCTGTGTAAATCGTTAGCAACGTTTTTGTTCGATACTGAATCAGCATTGGTTCGCATTGATATGTCTGAGTTTATGGAGAAGCATTCTGTTGCTCGTTTGGTTGGAGCGCCTCCGGGATATGTGGGGTACGAAGAGGGCGGTTATTTAACAGAATCTGTAAGACGTAAGCCGTATTCTGTGATTTTGCTGGATGAAGTTGAAAAAGCACATCCAGATGTGTTTAATATCTTACTTCAAGTATTAGATGATGGGCGTTTAACGGATGGGCAAGGCCGCACGGTCGACTTTAGAAACACCGTTGTGATAATGACCTCAAACTTAGGCTCGGATATCATTCAAGAACATGCCGCGTCATTAAATTATGATGAAATGAAAGAAGCGGTAATGGGCGTTGTGGGTCAGAACTTTCGACCGGAATTTTTGAATCGGATTGATGAAACAGTGGTGTTCCATTCATTAGCTCAAGAGCATATTAGGCATATTGCGAGCATTCAAATTGGTAATTTACGTAAGCGCTTGGCTGATCGAGATTACGAACTTGAATTGAGCGAAGAAGCGTTAGATTTAATTGCAGATGCAGGGTTCGATCCTGTCTATGGTGCCAGACCATTAAAACGTACTATTCAAACAGAGATCGAGAATCCATTAGCGCAACAGATCCTCCAAGGTAAGTTGTTGCCAGGTAAGTCTATAAAAGTAATTAAAAGTAAATCTAGTCTTGTATTTTCTCAATAAATAGTAAATCGAATGCTAGTGTTTACCTGATAAACACTAGCATTTAAATTAATGCATTTATAAATTAAACTCTCTACTCAAATATGCCGTTTCATTCGTTTTAAAATTAATAATAGTTAACGTTTGATTTATATGTATTTGTATATTAAGAAATATACGGTTCATCAGTTTATCGATTCATGTTTGAGATAAATAAATAAGTGGTGTATAAAAATAGTTCACCAAACGACTTAATTAAGTTGATTAGTTCGAATAAAATAGTAACAAAGGAAGTTATGAGTAACGTGCAAATTCGTCATTCGACAGAAGCTGATATCCCTGCAATCGTTGGTCTGTATAAGCAAAAAAGTGTTTATGCCAATACGCTGCAACATCCTTATCCAAATTTGACCTATTGGACTCGCCGCCTATCTAATTTGCCTGAGGGTAATTATAGTCTTGTTGCGGAAATTGATGGCAAGGTTGTTGGCCAGTTGGGCATGGAAGTTTGCTCTAGACCAAGACGTAAGCACATTGCAAATTTAGGTATGGGCGTTTGTGAATCAACCAGACGAAAAGGTGTTGGAAAAGCATTACTGAAAGCGGCGTTAGAACTCGCACATAATTGGTTGGCCGTTACTCGTGTAGAACTTGAAGTTTACACCGATAATCATGCAGGCATAAATTTATACGAAAGCTGTGGCTTTGTGATTGAGGGACAAATGAAGCATTACGCTTTTCGTGATGGTGCTTATATAGATGCTTATTTAATGGCGCATATGGCTTCATGAACATTGAAAACTCAAAGAATGGTACAATTATTCATATCTTGATACCGTTCTAGTTCACATGCTCGTTCAACGCCTCTTGCTTTGCAAATTAAATCTCTTATTTCATCAAAATGACCGTTGAGCGCTATATCTAAAGCATTCCAGCGGTGCCCCACATAATTAACAGGCATGCGTACTGTAAGATTGGTGCTTGGATGTTTAACTAAAAACCTTACAAGTTCGATATTGTTTTGACGAGTTGCTTCAATTAGCAAAGGAACAGAGTCCCAACGATATTTAATCTTTTGAGCAGCTTTGCTTTTGCTAACGACATCATCTGTATA
The DNA here is from genome assembly GCF_016900895.1 of Parashewanella hymeniacidonis. Lineage (GTDB taxonomy): Bacteria > Pseudomonadota > Gammaproteobacteria > Enterobacterales > Shewanellaceae > Parashewanella > Parashewanella hymeniacidonis. The sequence continues at coordinate 109,585 of NZ_JAFEUN010000001.1, forward strand.
TAAGCATTCCTTATTTGGACAAGCCCTGGATACATTTGGATTCAAACCCGTTTTAAGAAGTTGAAGAACTGATTGAGTCTCTTTTTCCTTTAAAGCCTTCCATAATTCGTTAATTCGTGTAGTTTCAGGAAACACTTTTAACGTCTCAATAGGGATGTGCTGATATAGTTCGGTGCGCAAAAATAAGTCGCTGATAGGTAGCAATTTTTTTAGCTTTTCAAGTATTTCTAACGCAACTAATTTCAGTTCTCTAATTTGCTCTTGATTAGCTTTAGTATTGGATATTAAAAATAAAATGGCTTCTCTGTCGGTTGAACCATTTACCGCTTTTGAGAGCATTTCAAGGTTATACAGTTTATCGCCTAGATTTTGTGTTAAATAGCTACGCAACTTCTCTGGTAATGGGCTAGAAAAGAGCTGCCACTCTTGGAACCTTTCAAAAGCTTTTAAATGAAATTCTTTTCGTGCTGATTTTTCTAATGATTCAATGGCGTAAACCACAACTTCCCAGCACTGAGCTTTTTCAAATAATAGTTGTACTGTTTTATTTTTTTGAACTGAATCCAAACATAATAAATTTCTATTAAGGATTTTAATTAATTTTTGAGGAAGCTTTTGCTTGAGAGCGCCTATTTCTTCTAGTTTGCAAATAACTTGAGGTAACATTAAATTCAATTCTTCTGGGGTACAGCTGTCGGCGATAAAAGTGACAACCTCAGAAGATTTGGCTTTTTCAAGCATCTTTTCTAATTCTTGAGTTCTGTTTTCATCGGTTTTTAGCCGTTTTTTAAGTGCTACAGCAAAGAGTGACAGTGTCGGTCTACAAGGCGCGGGTATTTTTTGATTGGAACATGTAACTATATAGTCAAAGTGCGCCTGAACATTACTGCCTAATAATGCTTGATATTCTACTGCAACTCTTTGATGTTGAGGGAATGAGCTTACATCGACTTTTTTTAAATCCGTAATTGTTAATGGACGATAAAAATTTTTCTCTTGCTCTTGAACATAAAAGTCGAGCTGTTGAGTACAAACAAGTTTAGTTTTTCCATCAGGATTTAATTTTATTACGGTTTGTAGATCTTCTTGGTGGAATTTAAATCTACCCAATCCAACAAGAAGTTTTATAAGTTCAGAGTGTAATACTAAAGCTGTTAAGTTTGGTTCATTATGTAAATAACGTAATGATGAGTATATTGCTTCATATTCAGTTGGAGATAAATGAGTTTTTCCTTGTAATGCAAATTGGAACGTCATATCAGCAAAAGGTTGTAAGCTGTTCGTTGTTCTGCATTGTTTGTAACAAGAGGATGAGGTTTCCAATAGAAGTACTTGAGGAGATTTTAGAGTATTATCTACTGTAACAGTCCAAGTCTGGTTAGCAGTGAATGGGCAGTTGACTAATTCTGACGCTAGCTCTGAAGGTAAGCAATAATCCATTCCTAATAAACTAAATTCAAGTGCGATTAAAACACTAGATAAGGTTAGAGCTTGTGATGTTGCATTCACTATTTTTTGTGTAACTAAGTTAGCTAAGACTGCGTCGAGCTGCTCAGTCGAGATAGAATGCTCTTTCATCAATTGATTCAAATGAACAAGAATTGAAAGCTGATCACCATATAACAATTGAGACTCTATAGGTTGTTGATATTCGTCATGACTATCTAATATCGTTTTTTGTAGCTCTTTGAGGGCAATAACAAGATTTGAGCGAGATTGTAAATTCTGACATTTAAACAAGCTATCGATTACATCTGAGGCTAACTCCCTTTCTTCTGAAACAAAGTTAAAAACTGAGTATTCTTCAGTATCATAATATGCCAAATGGCTTCTTGCAGATGGAATTAATTGGAATTGAGACGACATAGATTAACTCAGAGACAGAGAGAATTAAATTTAATAGGAGTTATTGATGAATATCAAGTTAAATATATTCCACTTTTCAAAGCATTATGAAATAAAAATGACACAATAAATAAACAATTTAGAAATAAAAGTGCAGTCCTTTTGTCATTTTATGCAGGTAATTTTGTCGTGTCCAAAAACTAACCTGATAAGAATCCGTCCTCGGAGATGACAATGGAACTGAAGAATATATTTAAACTTGGAGCGTTAGCAACTGCATTAGCACTAGCAGGTTGTGGCGGTGATGTGAACATCAATACGGGTAGCGAAACGGTTACTCCTCCTGTTACACCTCCACCAACAAATACTCAAACTCCAGAAGAAAAAGCCTACAGTGGCTTTGCAACTAAGAGTGCAACACTGGCATCAGTAGACGGCAAGCAAGTTTGGGTACTCAATGGTACGTTAGCTCCTTCTTCTTCATCTTCAACAATTGGTAGCTTCGGTGGCCAAGATGGTAACCGTATTGTTCTTGGAAATGATGTTGTTTGGCAACTTGATGGTGCCGTTGTTGCTGGTGGCGACAACGAAAACTCAGTTGAACTTGGGGTCGCAGCGGGTACTAAAGTACTAGGCGCAAGCGAATCTTATTTAGTTATCAGCCGTGGTTCTACTATTAAGGCTGAAGGTACAGAGTCAAGCCCAATTGTTTTTACTTCAGTTGAAAAAGGTATTGGCCAATCTGGTGCTCCGGGTCAATGGGGTGGCTTAGTATTGTTGGGTAACGCTCCTGTGAATACTTGTCCAGACTTAACAGATTGTGCTGCATCATTTGAAGTGGGCAATCACAGTTATGGCGGTAATGACGCTGAAGACAGTTCAGGATCATTGAAATACGTACGTGTTGAACATGGCGGCTTTAAAATCAATGACACTCAAGAAATGAACGGCGTAAGCTTTGGTGCTGTTGGTAGCGGAACCACAGTAAGCCACTTACAGGTTCATGACAACAATGACGATGGTATCGAGTTCTGGGGCGGAAGTGTTTCAGTTAGAAATGTTGTTCTAACAGACAACTTTGATGACTCATTAGATTGGACCAACGGCTGGACGGGTTCTGCACAGCACGTTTACATTCGTCAAAAAAATAATGGCTCAAATCGTGGTATTGAAGCTGATTCAAATTCAGATGATTCAGTTGACCCACGTTCAAATCCTCGCTTAGCCAACATTACGATTCAAGTTGCTGAAGGTGAAAATGCGGGTGGCGATGACGCAGAAGGTATTCTACTTCGTAAAAGTACTGGTGTTATGGCGCACAATATCCTCGTTAAGGGTAAGCCTGCATCAGGTGAATGTTTAGAAATAAATGGTGATACAACCGTTGAGCACGCACAAGCAGATGGTTTGGTATTTACGCACAGTTTAATTGATTGTACGGAACCATTTAAAGACGCAAAAGTAGATGCAGATAAAGGAACGACATTAGCCTACGATGTTGAAGCTTGGTTTACGGAGCAAGAAGGTAACCTAACCGTCGCATCTGATTTAAATGGTTATATGCCAAACCCATCATCACTAGCACTAACCAGCGGAAAAACGGATCTAGCTAACGTTGATGCTCGTTTAGACGATGCTGATTACATCGGTGCGTTTAATGACACGGATTGGACGGAGAACTGGACAACGGATATTCATGGCAGTACTTCACCAAATCCAGTCCAAGAATTGCCTGTACTGACGTCTTGCCCTGCCGGCACAATGTCAGAAGCTGTTCCTGCTGGTTTGTATGCTGATGACAGTGTCAGCCTCGTGTGTTCTCTTTCTGGAAATGTAACCGCTAATACAACGCTTTTAGCGGGCTCTAACGTGCTTTATAAGCTTAAAGACGGTGCGGTTGTGATTGGTGGTGATAACCAAAATTCTGCAACTTTAGGTATCCAAGCGGGTACGAAGTTGTTTGGTGAGTCAGGAAGCTATATCGCAGTAAGCCGTGGTTCTAAAATCATGGCTGAAGGTAATGAAACTCACCCAATCGTGATGACTTCGGAAGAAGATGTGATTGATGGTGCAACACCTGATCGCGGTCAGTGGGGTGGTTTAGTTTTACTGGGTAACGGTGAAACCAACAAATGTAGCGATAAGACAGATTGTGACGTGTCATTCGAAGTCGGTCAGCACAATTACGGTGGTGATAACAATGCAGACAGCAGTGGTCAATTAAGCTATGTGGTTGTTAAGTACGCTGGTTTTAAAGTTAACGACACTCAAGAAATGAACGGCATTTCGTTCGCTGCTGTGGGTAGTGGTACTCAAGTTGACCATATCCAAGTTCATGCAAATGGTGATGATGGTGTTGAATTCTGGGGTGGTGCGGTAAATCTGAAATACGTATACCTAACAGACAACTTTGATGACTCGTTAGATTGGACGAACGGTTGGACGGGTAAAGTGCAGCACTTATTTATTACTCATCAGGATGGTCAAGCAAACCGTGGTATCGAAGCTGACAGTCACAAAACAGATGAAGCAAGTCCTGTATCTAAGCCGATGATTTCAAATGTCACTATTTTACCGGGTGTAGATACTGAAAACGCAAGTGGCGACAAAGGTGAAGGTATTTTACTTCGTGTTGCAACAGCGGGTGAACTACACAATGTTTTAGTTCAAGGTCGTAAAGGAAGCACAGGTGATACTGAGTCAGGTGAGTGTTTAGAACTTGATGGTACTTACCCAACGCTAGTGAACAATGTTGAAGACGGTGAACTGGAAATGACTCACTCAATCATTGATTGTAACGAGCCATTCAAGTACAGCTCTGAAAATGATGCAACTACTGATGCGATTGATGTTGAAGCATGGTTCCTTGCTGATGATAAAAACAATGCTGCAACTGAAGTATCGCTAATGAGCTCAGGTGTGCCGGCTGAAGGTGAATCAAACCTACTGGGTGCTGGTAAAGACATGAGTGCAGAGGATAACTTCTTTGACGCAACGGATTACATCGGTGCATTTGGAACTGAAGACTGGACTGCTGGCTGGACGTTTAAGCCACAGCAGTAATCAATGAGAGGCCAACTCGGCTGAGTTGGCTACCTCCAGATTAAAGCCGCAATTTGCGGCTTCCTTCAATCTCACAGGAAAGTCATTATTATGAAAACCAAGCCGAACTTTTCAGTTAACAAGTTGAGCCGTGCTGTCGCTATAGCGATGTCTGCCGCTGCCATGCTCACAACTTTTCCAGGCTATTCGGCAGACGAAAACATCGATCCTAAAGAAGATTTCCCCATTGAGCCAATTGAGGTCATCGAAGTTCAAGGACGTTTAAGAACCGCCGCATCAGCAGCGATTGAGGAACGTCGTGAAGCTCCTACCGTTGAAGATTTAATGGGCGCAGAGCAAATCAGCCGTACAGGTGATAGTGATGCCGCAGCTGCACTTCGTCGAATCACTGGTTTAACCCTAAAAGACGGTAAATTTATCTATGTGCGTGGTTTGGGTGAACGTTATTCTTCAACATCGTTAAACGGTGCTGTCGTACCATCACCAGATCCAACCCGTAATGTCGTACCACTCGATATGTTCCCAGCGTCAATTATTGATTCACTGTCCGTACAAAAAGCGGCTTCTGCTGATATGCCAGCAGCATTTGGTGGTGGTCATGTCGACATCAGAACTAAGTCGATACCGTCCGATTTTTTCTTTAAAGCTAAAATTGGTACTCGCTATAACACGAACGATTCTAAAGACACTTACACCTACAATGGTGGTGACGATGATTGGCAAGGAAAAGATGATGGGACGAGAGCCATGCCTCAGTCCATCAACGATACCATCGCTCGTTACGGTGGCTTATCTCCGATTGATATTTTGACGGGGTCGAATGGAACAGTTGATTTCCCAACGGCTCAGAATATTAACCGCTCATTAGTCAACGATATATATCGTGATATGACGATTCAGCATGAGGATACAGACTTAGGTTTAAGAGCAAACGCCTCTGTAGGAAACAGCTGGGAGATAGGTGACGAGTCTATGTTTGGATTTGTTGCTGCTGCGTCTTATAAAGCTCAAGCTGAAAACTATACAAAAACAGAAGTCGAGCTGGATGGCGATAAAGAGCAAGTTCAGGTAGAAAACTCGAAAGACATTGTTGGAACAGATTCTATCGTGCAAATTTCAGGTATGTTCAATATGGGGTTCGAACTGAACGAAAACCATAAAATTGAAACATATACTACGTATTTGCGTGATACATCTGATGATGTGTCAATCTCGCTAGAAGAGACAATCGATACCATCAGCGAGCCTAACGCACTTCTTGTAAATGAAATTGAGTATCAAGAACGATCGTTGATCAGTAATCAGATAAAAGGTAAGCATTATCTTGAAGAACTTTGGGATGTCGAACTTGATTGGATGTATACCGATTCTCGCTCAAGACGCTACGCACCCAGTGAATTGTCGTATACGTATAACGTGATTGTCGATGACAATGGACAATACACTGACCGCAAGTTGAACACACAAGATGCACCAAAATATTTATACAGTAACCTAGAAGATGACGCTGAAAATTATGGTTGGAGCTTAACTTACCCAATCGATATAGGTGATACCATTATTAAGCTACGCGCTGGTTACCAATATAATGAACGAGTTCGTCATAGTTTTGCGACTCGCTTGGGATTAGAAGTGGGCCTTAGCCCTAATCAAACTAATGGTGACATCTTAAGTCTCGACTACAACCGTATTTTTTCTGACGATAACATTGCATCGAATGTGTTGGATCTTGAATTAAGAGATGCGTCAACAGATACAGAAGATTATGTAGCCGCTGAAAAAAATGACGCTGGTTTTGCAAGTATCGATATTGATATTGATGATGTATGGCGAATTTATGCGGGGATTCGATATGAAGATTTTCGCAGAACGACATTACCATTAACACCTGAAGGTGAGATTTCAGATGAAGCTGGTCGTTACAGCATTACGGATTACGTTATTGTTGAGGATGGCTGGTTCCCGTCATTATCTCTAACATGGAAAGACTCTGACACGACTCAATGGCGTTTTGGTGCAAGTAAGACTATTGTTCGTCCGGACTTACGTGAAGTGTCTCCGGTACGATTCCAAGACCCAATTACCGGTTTTGATTTCTTCGGTAACCCAGAGTTAACCAGCTCAAACATTCTCAATTTTGATTTACGTTGGGAAATGTACTCAGATGATGGCAATAACTTCAGTATTGGCGGTTTTTATAAAGATGTTGAAGCACCGATTGAACCAGTACAACGTATTTCAGAAGCTGGGCGTCAGCTTAAGTTTTACAATGCGGAATCCGGTGTTATTTACGGTATCGAAACGGAGTTCTTGCACGACTTGAATTTCTTAGGTGACTGGAGCGACAGCTTTTTTGTTGCAGGTAACCTAACGTTAAGCGACTCAGAAATTGAAATTCAGCCAAATGGTGAGATTGACCCAACTAACTTGAAACGCCGTATGACAGGCCATAGTGAATGGGTGGCAAACCTTCAACTCAGTTTTGACTCACCAGATGAAATGCACAGCTCAACGTTGGTGTATAACGTATTTGGCGAACGTATTGCATATGGTGGCCGTGGTGGGTTAGACGATGTGTATGAACAACCATTTAACAGCTTAGATTTTACCTACAGTTTTCTTCCTGACGAATTTTGGACTTTCAAACTGAAAGCGAAAAACTTACTTGGCTCAGAAACTGAATATAAACAACAAGGTGTTAAAGTTTATTCTAAAGATCCGGGTACTGAGTATACTTTTGAAGTGAGTTATAGTTACTAGAATCGCAATGTCACACTGAGAAACGCGGGCGTGAACTTTGATGCCCGCAACTCTTTTTTACTTATAATTTGAGAGCCCATATTGGAGTTTCTTAAGCTCATCGTTGAGCAACTTCATGTCGTTTCTGCCGTCAATCGCTCTTTTGTATGCGTCACTGATATCGTGTTTATATTGTTTACTAATTTCTTTAGCTAGTTTATCTACTTCTTTGTCTATGTTACTAATACTGTTACCAACTTGAGTCATACCAGATGTTATTTTTGATGTATATACCCATAATACTTGAAGATGCATGTTTCAGGACTTTTTCAGCGCCAATTCTTTGAGGCGCATTAGCGAAGGAATATCGGGATTCTTTCGAGCTAATGTAACAAAGAAGAATTGGCGCTTAGAAGTCCACGCAGTGCGAGTTGCACAGCTTGCTACTCTTCGTTGCCAGTGCTAACAATAGCTCACTATTGTTAGCACTGTCGCCTTGATTAACAAGTTGTGCATTCTCGCTGAAATCGAGCATCTTCAGGTATCATGGGTATAGCTAGCATCAGATGCTTGCTCTAATCGTGAGGTGTCAACTTGCTTTTCTTTATTGATAGAATTTAACTCTGTTGGACTAATACTGCTAGAACTATTAATAATAAGGCTAGGGGCGGTTGATCTTTGTTTAATAATTCAGCTGAGCAATAAATCGCCTTAATCGAGGCGGAAATAGTGCAATTTAGTCATCTAAATAAACTATTTTTAACACAGAGTAAGGCGATTTAGACTCAGCCCGTAGGGCAATGGTTATTTTTAACGCTATCTGCATTGTCACTGCGCTCATTTAGAAGAACTAAATAACGCTTGTTCCGCTTTGCTATCGTCAAAAATAATCATTGCTGAAAATATCAACAAAGATCAACAGCCCCTACTCATTTATATCTCCAAATCAAATTAACTGACTTTTAAGTTGTCAATATTAAGACTTACCATCTAATTGAGAAACTAAGGGGTGTTAATCTTTGTATAATAATTAAACTGAGCAATAAATCGCCTTACTTAATCGAGGCGGAATAGTGCTGTTTAGTCATCTAAATAAACTATTTTCAACAAAGAATAAGGCGATTTAGATTCAGCCCGTAGGGTAATGGTTATTTTTAACGCTATCTGCATTGTCACTTAGCTCATTTAGAATAACTAAATAACGCTTGTTCCGTTTTGATATCGTCAAAAATCATCATTGCTGATAATATCAACAAAGATCAATAGCTCCCTACTATCTCTAAAAATTGACATTATTAATACAACAGCTCAATAACTTAAGTATCGTCATTAATAACATCTTTAATTGTATCCATTTGGTTTTTCAAACTGTAAGTAGAAACGTCTATTTGCTGTAAAATATTCAAACCAAGATTAACGGCTGATAAAAGCTGTTCATGTACTGCTTTCGCTTGATCTGAAAGCTGATTATTTTCAGTATCACTGATATCTGGGTAAATTTTTTCAAGTGCTTGTTGGTTTGCCATCAGTTGGCTAAAAGTAGCGTGAAAGTTGATAAAACGAGCGCCAAGCATATCTTTAGGCTCATTATTATTGCTTTCTAGGAAGTTATTGTACTTTTCAAGAGCCGAAACATTTTCAGTCACTTGCTTTAAGATCGAATTAAGTTCTATTTCAGATGCTGCAACCATCATTTCATTGTTTGACTTAGTGGTGTTTGCTGATTCCAGTTTTGTCATTGTTAACACTCCGACTGAGTCCACATATGTCAGCCATTGATTTCATGAGACATATATAAAGCGCTTGATAGTTTTTGATTTAATTCATCTAATATTGAGTTTAGTTCAGTATACGCTGAGTGATGCTCATATAATTTTTGTTTTAACTGTACTGGATCAAACTTTCGTTTTTTAGCATCCAAATCCTCTTTTGAAGGATTGACGAGCTTTTGCTCATCATCTGCTTCTTTTTCGACATCATCATCGGGTAAATAGCCAAGTGAAATCAGTTCATTGAGCTCTGATAAGCAAGCGAGCTTAACTGAACCCATCATTGAGCTGTCTTCATCATTACCTAGTTTGTCACGCTCTTCTTTCGCTTTTTCTAAATCATCTTCAAGTAATTTTTCAATTAACTGACTCAGCTTTTTTTCTTTCGGTGTTAAATTCTTAACAGCATTCGTCATTTTATGAGTTAAATAAGCTTTGAATAGCTCAGGATCACACTTAGCATTATCTCTATGTGATGTTTCTGCGGCTTGTAATCCTATGACAGGTTTCGAGCTGCGACTAATTGATGATACCTCTGACATTTTAGACCTCTGCTTAACAAGCGTTGAAGTCCATTTCGATAAATCAAAGCGCAATAAATATATTTTACTAATAGTTAACAGTATATAAAACGGTTTGCCTGCTAACTTCTAATTTATTGAGGTGTTTGCGTATTAGTGGTCGTACCAGTGATCTTGGAAGTATTTGAAACAAAACTCGGGAGCTTGGGCAATATAAGCTGATAGTCTTTTTTAGGGACGTTCTTTAAATCAAATTTAGGAAACTTCATTTGTAAAGCCCCATCATCACTGTTGGCAACTTGATCCATTAAACTTTTAAGTTTATTGATATAAATTTTTGTAGCGGCGAGCAACTTACTTGAGTCTTGTAAAAGGTCAAAGCACTCTTTTAACAGTTCCATATCTTTTTTTTGTTCGGGGGTAATATTTTTTGCATTCTTTCCATTTAAATCGTGTAGCTCTTGGAGTAAATCGGGGAGTGTTTTATGTTCATGCATAAACGTTTCGACTTTTTGCTCCAAGAACTTGAAATTACTTTCGACTTTTTTTAGTTCATCGCCCATTTTTGAGCCGAATGATTCCGTTGATTTTAAAAATTGAAAACCCTGTGGTTGCACATCTAAAGCTTGCAGAGCTTTATCTGTCATTACTTCATGTGAAGCATTCGAAGAATCAATTGTATTACTCATAAGTCACCCAATAAAACACCGAGAATCTATGGTTACTATACAAACTTCATACACTTCACTATATCGAAAATTTATGACCTTACCATCCTACTGGTACTACCAGTTTAATCGGCGTACTGATTTCTAAGTTCAGGTAAATCAACTGAATATTGAACGAACTCCACTTCAATTCCATTAGGGTCAATAAAATAAACACTTTTTTGGGTGTCATCGTTACCTCCCCAAATTGCGACTGGGTAACCAGCATTTTGAAGTCGTTCAATCAAAGTCTCAAGATTGCTCACCGTAAAGGCATAGTGTGCTAAACCAACTTGGTCGCCTTTTAAATCTCTAGCTGCTCTTTTTCCATGGTCACTGAAAGCTAAATAGTGATAATCATCGCCAAAATGAACCCACCTTCTTGGTTTACCGTACCATTCGCCAGATCCGCCACCACGGACACTCCAATGTGGAAAAGCTGCTTGATAAAAAGCGAGAGTTTCAGGTATATCCTTGACGACAACGTTTACATGTTCGAGTGAGATCATAATTTGTTCCTCTTTGCTTTTTAAGATAATTTGAAAAACTACATTCCATATGAAAATAACTGCCTGTTTTCGATTGGATTTTTTTTAATGTTTACACGTAAATTCGAAAGTGCCTCGCTGAACCTGGCCAGCATTTCGAGGCTGTATTCGATTCTGAGCCTCAGCGACCTATCGTGTGAGGATTCAATTTCTGGATTAAGAAAGCCTTCAACACCTCTAATGATTAAATGTTCAGAAATGGGTATGAGGCCGTTATTTTTGCCACCACCCATTTTCAGTTCTGCTATTGGGTAGGTACCTCCAATGCCACTGGAAACAGCGACATACATGATTGGTTTGTTATCTGTCATGTCGAGATCGCACATCAGAAGAAAGTTTTTCAAAAGTGGAGAGGCCATACCATTCCATTCAGGAGTAATGGCAATAATGGCATCAGCCTCTTCAAGTGATGACTTTACTTGAGCCCAAGACTCACCTTTATCCGATGTACCATCCCAAAATGGCAGGTTAAGCATAGCCAGTTCAATGTGAGTTATTGATTCATATTGCTTGGCATGAAACTTCAAATATTCCCCGACGTTAAAACTTTGAGATTCAGCTCTGTGGCTCGCACTGACGATAACAAGATTCATATTAAGTAAGTATTTTTGTTTATAAATTAATATGTAAAGTAAATTATTTACTTAATATTGTAAAGCAAAAATAAACAGAAAAGTTTACTTAATAGTGCCTTGAGTAATATCATTAGCTCAGAATCAATTGGAGTAAGTATGAAAACCACTGAAAAAATTCTGAACCTCTTAAAACTGAATGGACCGTTAACGGCTAAGTTTTTGGCTGAAGAGCTAGAGCTAACGACGATGGGCGTGAGGCAACACCTTCAAGCTTTGGAAGATTCTAATGACGTGGTGACAGAAGATATTGCTAAGGGGAGAGGGCGACCAAGCCGTCATTGGCGATTAGTTGAAAATAATGCTGGTGGCTTTGAGGATCGACACGAAGAACTTACTTTGCAGTTGATTGACTCAGTTAAAGTGATATTTGGTGACGAAGGGTTAGAGCGCTTAATTAAACAGAGAGAAGCAGACAGCCTTTTGTTGTATAAAAAGGCGCTTGAAGCCAAAAATACGATAAAAGAAAAAGTGATTACTTTAGCTGAATTACGAACCCAAGAAGGTTACATGGCAACTTGGAGTGAAGAAGGTGCTCACTTTTGGTTGTTAGAAAATCACTGCCCAATATGTGCCGCTGCGATGAAATGTCAAAGTTTTTGTCGTTCAGAGTTAGAGCTTTTTCAAGCTTTATTCTTGGGTGTTGCTCAAGTTTGCCGCACCGAGCACATTGTTGATGGTGCAAGAAGGTGTGCTTATAAAATTCAATCTTAAATCCATTTATTTTCTCCACTTTAATGTCTAAATATTATTTCCGAGTAATGCCTGTTTCAATCACAATTTTTGGTGTTATTTCTTGTCTTTTAGATTTTACTTCTGTGCCCGAATCTTCAAATTGATGCTTGAAACCTTCGATTACTTCATAGGCGTGGTGAGCAGTGAAAAGGTTAAAATTGCATTTACTTCTTTGTATAGAGCGTTTGTTTTCGAAGTAAACTGAATCTTCGTCTTTTTTAGAGATGAAATGCTTGTTCCAACTTTTTCTAACTGATTCTGTTCACCTTTCTCTGATGTTATTGAGGCTGCGGCTTTAGTTGCATCAGTGGGTTTGTGCCAAGCTTCTATTGTTAATAATTTGTCTTTAAACACATATACCAGCGTGTACTTTCTGCCATTTTGCGTCTTATACTCATAACGACCGTCTTCTTTTTCACTGGTTACTCTAGTGAGTACAGATGGATCAGTTTCTATATATCAATCTTGCATCTGGATCGAGTGTAAGTGGCAGCACGTTAATTTCACCTTATTGATTAATCATAGATTTATTCTATAGATAAACAGTCAAGGCCATTTATAAAATCAATCACTTTTGTAAGCTCGTATTAAGCTAAAAACATCACGGTGCTCAGATAGTTGTTATTTTTCGTAAAAACAGCATAAAATTCATTCAAGTCTATTCAAGAGAATACCAGATGCTAGGAACTGCACTTTGTAAAAATGCATTAAAGGCTTTGTTGTTAGGTAGTGGTGAGTTAGGAAAAGAAATTGCAATTGAATTGCAACGGTTAGGCATCGAGGTTATTGCCGTTGACCGTTATTCTAATGCTCCTGCAATGCATGTTGCTCATCGTTCTCATGTCATCGATATGCTCAGTGCTTCAGCACTACGATCTGTTATTGCTCAAGAAAATCCAGATATTGTCATTCCTGAAATAGAAGCGATAAATACCCAGTTACTCGAAGAATTAGAACAAGATGGATTAAACGTCATTCCTAACGCAAAAGCAGCACGTCTAACCATGGATAGAGAAGGAATAAGACGATTAGCGGCTAATTCACTTGGCGTACTGACTTCTCGGTTTTTCTTTTGTGATAATAAAAAAGATCTAAAGTCTGCCATTGAAAAAATGGGTTTTCCATGCGTAATTAAACCCGTTATGAGTTCTTCTGGTCACGGTCAGAGTGTCATTAAAAGTGAAGAACAAATTGACGCTGCTTGGGCTCACTCTCAGGAAGAGGGGCGAAGTGGTCAAGGTCGAGTAATTGTTGAAAGCTTTATCGATTTTGACTACGAAATTACATTACTCACCGTCCAGGCTGTTGACGGTATTCATTTCTGTGCTCCCATCGGTCACAGACAAGAAAACGGTGATTATCAAGAATCATGGCAACCTCAAAACATGAGCGAGCATTGTTTAAATGCGGCAAAAGAGATGGCCAAGAAAGTAGTAAAAGCATTAGGTGGATATGGGTTATTTGGAGTTGAAATGTTCATAAAAGGTGATGACGTCTATTTCTCAGAAGTATCGCCACGACCTCATGATACCGGGCTGGTCACTTTAATCAGCCAAGACTTATCTGAGTTTGCACTGCACGTGCGTGCGATTTTAGGTTTACCAATCGCTAAGATAAAACAACTTGGATACTCTGCATCAGCGGTGATTCTAGGTGACGGACACTCAGTAAACATAGAGTATGAAGGACTGCACAAAGCGTTACTCGAAGCAGAAACTCAACTTCGCTTATTTGCTAAGCCAGAAATTAACGGTCATCGACGCTTAGGTGTTGCACTTGCAAGAGATGAGAATATTGACGCTGCAGTTGAAAAAGCAAAACGTGCAGCATCACGAATATTGATTAAGTATTAGTCTTCAATACTGCAGACAGTTTTATGCAGCAATTGTCCCGTACTCACTGACTTCACTATAAACCTGAGATACTTTTTCATCACTCACGTCTATTCCTAACTTACCGAAAACTAAATTTACCAAGTGC
>NZ_JAFEUN010000010.1 GCF_016900895.1 Parashewanella hymeniacidonis
GTGTAAGCGTTGTGAGGCGTTGAGCTAACCTGTACTAATGACTCGTGAGGCTTAACCATACAACCCTAATGGGTTTTACTGAATGAAAGATTTCAGTGCAATTTGCTAAACCTTAGTTTGAATACAAAACACTTAATGAAGTGAGAACGCTCGAAAGAGCTTGAGATGAGCTTTCCGAATTATTAATTTACTGCGACAGCGGTAAAGAGCAGAATTTTGTCTGGTGACAATAGAGCTGTGGAACCACCTGAATCCATCCCGAACTCAGTAGTGAAACGCAGCATCGCCGATGGTAGTGTGGGGTCTCCCCATGTGAGAGTAGGTCATCGCCAGACACCAATTTAGTTTTATTTTTAAGTAAGTAAAACGAAAAGAGATTCAAATCTACTGGCATTAAAGGTAGATAAAGTCGCTTTACGACATAAAAAATTAGCTGATATGGCTCAGTCGGTAGAGCGCATCCTTGGTAAGGATGAGGTCCCCAGTTCGATTCTGGGTATCAGCACCATTGTTAAAGAATTTGTCTGGTGACAACAGAGCTGCGGAACCACCTGATTCCATCCCGAACTCAGTAGTGAAACACAGCATCGCCGATGGTAGTGTGGGGTCTCCCCATGTGAGAGTAGGTCATCGCCAGGCGCCAAATTTGTTTAGTGTCAACGCCTAAACATAAAGAGTTGGAGCGGTAGTTCAGTTGGTTAGAATACCGGCCTGTCACGCCGGGGGTCGCGGGTTCGAGTCCCGTCCGCTCCGCCAACACAACGAAGCCTCGTCAGAAATGACGGGGCTTTTTTGTTTTGTTCTCGTTTTAAATTAATCTATATTTGGATTATTTGAGCTCTTATCATTATTTGTTTCAAGGTTGCAGTATGAACAAGTCTGAATTGGTTAAAGCCATGGCTGAATTATCTGAAACAACGCAAAAAGACACTAAGTCAGCGTTAAACTCACTTTTGAAGATGCTTCATCAAGCGCTCTCTGAGGGGGAAAAAGTATTTTTACCACAGTTTGGTACGTTTGAACTGAGATATCACTTACCAAAGCAAGGACGGAACCCTCAGACCGGAGAAAGCATTGAGATTGAAGGATATAATCAGCCAAGCTTTAAATTCTCGGCTAATGTAAAGCAAGTGATTAACGATTAAGTGTTTGATAGCAGTTTTTCTGCTCTAATCTTTCGATAATGGCATAGTTGGCATCAGGAAATTGATAATTACTGATGTCAGCTTTTGAAACCCACTTTATTTGCTGTTGCTCTAGGCCTTTAGCTTCACCCGTAAATGTAGTTACAAGGTGAATGTCGAGAAACACTTGCTTATCTGGGTAATCAAAGCTTTGGGTCATAAAAGGTGTTGTCGAGGTGACATTAAGGTTTACTTCTTCTTTAAGCTCTCTGATTAACGCTTGTGACGTTGTTTCACCTGCTTCGACCTTACCACCAGGAAACTCCCATTTGCCACCTTGGTGCAAATGATCCAATCGCTTCGAAATTAAAATTTGATTTGCATCGTTAATGATTACGCCCACAGCAACATGAACACGTTTCATGAGTTACCTTTAGTGTTGTCATCATTAAAAAAACTCGGCTCATCATAACCAATATCTTCAAGGTCAATATGAGTAATATCCATTTGTGGATTGACGGGAATAGCGTGTTTCTCTGAAGCCCAATCACCTAAGTCAATCATTTTGCAGCGCTCACTACAAAAAGGTTTAAATTTAGCTTCAGGTTTCCACTCAACATGTTGTTGGCAAGTAGGGCATTTAACCGTTAAAGGCATAGTTTTACTTTATGATAGAAAATAATGGGTAAATGATATCGTTTCTAACGGCAAGCAGCCAGTTCGAATTTAATTGCTTGATCTGTATGCTTATGGTGCTCAAAAGTCACAAAGTGAATGGCAAAACGATTACGGTTGCCACTGACGGTTGGGTAGCAGCCATTACACTCTTCTAGACGCACTCTCACTAACGCTAAAGCTTGATTACTCTCACCTTGGTAAAAGCCGCTAGGGGCTATTTGGGTTTGAAATTGAGCGGTATTCCTGCAGAGTTCTAAAATCAGCTTTACGGCTTCGAGTAATGGCCTGAAGTGTTCACACCAAACTTGGTAATTGTGTTGGCGTTCTGACCAGGGTTTAGCAAGCCAAAAATGTAACTGAGGTAGATCGAAGCTGCAACTGGCACCCGGCATACTAAACCGTTGTCTTATTGCCGATAAAAAACGATCATTTTTGAGCGCTTGCCCCAAGCGTGGTGATTTGATTAGCTGGCAGCGATGTAAATTGATCTTATCAACAAGCTGCTGAATCTGTGGTTTGTCTGAATCTGGGAGATCTCGCCATTTGTTTAGTAGGCAAAGTTGTCGGTCGAATTCTTTGATCACATCATTGCGATAGTCGCAACGTTCACAGAGTTCCCATAAGGAAAATAAAGGAAAAAAACAGGCGTGTTGGTGATCATTCTCAAAATTGAACTCAAGTTGATCAGCGAGGTATTCAAGTCGTAAATAGCTACGAGTTTTTTCGTTGAGAGGCTGTTCGTATGTGAGTTCAGTCATAGTCTTAATCTTTAGCTTTTCTTATTAGTGTTAAGTACTTTTCATGCAGAGCTATAACTGCTTGCTCTAAATCGGTAATCTCTCCTTGATTGCAGATGACGTCGTTGGCCTTTGATAACTTGTCTTTCCGTGACATTTGGCTATCAATAATACTTTGGATCTGAGCTTTTGAAACGGCGTCGCGTTTGGATGTGCGCTTTATTTGCAGTTCGTTTGATATATCAACAACTAAAGTGCGATTTACCAACTTATCTAAACCATTTTCAAATAGCAAGGGCACGACCAACACAGTATACTCACTTGATGAAGAATTAATCAACTGTAACATTCTTGATCTTATTTTAGGATGCAAACACTGATTAAGCCATTGACGTTGATCTTCATTGGAAAATACTTTCTCTCTCAAGCTTGCTCGGTTGAGCTCACCGTTTTCTAATAAAATAGATTCACCGAAATGTGCTGCAATTTCATTAAGCCCTTCGCTGCCAATTGCCACCACTTCACGGGCAACAATATCAGCATCAACAAGCTCAATTCCTTGAGCAGCAAATAAATTGGCGACGGTTGTTTTTCCGCTGCCAATACCACCCGTTAATCCAACGACAAATTTATCCATGGCTTTTAGACCCAATTAATCAAATACCAGTTTACGATGTCTTTTCCCCATAACATGGCTATCCAACCTGCTATCGCAATATAAGGTCCGAAAGGAATTGGATTCCCTGAATGAAGCTTACGGGTGGCAATTAAACCAATACCCACGATGGCGCCAACAAGGGAGGATAATAAAATGATGAGCGGTAGCATCTGCCAACCCAGCCAAGCACCAAATACGGCCATTAATTTAAAGTCGCCATAGCCCATGCCTTCTTTGCCCGTTGCAAGTTTAAACAGCCAAAAGACTGACCATAAACTCAAGTAACCCGCAACAGCACCAATCAGTGATGACTCAAGTGATACGAAAGTGTCATTCACATTTAAAATCAAACCAAGCCACAGCAGGGGAAGCGTTAGGTTATCTGGCAGTAACATTTCATCTAAATCGATGCCTGTAAGAGCAATGAGCACAAAGGTCAAAAAGCTCATTGCAGCAAATTCAAGTGTCGGCCCAAAGTGCCAAGCCAAATATGCCACCATTGCACCAGTGATGAACTCGATGACAGGGTATCTTGCCGATATCGGTTTGCTGCAGCCAGCACATTTTCCTTTTAACAATATCCAGCCCAAAACTGGAATGTTATGCCACGGTTTAATTTTACTGTTGCACTTTGGGCAGGCTGACGTGGGCGTAAGCAAGTTGTACGTTTCAGGAAAGTTATCAATCGGTTTATTGAGTTCCTTTTCGCCCAACGCTTTAAATCGCTGCGGGTGGTACTCTTCTAAATAATGATTACATTCTTGTTGCCACTCTCGTTTTAACATCACTGGCATACGATGAATGACAACGTTCAAAAAGCTACCCACAATAGCAGCAAAGACGAAAGTTAACGTTGTAAAAACAATAGGCTGTTCATTGAGCAAAATTAAAAAATCGGACATGAGTGCTTTCGTGAATGTAATGAGATCTGTGCTTTGATTGTAATATGAATAATGCTGTGATTGCAGGCGTATTTTTCAAAAATGTTAAATTAAGTTTTAACGGATAGTCAGCAATAGCTCATTAAGTTAGTTATTTTGTAAACTGTTCAACCAGTGCTTTTTAAAGTTATCAATCCCACCCGCTAAATCATCTTGATGATTCAAACGACTCTTTAATGAATTTAACCCCGATTTTATGGATAACGCGAAGAATATAAGTTCTGTTTTTTCCTGAGTGTACGGAAGTGAAAATAATTCGGGAAGCTCAGCAAATAACTCGGATATATCACTTTCAGGAACTTCTTCAATTAACACTCTTGGTAGGCTTAATGCTAATTTATCTAGCTGCGCTTGGCATTGAGTTTGGATTGTTTCGACTTCACGTTCCATTTGTTGCGAGGCCGTTACTTGATAGTCCGAGACATCTGCAATTGGGGCTTCATTAACCTGGCTGGTATGTAACTCAGTTAGCTCAGTCGCAATGGTGCACGCACGGGCTTGAAAACGGAGGTGCTCATTTGTAAATGAAGCACCTTCATGGGAGCCGTCGAATATTGTTGTGTCATTAAGATCGAGTACTGACGTTTTAGCTAAAAGGCTTATACCCATGATACCTGAAGGTGCTCGATTTCAGCGAGAATGCACAACTTGTTAATCAAGGCGACAGTGTGCGGCAATAGTGAGCTATTGTTAGCACTGGCAACGAAGAGTAACACGCTGTGCAACTCGCACTGCGTGGACTTCTCAGCGCCAATTCTTCTTTGTTACATTAGCTCGAAAGAATCCCGATATTCCTTCGCTAATGCGCCTCAAAGAATTGGCGCTGAAAAAGTCCTGAAACATGCATCTTCAAGTATCATGGGTATAACACCAAATATCTCATAAACTCAATGTATCTTAAGTTTATAATCAAAGTGGGTTTCAAGTGTTGCCATCAGTTAAAAGGTTAGTGAAGATTGATTAACAAATACAACAGCGTTAACCAACCACATTGCCCATTTCAAAGATTGGTAGGTACATGGCGACGATCAAGCCACCAACTACGGTACCAATGACCACCATCATTATTGGTTCAATTAAGCTGGATAAACCGTCTACCGCATCATCAACTTGCATTTCATAAATGTTGGCGACTTTGTTGAGCATATCATCCAGTGAGCCAGATTCTTCACCAATCATCACCATTTGAATCAGCATGTCGGGGAACAAATTAGTGGTGCGCAAGGCGACGTTCATTTGCATTCCTGTCATGACTTCTTGACGTACTTGCATTAATGCTTTGCGATACACGGCATTACCTGAAGCACCTGCAGCGGACTCAATACCGTCAATCAATGGCACACCTGCGGCAAACGTTGTCGCCAGTGTTCTGGCAAAACGGGCCATGGCGCCTTTATGTAAGATTTCACCGATCAGTGGAATTTTTAAGATTAACGCATCTACTTTGTCGCGAAAATGTTGTGAATTCCGATGGCTATGAATAAAACCAATCACGCCTGCGGTTATGGCGATAAAGAATACCCACCACCATTCTTGTAACCAACGGGAAATGCCGAGTACAAATTGGGTAAAGATGGGTAGCTCTGCACCAAAGCTTTTAAAAATTTCTTCAAATTGGGGGACCACAAACAACAACAATCCAACTGTCACAATTATTGCAACGACGACAACCGCTGCAGGGTAAAACATGGCTTTTTTGATTTTCGACTTTAAGGCTTCGGATTTTTCACGGTAAGTCGCAATGCGATCAAATACGGTATCAAGCGCCCCTGAATGTTCACCTGCAGCGACTAAGTCGACGTATAAATCATCAAAGTAACGCTTGTGTGGACGCAATGCGTCCGAGAGAGGAATACCCGCTTGTAAGTCATTCAAAATGCCACCTAACAGTGTGCGCATCTTTGGCTTTTCATGGCCTTTGGCCAACATTTCAATGGTGGTCACCAAGGGAACCCCTGCGGAAAGCATGGTGGCAATTTGGCGGGTGATCATGGCGATGTCCATTGGCTTAATGGGTTTGTCGCCAGACAAAATCGATTTTGATTTTTTACGAACGGACTTACTGATAATGCCCTGTTGTTTTAATAAGGCACGGGCTTCGGCAACGCTGGAAGCTTGGATGTCGCCCGAGCTTTTCGCGCCGTCACGGTTTAACCCCTTCCACTGAAAGGTAAAGACTGTTTGAGCCGCTTTAGACTTTTTGGCCTTACGATTTGCTCGTTTAGTGCTTACTGATGCCGTTGCCATAATCCTTTCCTGATCATTTCCTGTTTACCGCATAAAAGTTTAAAAACTGGTGACGCGATTAATTTCGTTAATGCTGCTGATCCCTTGTTGTACTTTCATCAACCCAGAATGGCGTAAGGTGCGCATGCCTTGAGTTTGTGCAATCTCAAGTAATTCTAATGAGTTGCCGCCTTCCATGATGCATTTTGATAAATCTTCACTCATTTTCATCACTTCATAAATACCGACACGGCCTTTATAGCCAGCAGTGCATTGGTCACAACCTTCGGGCTTGTAGACAATAAACCCTTGCTCTATTTGTGATTGAGTAAAGCCTAAGCGTTGTAATTCAACTTCTGGCACATCTTCTGGGGTTTTACAGTGTTCACAGAGGCGGCGAGCAAGACGCTGAGCGATAATTAAGCTCACTGAGCTGGCGATGTTATAACCTTGTACGCCCATATTCGATAAACGAGTCAAGGTTTCTGCCGCTGAGTTGGTATGCAGCGTTGATAACACTAAGTGACCTGTTTGCGCCGCTTTAATGGCGATCTCAGCGGTTTCTAAGTCACGGATCTCACCGACCATCACGATATCAGGGTCTTGTCGTAAAAATGAACGCAGTGCCGAGGCAAAGGTTAAGCCTGCTTTTAAGTTGATGTGGACTTGGTTTACGCCTTCAAGGTTAATTTCTACCGGGTCTTCGGCGGTGGAAATATTGCGCTCTTCGGTGTTAAGGATATTCAGGCCAGTATACAAAGAGACGGTTTTACCAGAGCCTGTTGGTCCGGTGACTAATATCATCCCTTGGGGCTGAGCAAGGGCATCCATATACAGTTTTTTCTGATCGGCCTCGTAACCGAGCTTTTCAATGCCGAGTTGCGCTGAGGCGGAATCTAAAATACGCATTACGATTTTTTCGCCCCAAATGGTCGGCAGGGTACTGACACGAAAATCGGTGCTGCGGTTACGCCCCAGCTTTAATTTAATGCGGCCATCTTGTGGCACTCGGCGCTCAGCGATATCCAGCTTACTCATTACCTTTAAACGTGCGGCAATCCGCGCTGATAGGCCAATCGGTGGCTGGGAGATTTCTTGTAACACGCCATCGATGCGAAAACGAATGCGGTATTTTTTTTCGTAAGGCTCAAAATGGAGATCCGATGCCCCTTTACGAATTGCGTCGGTGAGAATTTTATTGATGTAGATAACAATGGGCGCATCGTCTTTGCCGTCACCCGTGTCTTCATCTTTGCGCTCAGTATCGGCAACTTCAATGTCGCCTAAGCCTTCTTCATCGAGGCTGTCTAAATCGAGGCTGGATAAGTCATCTTCTAACACGGTTTCAATGGCGGTTTCGAGCTTATCCACCTCCACTAAAATGGCTTCAGCGTGCATGCCAACATTAAATTGAAACTCTTCTAACGCAGCAATATTAGTCGGATCTGCGGTGGCAATATACAGACGGTTGCCACGTTTAAATAACGGCAAGCAGTGGTGTTTTTCAATCAGCTTACGGTTTAAAAATTCTTCAGGAATGCTGGTTAAATCAAACTCATTGATATCCAGCAGTGGCGTGCCGTATTCTTCGTGGCCTAAATTGGCGAGTGCCAGCGGCGAAAGGATGTTTTCACTGATGAGAATGCTGGGAAATGAGGTGTTGTTTTTACTGGCTTTTTGGGTAAGTTCAGCAAGTTGTGACGACGTAATTTGCTCTTTGCGAATTAAGAGATTAGAAAGACCAGTGTGAAGCACAGTATTAGGCATAAACGACGTGTCTTTTATTGTGATGAGTAATGGTGATGATCATTACTAAGTTTTTGGATCATATTTTACTCAGTCCTTTGAGAAAAAGTACTGAGGTAAAGTACCTCAGTACACAATAAATTTAATTAACAGAATTGAGTTGTGTCGTTACCACAACTTTCTTCCCAAGTCAGTCTACCATCGGCAAATTCACCAGTTAGTGTGTAAGTATCTTTCGGATCAAGACCGTCAATGCTCGCTGGAGTGACTAGAATTTTTACATTCGCAGCAGTGCCAGTAGTTGTTAATGAGTATGGATCACCAGTACCTGCTGTAACATTTGATGGAATACCATTTGAACCGCCTGAACAATTAGTTGTTGCACCTTCTAATTGCGAACATACTTCAACTGCTGATTTTACAGAAGCTGTTGCATTAGTTAATTCTGAAAATTTAGCTTTTAAAGTGTAATTTTGGTATGCAGGTAATCCCGCTGCCGCCAAAATACCAATAATCGCCACAACAATCATTAATTCAATCAGGGTGAAACCCTTCGCATTTTTTACACTCTTCATTGAGTTTAAACCTTTCATGGTTATGTTCTCCACTGTCCACTTTTGTATGACTAAGTGACTAAATTGGTGGTCACTTAAAATTTGAGTACCCAGGTATTCGCGCCTAGGCGCTCGTAACCTTTGCTGCTTCTTAGGTTGCCGACTTACTGCGAGTTTAGGCTCTAGACTCTTAACTCAGCAATTAAGCTAAAGCTTGGCCGGGCAACTTTGTTACTTTGCATTGTCAGTTTGACTGATACTGCAGCTCCATTAACATTGCATCATCCTTGTTTACCTGCTCACCTTGACCACAACATCAAACAAAACTGACTTTTTTGATGTGGGTCACTATAAGTAGGGTAAAAGTATTACAAATTGGGTGAAATTGAAACAAAATTTTGTATAAAAGGTTTAAAAATTTAATCAAAAATGTTGATTTATGTAGAATTTCGTCTGTTTTATGCAAGCGTTATCAGTCATCTCGACGGTTAAATGGTCAATTTTATTGATTTTTATCTGGAGGTGTCAAAAAAATGACGAATTTATATTGTTTTTAATGGTTATATTTATAACGACAGGCTCATTTTGATGAAGGTGCACTTAACCCCATAAGCTCGGCTAAGTTTGTTTGTCTTAAACGAACTTGGCGCAACATTCTATACATCGTTGGGTCACACCACCAATCATCCGTTAAATTCTGTTTTAAGAGGTTGATGTATGGTGACAATTGTACGTGTAATTGTGGGTCACATGCTGTGCCTTTAACATTTTCCACTAATTGCTTGAGATTCTGAAATGGTTGATTTTTGTCAAGCAACATTCCATGAAAAGATATTTGAGGGTTATGGACAGCAGGATCAAAAATTGGCCTAACTGTGAGTCTTTTAGGTTTGCTGCTGCGATCAACATTAAACGTTAAGGTTACAAGGTCTGAATTGTTCTTGCTCACTTCATAGCTAGTAAAATTGGCTGTTCTATATGCTTCGTCTTCTTGCAGATGTTTAAGCCTTTGAGCCATTGTCGGGTCATTATTTGCTAAATATTGCCAAGCATCAGCTAAGTAGTCGTTGGCTTTTGTTTGCTGCCAATGTGCTTTCATTTGGTCGATAGTTTGACGGGTAAACTGCTGCTGTGCTGACATCGACTCAGCTTTCACTTTTGCTGTGACTAGAGTTGCTTTACCATACTTGATGGTGACTTGCCACGGGCCACTAGGGTTTTCAGGTGACTTTGCGATAATGAGTTGTGCTTTGTCTTGCCTATCAATGTGCAGTGTTTTCACAAAATCATCAAAACTTTGCTTCAATTCTGTAAAGTTTTTTGGGTTTTTAGCTTGTTGTTTTAGCAGATTAAATGCTGCTTCTTTATCTTGTGATGTATGGGTTAGTGGTGCGATTGCGTCATGGCGTTTGGGGCGCTCAGTTAAATCTGTTGCAACTGATACTTTAGCGGTTTTCATTTTTGCGCTAGGGGTGTCTAATTTTTTTGTCGATTTCACTTTACTTGCCTCAGAAGACATTGGTAACTGTTTGTTGTTAGTATCTTTTAGATGTGAGGCTTGTGAAGACCCTTGCGAGGATACCTTCTTAGGTGTTGTTTTACTTTTCTCTGTTGGAGTTTTAGAAACCTTATTCGTTTTGTTTACGGCTGTCGATGATGCGCTTGATGCCTGAGACTGCTCAAGTTGCAGAGTGTGATAGGGGTGAGAAATTTGAAATGAGTAATAATATGTAAACCATTTTCTTTGTTTATCTATGCATTTCGAATCTACTGTTATTTCATAGCGTTCTAATGAGTCTTTTGGAGTAAACAAAAGTTTTGTTGGCATTTCCTGACTGTTCCTTGTTTTGTCTGTATGGAACTTTGACGCCACCGAGTCATCGACCCTCTTAATGGTGCCAACGTCTACTTTCATTATGTTAAGTAATGTGCCAAATTCATCATCAGCCGGTGATGTGCTGATTTCTTGTTGATGATACACAGTCGCATTAATAGATTGCCCTACTTCTAAAGATAATAGGGGGTTACTGACAGAAGAAGACATGGCTTTTATTACCTGAAATAATACTCCAGATAATATATCAAATGAATGCGGTGAAGTTTGAGTGTTAGAGTTAAAGTTTGTTAATTACCGACAGGCAAACTGACATATTGACCTGAAAATTCAGCACATACTTGTTGATTACAGATGATGTTTACTTTCAGCTCGAAGCGTTGTTTTTTGCCCGCCACTAAACGAGAAAACTCGAAGTTATGACACGCTACTTGGGCTATTGGTTGCGATGTTACTGGTGCAAGGTAACGAATGTGTCCATCCGCCAGCACAATGTCGCCATTCACATTATTGAGTTTTTGTTGTAACCAAATAGCACCCCAACCCGTAAGTGTCGCGAGGGTTGATAATGAACCAGCAAACATGGTGTTGTGGCAATTGATGTTGGGTTCAATGGGGGCAGTAACGCTAAAAGTACCCCTAGTGAGTTCAAGTGGTTTGATTTGCATAAATTGGCTGACAGGAATGGTGTTATGCCATGTTTGTGTGAGCTGTTGGAGTAACGTTTGGTTGTTAGCTGTCATGATTTTTCTTTTGTCTCTAATGCAAAGGTTACTGGCCCATCATTAATTAGGCTTACTTGCATATCCGCACCAAATTCACCCGTTGCTGTCGTGATATTTTGTTGTTGGCAATACTTCACAAAGTGCTGATACAAGGTATTCGCTTGCTGCGGCGTTGCAGCGGATGAGAAACTGGGTCTACGGCCTCGGCTGGTGTCCGCCGCTAAAGTGAATTGTGAGATCACTAATAGCTTACCTTGAATTTGCTCAAGGTTGAGGTTCATTTTACCGTTATCGTCATTGAATATTCGGTAATTGATAATTCGCTGCGCCAGTTGCTCCGCATCTTGTTGTGTATCTTGTTGCTCAACCCCTAAGAGAATTAAAATCCCTTGATTGATTTGACCAATGGTCTTGTTGTTTACATCAACTTGCGCTTGTTTCACTCTTTGGATTATGGCTTTCATCTTGATTTTCTATGTTATGTAACTGCTCAGTAAATTCGGGTAAGGCGGAGGTGATGACAGCACCCAACAATACAATCATCCATGAGATGTAGACCCAAACAAATAAAATAGGGATGGTGGCCATTGTGCCATAAATGGCTTCATAACTTGGGAAGTGGGTCAGGTAAAAGGTAAAGACTTTTTTACCTGCTTCAAACAAGATTGCTGCGGTGGCTGCACCAATCAGTCCATGTTGCCATTTAACGCTTTGATTCGGCACCGCAAGATAAATCATTAAAAAAGCCACCATTGAAAACAGCATTGGCAAACGAGCAACAAAAAATGGCACAACGTCGGCGATTTGGTCGGCATTAAAAATTTTTAATGATACTAAATAGGATGTTGCCGCTAAACTGGCACCCACAAAGACGGGGCCAAGTGTCAGTACCATCCAATACATTGAGAATGAAATGATTAATCGGCGCTTTTTGGTGACTCGCCATATTTTATTGAGAGTCTTATCAATCGCCGACATCAGTAGAAATGCTACGACCACTAAGGCCAAGATACCTATGGCTGTGCCTTTTGATGCGTTATCGACAAAAGAATTGATGTAGATTTTGATTGTGTCATTAGCTGATGGTAAGAAGTTACCGTAAATGAATACCTCAATTTGTTCACGTATTCCTTGAAACACTGGGAATACAGAGAGCATGGACATCATGACAGCAATGATAGGCACTAAAGAGAGTAAAGTAACGTAAGTTAAATGTCCTGAAACAATATTGATTTGATCTTGTTTTAACCTCTGTTTAAGGTGTAAACAGAATTGATAAAACGTTTGGCTATATTGCTTGAGTTGCTCAATGGTCGGCCATTTCATGGCAATTGCTCCAGTTCCATTTAGAGGGCTTTTTAAATAAGTGGCTAACTATGGCAAAGTTTGACTGAGTTCACAATATATAACCAAAAATTGAGATAACCAATAAACAGAGATATGGAGTATTGATATGAGTGGACAAGGATCTACAGGAAATGTAATCGCTGCGGTTGCAAGTTTTTTTATTCCGGGACTTGGGCAGCTGGTTCAGGGAAAAATCTTTTTTGCGGTGTTTTTCTTCGTCGTATGTAGCTTAGGTTATTTTTTCTGGTGGCTGGTGTTCCCAGGTGTGATTGCTGTGGTGGCTCACCTATGGGCGATTATTGATGCAGCGCTGTATAAAAGCAGCTGATCGTGTGAGTCTCGTCTAGACTTTTATTGATATAGAAACTTGGGTTGTCTATGACAAATAAAGAGGAAGCGGATCTCAAGATTGATCTGAAAAAGCTTGAAAAAGCGTGTGAGCAAGCATTAAGTGAACATAAGACGTTAGCTGAAATTAAGAACATTACGCCTAAAGAGCTGGAAGTTGTTTATGCTAAGGGATTAGAAAAATACAATGCTGGCAAGCCTGACGAAGCCATGACTGAGTTTACCTATTTAGTCATGCACATGCCTTGGGACAGGCGCTTTCAAATGGCGCTTGGTTCAACTTTGCATTGGCTTGGTGAATTTAAACATGCTCTGAATTTTTATGGTTATGCGTTGGTGATGGATGCCTGTGACCCAGGGGCAACGTTTCGCATTGGCCAATGCTTCTTAAGTTTAGGGGACGAACCTTCAGCTCGTGAAGCGTTACAAACGGCCATAGATCAGAGTTATATTCGCCCTGATGAACACCATATTGGTGAACAAGCCAGAAAATTACTTGATGAGCTGAACGGGCGCTAAACAAGAATTGTTTTGTCGTTGAATCTATGGGCTTGTTTGAGACGATCTGGTTTATTCCTTTTCTTTATATACCTTGTTTCCCCATGCTGAAGTGCTTAACCCTTTAATACGTGGTGGGTTTTCAGGTTTGTTATCAGATAGGCCATCATCATTGAATATCGTTGGTTAATCGAGCGTTAAAGCGGAGCAGGTAAATACGTGATTTTGCTGATCGATAGGATCCGTAAATGCTAATTTTTGGGCAAGTAAATTCAAAGGATTTTCGAAAGTCGGCTCAGATTTTGGCTGTAATTCTGGATAAAAGCGATCATTCAATATTGGCATTCCAAGCCCAAGCATGTGCACGCGAAGCTGGTGGGT
Source organism: Parashewanella hymeniacidonis (assembly GCF_016900895.1). Classification (GTDB taxonomy): domain Bacteria; phylum Pseudomonadota; class Gammaproteobacteria; order Enterobacterales; family Shewanellaceae; genus Parashewanella; species Parashewanella hymeniacidonis. The sequence goes on from NZ_JAFEUN010000010.1 coordinate 13,798, forward strand.
TTTACCTGTTATTGGCTCTAATTCAAACAGGCCATAATCTCCCTTTACTTGAATTAATCGAATCTTAGAGTGGGTGTTTGCTTCACCGCTGGTTTGCTTGACTAAAAAAGAAGGCTCACCTCTGACGAGTTTATCTTTTATTTCCCAGTGTTGTTGACCACGTTGTGTGAATTCGGAGCGGGCTTCAGGAGTAAGCTTGGCAATGGCTTGATATTGTTTATGGATATTACCGTCTTTAAATAAAGAATGATAAGTATTGCGACACTCTGGCAATTTGGTAAACAACATTAGCCCCGCTGTATCTTTGTCTAAGCGATGCGCAGGTGCGATAGTTTCAATGCCCGTTTTTATTCTAAGTCGATGAACTAAGCATTCATTGACATAGTTACCACTGGGAGTAACGGGTAAGAAGTGCGGCTTAAAGACAATCAAGAAACGGTCATTTTCAAATAAAATTCGTTCTGTAAAAGGGACTTTTGTCTCTTGTTGTACTTCACGGTAGTAATACACACGCTGCCTCGGTCGGCAAAGCGTGTCGAGGTTTAATGATGAGTTATCTTGCCAATGAATTTTGCTCTGCTTTATACGCTGATGCCAAGTCTCTGCTGAAACATGTGGAAATTGCTGTATCAGGAAATCTACAACAGTGAGCTGTGAAGAGACGTTATCAGGGATAAAAATATAAGAAGGCTGTGCAGCTTGAGCAGACGATGACATTTAATAATTACAATTACAGTTAAGACCAAGGTCGAATTGTATCTTGAAGGCAACGTGAGTGAAAGTCTCCCTTAAGGTCGTTGCCGATGAATCATTAAATCGAGTGAGAGCAGGCTATTATTGTTAAGGTATTTTTTTATTCAGCGTAGATTTGCTAAAATCCCTTCCATTAAAACCAATTAGAGAGTGTTTGCAATGTCAATGTATGTAGTGGGGCATAAAATCCCTGATTCTGATTCAATCTGTGGTGCTATCGCACTGGCGTATTTGAAAAATCAAATCGGCGAGCCAGCAAAAGCGTCGCGTTTAGGTGAGCCATCGCCTGAGACTCAATTTATTCTGGATCGTTTTGGTTTCGAAGCACCAGAATTAAAAATGAGCTATGCAGGAGAAGAAGTTTACATCGTTGATCATTCAGAGCTAACTCAAGCACCAGATGATATTGCAGAAGCAACGATTGTTGGTATTGTTGATCACCACAAGTTGGGCGACTTGACTACGTCTACCCCACTTGAGTGTTGGATCCGCCCTGTAGGTTGTTCAAACACAGTGATTAAGATGATGTATGACTTCTACAATGTAGATATTCCAAAAGACATCGCTGGTATCATGTTGTGTGCGATTTTAAGTGACACGGTTATCTTTAAATCACCAACATGCACGACTGCAGATATTCGTTGCGTTGAAGCGCTTGCAGAGATTGCAGGCGTTGAAGATTTCAAAGCGTTAGGCATGGAAATGTTTAAAGTGAAGTCTGCCGTTGGTGGTACTGCGCCTCGTGATCTTGTGATGCGTGATTTTAAAGACTTCAACATGAACGGTAACCTTGTTGGTATTGGTCAACTTGAAGTGGTTGATTTATCTGTATTTGATAACATTAAAGCAGACCTAGAAGCAGATATTGCAGCGCTAAAAGCAGAAGGTAACCGTCATACGGTTATGTTGTTGCTCACCGATATTATGCAAGAAGGTTCTGAGCTTCTTATCGTGAGCGATGATGAAGAGTTAAGTCAGAAAGCTTACGATATCGCTACTGAAAACGGCCGTGCTTGGTTGCCGGGTGTATTAAGTCGTAAGAAGCAAGTTGTACCACCGCTTCAAGGTGTGTTTGCTTAATTTATTCTAGTTTGAAGCTTGGGCCAGTACCTGAGCTTCACTTCATTAAGTTCTTTTCGCATTGTCTTGCAGTTCGTTGAGTGTTTTAACTATCGTTTGGAACTCTGAAGATGATTTAAATTTATTCAAGTTTATATTGGCAATAGGTTTTGCTTTAAGTAACGGAAGATTACCAACTTGTACTGCGTAAAATATCAGTGTTTGCCCGCCAGATTTTCGATTGTTCGGGCTTGCGTTAGCTTCAACCTAAAAAACTCAGTTGAACGCTAAATGACTTTTTAAGCCCATGAAAGTAAATTAATAACCTGATTGAATATTATCACCTGTTGGGTGAATCGCTCTACGCTCACAAGCTGGTTAAAATTGCCGTTATCTGCGTTAGAACATTTGCAAGTAGATTAACTACTTGCTGCACGCTCTTCCTTGCTACCGATAATTTTTTCTGCGCTTGAAAACGTACCCAACTGAGTTTTCTAGGTTCAAGAAGCTGAGTGATATAACTATCTTGGGATGATGCTTGATTTTCTATAGCCCAGATGAGCAGCGTCTGTCGTTTAAAAAATTAGATGTAGCAGGAAAACGACCTTTTTGAGTATTTGGCTTGCTTTTTAGTTCAAGCTGATTTATTGGCGAACTATGGGAAGAATGAGTTGTTGATGTTGTTTTTTCTAACATATTCAATTTATCGTATTTTATACCCATGATACTTGAAGATGCATGTTTCAGGACTTTTTCAGCGCCAATTCTTTGAGGCGCATTAGCGAAGGAATATCGGGATTCTTTCGAGCTAATGTAACAAAGAAGAATTGGCGCTGAGAAGTCCACGCAGTGCGAGTTGCACAGCTTGTTACTCTTCGTTGCCAGTGCTAACAATAGCTCACTATTTCCGCACACCGTCGCCTTGATTAACAAGTTGTGCATTCTCGCTGAAATCGAGCATCTTTAGGTATCATGGGTATACCGCACCGCTTCGTTCATGGTTTTTGCTGAACACTCACTTAACCATCATTAGATTTTACAGGTGTTGAATGCTTACAACTATCTGTAACAGCTTATAAAATATCTTACTAGAATAGTTAAGCTTTTACGTTGAAGGGAAAGTAAGATTGAGGTTGTTCATATCATCATCACTGAAATGTAGCCATACTATTCGGTCTTGTCGTTAGCTTTGACTTTTTAATTAATCTAAGTTCATTTATTAGAAATATTCTGTGAATAGAGACTTATATATAATTGAGTAAATTGTTTTAGATATGATCTTCATTATTGGGGGCAATATGGCCAGTGTTAATCATTCTGGTATCCAACAAGTGAGTTTTGATGGGGGGCAAGTCAGTAAAGTATCCGAAGATCTTATTCTCAACATTAAGGCTGCAGCGCCTAATTCAAAGTTCAAATTTCGCGTTGAATTTTGGGGAGTGCACTATAAAAGTAGTGATAAGACTTGTCTGCTTTCTTTTTTGACTCAAGTACATAAAAAGACTAATGGTACAATTAATTTGAGAATGGAAAACACAGGTTGTTTTGGCGCAATAAGCAGCGAAGTACCAGAAAGATTACAAGCATTTTTAAATGAAAAGTTAGTGCCTGTAAAATCTGCTAAGCCAATAACTCAAGGTATCGAAAAGCCAGATAAAAAGTCAGCGCCAGCAGAACCCGCTAAGCCAAAAACTGAAGGCACCGCAAAATATTTGGTGCTACCAAAGAAAACCAGCGCTGAAGAATCACTTTTTGGAACTGAATCTTGGCTTGATGATTATCTATAACCTATTGAACTAAAGCACTTTAGTGGCTATAAACCCACAAAGAAAAAGTTATCTAAGTTACGATTTTACTGAGTGTTCACCTGTTATTTTGGTAATCATGCGGTTAGCAATAGTTTTAAGAGCAGAATATTTTTAGGGTCTGTTGATCTTTCGTGATTGCTTTTGCAGCGATAAATTGGTTATTTCTACAAGTGGAGAGAATAAAGGGGAAGCATCTAATCAACTCTTAAAACTACGGCTTTTGAAGTTAAATATGTTTAATTTGATTGTGATACTAAAAAGAAGTTTGAATGGTGAATGTAAAGTATTAAATAAGGTTTTTTGCTATGAATATAAAATGCTCTAAACTCGTTCTTATTTGTTTATTCCCTCTAACTGCTTCTGCCACCATTCAAGTTAATCAATTGACCGCTCTAGGAAATAATCAGTTTATGGATTCGCAAGGGTTTGTAGAAAATTACACTTGCCCTGCTGGAGGTACGCCTTTAGTGATCTATTCAACGGCCGTAAACAATCAAACTCCGATTCGATCTAAAGATTCAATTCCTGCTGCATATGTTGCCCCTAACTTCAAAGCGTCTCTGCTTACTATTCCAGAGATTCAACAAACCGACGTGAGTTCGAAGAAATATCTGACGGTCAGAACAAGAACCCCTGCTGACGCCTTCATTCAATTCAATCTCACTCGCTTTGATCAACAAAAATTTTTCGTTAGTAGTGTCCAGTTCCCTGTGCCGTACTTAAAGAGTGAAAAACAGGGAAATAGTAAAAAGTATGTTACACAGGCTTATGTTCAATTGGATAACAATGCAAATGGCCAAAGTAAATCTTTACCTATCAGAGATTATAGCTTTGACTTAGATTATCGACTGGATGTTATGGCGAATATTCAACAACTCAGTGGTTATTTCATTACTTGGAGTCAAGCTGGTAAGTGGGGAACAGCTAGCGATCAGAAATTTACTAACGTTCCCTATATCTTTTCGTCACTGGTTTCGGAAGATGATCCAAACTTTTACAATGGGTATGGTGCTTGGGTTTGTGGCGCAACAAAATAATTAAAAAAAAGAGCCTGCAAACGCAGGCTCATGATTGTATACCCATGATACTTGAAGATGCATGTTTCAGGACTTTTTCAGCGCCAATTCTTTGAGGCGCATTAGCGAAGGAATATCGGGATTCTTTCGAGCTAATGTAACAAAGAAGAATTGGCGCTGAGAAGTCCACGAAGTGCGAGTTGCACAGCTTGTTACTCTTCGTTGCCAGTGCTAACAATAGCTCACTATTGCCGCACACTGTCGCCTTGATTAATAAGTTGTGCATTCTCGCTGAAATCGAGCATCTTCAGGTATCATATGGGTATATAAAGAGAATATTAATTATTCTCTCTAGCTATTGCACGGTAAGCAATATCTGTACGGAAATACACATCATCCCAATGCACCTCGTTCACTAAACCATAAGCGAGTTTTTGTGCTTCAGTAACGGTATTACCAAGTGCCGTTGCGCAAAGCACACGGCCACCGTTAGTAACAACATGACCATCTTTTTCAGCGGTACCCGCATGGAACATTTTGATGTTGTTATCGCCAATAGTCAGCCCTGAAATTACATCACCTTTGCGAGCAGCAACTGGGTATTCACCTGACGCCATTACTACGCCAACTGCCGCACGGGCATCAAATTCAGCGGTCACTTTATCGAGTTCTCCTCGCATTGCCGCTAGGCAAAGCTCAACGAGGTCTGATTGCAGACGCATCATGATTGGCTGAGTTTCAGGGTCGCCAAAGCGGCAGTTGTATTCCAGAACTTTAGCGGTACCGTCAGCCGCAATCATTAGCCCTGCATACAAGAAGCCAGTGTATGGGTGGCCTTCCGCTGCCATGCCTTCAACCGTTGGCTTTATGACGTTACTCATAGTCCAATCGTGAATCGCTTGTGTGACAACAGGTGCTGGCGAATAAGCGCCCATACCGCCGGTATTTGGGCCGTTGTCGCCATTATCTCGGGCTTTATGATCTTGGCTGGTGGCCATTGGCAGGATGTTTTTACCATCAACCATAACGATAAAGCTGGCTTCTTCGCCTTTTAAGAATTCTTCGATAACCACACGAGAACCTGCATCACCAAATTTGTTGCCAGCAAGCATATCTTCAATCGCTGCTTCCGCTTCCGCTTTATCTTGGGCGATGATCACACCTTTACCAGCCGCTAGGCCGTCAGCTTTAATCACAACAGGATAACCTGTTTTTTCTGCTAATTGTGCTGAAAATACTTTTGCAGGCTCGATTTCAGTGAAGTTCTGATAATCCGCTGTAGGGATTTTATGGCGCGCTAAAAAGTCTTTGGTAAAAGCTTTTGAGCCTTCAAGTTGTGCAGCTCCTTCGGTTGGGCCAAAGATCGGTAAATCAGCAGCGCGGAACGCATCAACCACACCGATAACTAATGGCGCTTCAGGGCCAACAATGGTCAGTGCGATATCGTTGTTTTTAGCGAAATCAATCAAGGCATTGATGTCTTCAACGCCAATGGCAACATTTTCCAGTTTAGGTTCTAAGGCTGTGCCCGCATTACCCGGAGCCACAAATACCGTGTTTACGTTTGCGTTTTGTGCGGCTTTCCATGCTAGGGCGTGTTCACGGCCACCGCCACCAATTACAAGAATGTTCATATTCAATTCCTTGACATTTGGGTCACTCCTGCGAAAGCAGGAAATGACATAACGACAGTTTTGTATTCTAGTGACTTTAAGGTTTATTTAACCTAAAGTCACTGGATACCCGCTTTCGCGAGTATGACTATTAAAGCTTAAAAATTAATGACGGAAATGGCGCATACCAGTAAATACCATCGCCATATCATGTTCATCAGCAGCGTCAATGACTTCTTGATCACGCATTGAACCACCAGGTTGAATGACACAAGTAATGCCCGCCGCCGCAGCAGCATCAATACCATCACGGAATGGGAAAAAGGCATCTGACGCCATGACTGAACCCGGAACCGTTAATCCTTCATCTTCTGCTTTAATGCCTGCGATTTTTGCACTATACACGCGGCTCATTTGGCCTGCACCCACACCGACAGTCATGTGGTCTTTGGCATACACAATTGCATTAGACTTAACGAACTTAGCCACTTTCCAACAGAACATTAGGTCTTTCATTTCTTCAGCTGTTGGTTGACGTTTTGAAACCACTTTTAGCTCTGACTCTGCAACCATACCTTGGTCACGGTCTTGTACTAACATGCCACCGTTTACACGCTTATAGTCAAGCGCTGATAATGCTTGTGACCATTCACCGCTCTCAAGTAAACGCACATTTACTTTGGCTGATACTACTTGCTTTGCAGCTTCGCTGATTTTAGGGGCAATGATCACTTCAACAAACTGACGTTCAACGATAGCACTTGCTGTTGCTTCGTCTAATTCACGGTTGAATGCGATGATGCCACCAAATGCGGAGGTTGGGTCGGTTTTGAATGCGCGGTTATAGGCTTCAAGAATGTCTTCGCCTAAAGCCACACCACAAGGATTTGCGTGTTTTACAATCACACAAGCTGGTTGCTCAAATTCTTTAACACACTCTAGTGCTGCATCTGTATCGGCGATGTTGTTGTATGAAAGCGCCTTACCTTGCAGTTGAGTTGCGGTAGCAACAGAAGCTTCAGAAATGTTGTTTTCAACATAAAATGCGGCTTGCTGGTGGCTATTTTCGCCGTAACGCAAATCTTGTTTCTTCACCATTTGGGTGTTGAAAGTGCGTGGGAATCTAGAATCTTCAGTCACATTATCAAAGTGCGCAGGCACTTTAGTACCGAAGTAATTTGAAATCATGCCATCGTATTGCGCGGTATGTTCAAATGCCGCAATGGCGAGATCAAAGCGAGTCTCGTAGGTGGTGCTGCCATGATTGTCAGCAAGCTCTGCCAATATGCGACCGTAGTCATCGGCATTTACCACGATGGTGACATCTTTGTGGTTCTTTGCTGCAGCACGCACCATAGTTGGGCCGCCTATGTCGATGTTTTCAATCGCATCTTCAAGGGTGCAACCCTCTTTGGCAACGGTTTGAGCAAACGGGTAAAGGTTTACGGCAACAAGATCGATGCCAGCGATGTTGTTGTCGGCCATAACGGCTTCATCAACACCACGACGGGCTAGAATGCCACCATGAATTTTAGGGTGCAGCGTTTTAACACGGCCGTCCATAATTTCAGGATGACCTGTGTGATTAGACACTTCAATGACAGGCACATTGTTATCAGCTAATAGCTTGGCAGTGCCGCCTGTTGATAGAATTTCAACTCCTAGCGTATGTAATGCTTGAGCAAATTCTAGGATACCGGTTTTATCAGATACACTCAGTAGTGCGCGACGAATAGGTCTGGCGTTATTCATTGTGGGTACTTAATCTTATTTTAGTTTCAAGGATTTTTCGGAAAATAAGCGTCGGCCGCCTACTTTCCAAAAAGCCCTCGAAAGTACCTCTTCGTCAGCGGTCGCTATTCTATCGTAAATCCTTTATTTCTGGTTTTTTTTCTGAGCTTTTTGCCCTTAAGTAAGCCGAAATTCAGTGTTTTCAAAATTGTTTTAATCGAAAACCTTGACCTTGGACTAAGCTCCAAGGTTTATACTCTGAAATACTGACGCCATAACAGGATGAATAAATGTATCGAATTGGAGAGTTGGCAGACCTATTCAATATGAAGTCTGACACGCTTAGATACTACGAAAAACACGGACTTTTGTCGCCTTCGGCTCGTACAGAGTCGGGTTATCGGATGTACAGCGAACAAGATGCTGTGTTGCTGAAGTTTATCATTCGGGCTAAGAGTGTAGGTTTTACACTCAACGAAATTCAAGAACTTGTGTCGATAGAAATGAATAAGTCTCAATGGGCTTGCGCTGATGTGAAAGGTCGAGTCGATATTAAATTGGATAAAATTTCCGCACAAATTGCAGAATTACAGCGTTTTCAAAAAGGATTGAAAGAGCTTTCAGACTCATGTTGTGGTGGTGATGAAAGTGCTGAGTACTGCTCAATTTTGGAAGCGTTAGATGACAGTTATAAAGAACATCGCCATGTTCACCATTGCGATAAAGTATTGCACCATGATGCAGAGGAGAAGTGACCATGTTGGTTGAGAATTTTCTAGAGTTATTTTTAGAGTCAGCACCTTGGTTACTCCTTGGGTTGTTAATTGCTGGTCTGTTAAAAATGTTCGTTTCGATGGAGTGGATGAACAAGCAATTGGGCGGTTACGGTTTTAAAACGGTAATCAAGGCGGCGTTATTTGGGGCGCCATTACCTTTGTGCTCATGCGGCGTTATTCCTGCTGCTGTCGGCCTAAGACGCGCGGGTGCGTCAAAAGCAGCGACCACAACGTTTATGGTTTCGACTCCTGAAACGGGTGTTGATTCTGTGAGCGTATCTTATATTTTGCTTGGTCCTTTTATGGCCATTGTTCGCCCGATTGCCGCAGTGATCAGTGCTATTGTCGCAGGAATGTTGGTGGGGCCAGACAGTAAGGATGATGTGATCACACAAGAGTCTAAAGCAGAATCAAAAGGTGACGTTCAATCCAGTTGTTGTAGCACTAAAAAAGTTGAACCAGTGAAAGCTGAAAGTGGTTGTAGTAGCCAAAAGCAAGAGTCTGTGAAAGCGGAGTCGAGTTGTTGTAGTTCGAAGTCTGAAAGTCACGAACATCATGGACATAGCCATTCACAAGCTGAGTCTCCACAAGGCTTTTTTGCAAAAATTATTGCAGGTATTAAATATGCGGCAACCGATTTAGTTCGTGATACTACGATTTGGTTATTAGTCGGTATTTTCTTTGCTGCTGTGGTCAAAACCTACGTACCTGAAGATTTCTTAGCACAGCATGGTAGCGGCATTATCGCCATGTTGGTGATGATTGCGATTTCAGTTCCTATGTATATTTGTGCTACGGCATCAACGCCCATTGCTGCGGGATTACTGCTTGCAGGTATTTCACCGGGGGCAGTGTTAGTGTTTATGCTTGCAGGCCCTGCGACCAATATTGCGACGTTAGGTGTAGTCACGAAAGAGTTAGGTAAACGTGCATTATTTGGCTATTTAAGTGGCGTGATTGGTGTTGCAGTGATTGCGGGCTTTATTACTGACTTTGTGGTCGAAAAGTACGGCATTGTGGTGGCACCACAAATCGGTGAGCAGCACGCAATGTTACCGCAAAGTGTGGTGGCGATCAGTGGTATTGTCTTAGCCTTGCTTATGGGTAAAGTGATCTACGACAAATTGCCGCTGAAATCTAAGCCTAAGGATTGTTGTTCGTAACTAAAAGAAAGGCATTCTTTGGATTTTCCTTAATTTATTATTGTCAGAGAATTAAAGATTATTCAAAGAGCCTGATTTAGCTTTTAAACAGTCAATATTTACTTTAGATCTAAAGACGAACATTGATCAATTCTTAGGGTCGTCTTATGAAAAAAAGTCCAATAATGCTTGCTATTGCTTCAGTACTTTCATTCAGTTTTTTACCAGGCATAAGCCAAGCAGAAAATACCCCAAACGTTAATTCTTCCAATAAAATAATCTTTCATACACATTTCCCTTATTCAGCATCAGATAGTGATTTAGATGTATTTAACATTCAGAGTAAGGACAGTAATGGTCATCTAATCAATAATAATTTTTCTCACGCCATTATTGCCTCGAATTTAATTGCTGGTGTGATGTATACGCATCTGATGAAAGAAAAATATCCAAAGCTTCAATTCAACAATGAATATATGATCGGCACCATGTTAGGGCAGTTGTTGCAGGAATCTGGTTTAGACAAAACGCGCATAAATACTAAATTCGCCGAAAATGATGATATTAATAATCCGGCGATAAAAGAATCTTATCTAATTGCAGGGCAAGGTGGTCCGTATCAAATCAACGATTATAGTAAGAAGTTACCTTTTGCCACTGCAAAGGGTGGGTTGGGGATTGTTAATTATGATGCTTTGCGCACAACCTTGGGATACAGTATTGATGATCAAGACAGTGGTAAGCAGACAGAAAATGTTGGACCTGATTCATTAGATAATTTGTATTTTGGTCCTATGGCAACTGCTTTTTATCATTTTAACGATGTTAATCGCCTAAATATAGAGTCAGCAACAAACTGGTATGTAAATCGAGATGCCTGGAAAAAGTGTTGGGGGGAAATGACAAACCCTGAACTTGCGAAAAATCCTAATGCTTTACGAGTAACAGATTTTATTATGAATGTTATTTATAATGCTGGTGATTACAGCCCTGTATTTTCATCTTACCTTAATGTTTGCACCAACCAAGATCCCAGTCAGCTAGCAAGCTTAAATGATTATTCATTGAATCCAAGTGATTATCGTGCAGCTATTGGAACGAAAGATTCAGGAGGAGATACTTACTATCGTTATCCAAGGCAAGTGTCTTTTTATGCTGACCAGTTGTTTGGTAAAGATTTATCAAAGTATGGCCTTAATATCAAAAATAATGTAGTTATTTCAATTAATGAGCTAAAGAATGTTTTCGCTAAAAGTATGAGTAAATTGTCATATAAAAGTGATCCTAGCAAAGACAGCTTAACGATTATTAGTAATCAAATTGTTGATGGTGCATTTAGATCTGCAATGGCTAATATGGATATATCCAGTAATAGAACATTCAGCCTTGCATCAGAGTCTGAACGACAATCTATATTCAAAGTGGTTGATAGCGCAATATCAAATATTGAGCACTTAACAAAGGCTGACTTTTCAGCTACAAGTTCAAATGAAGATAATCCTAATAACGATTCTTTGGTGCATATTTATACTGCGCCGAATATCAGTGGACAAATGTATTTTGTCGCTAAAGATCCTGCTGGCAATGTTTTAAATAATAATTACTTAAATCCAGGTGCTGAAATGACCATCGCTTCGAATGCTAATATCATTAGAATGTCAGACGGTTCAGTTTATTGTACTAAAGAAGCGGTTGATGCGTTTAAAGATATTACGGCATCACCTGACAACATCAAAACTAAGCAAATGAATGTAAATTTCCAAAATAGCACTTGTGATATATCGGTAGGTGATTATAAGCCTGCGCCAAAACCTGATCCAGTGAAACCAGGTAACTGGGATCCAAGTAAAAGTTATCCAGGGTGTTCAAAGCCAGTAAATTATCAAGGCCATAAATATCAAAATATTTGGTATGCGAATGCTGGAGAGACCCCTGATGAAAACTTTGGTAATAAGTCTGATGGTAACAAACCCTGGAAGTTTGTTGATTCATCATTAAATACTTGTAAATAATTGACTTTATATCAGTGCTACTTGTGAGTGTTCAGTTTATATGTTTGATTCGTTAAAGCGGATATAATTACGAAAATCACATTTACTGGCAGCACTATTAATACCGTTATCCAAATTATTTTAACCTAGAAAAAGCAGTTATCACGTTTTATACCCATGATACCTGAAGATGCTCGATTTCAGCGAGAATGCACAACTTGTTAATTAAGGTGACAGTGTGCGGCAATAGTGAGCTATTGTTAGCACTGGCAACGAAGAGTAGCAAGCTGTGCAACTCGCACTGCGTGGACTTCTAAGCGCCAATTCTTCTTTGTTACATTAGCTCGAAAGAATCCCGATATTCCTTCGCTAATGCGCCTCAAAGAATTGGCGCTGAAAAAGTCCTGAAACATGCATCTTCAAGTATATGGGTATATGTACTAACTGCTTTTATATTTAGACATCACAGTATTCATATTAGGGGCTGTTGATCTTTGTTGATATTTTCAGCAATGATTATTTTTGACGATAGCAAAGCGGAACAAGCGTTATTTAGTTCTTCTAAATGAGCGCAGTGACAATGCAGATAGCGTTAAAAATAACCATTGCCCTACGGGCTGAGTCTAAATCGCCTTACTCTGTGTTAAAAATAGTTTATTTAGATGACTAAATTGCACTATTTCCGCCTCGATTAAGGCGATTTATTGCTCAGCTGAATTATTAAACAAAGATCAACAGCCCCTAGGCGTTTTGGAATTTAAATTTTCTATCGGTGCTTCCTAGACGCCTAACTAACAGTTTGTTAGTGATTGCTTTGAGCTCGCTACTTGGCTTTGTACTCAATCACATTAATAAACCAAACTTGTTCACCGTTTGGTATAATGACCACCGCTTCATCATCCACTTCTTTTTTTAATAAAGCCCGCGCCATTGGGGCATCGATGGAGATGTAATCTTTTTCGCCATAGATCTCATCGGGACCGACAATGCGAAATTTCAACGTCTCACCTTGTTCGTTCTCAATTTCTACCCAAGCACCAAAGTAAACTTTGCCTTGTTGCTCTTTGGCATGATGGACAACCGTGAGTGCCTCAATACGCTTACGCAAGAAACGCACTCTACTGTCTATTTGGCGCAGTAAGCGTTTATTTTCTTTGTAATCAGCATTTTCAGAGCGATCACCAAGACTCGCAGCCCAAGCCACTTTTTTAGTTATCTCTGGTCGGTATTCTCGCCATAAATAATCTAACTCTTTTTTGAGCTTTTCCATGCCTTCAGGCGTAATCAAGTTTGTTCGCAATGGTATCATTCCGGTTTAAAAGTTAGTGACAGGATCGTCAAAAATCAGCTTGAGATCAATCCGGTTGTTGTTTAGTTGAGCGAATAAAGTACAAAGATAAAATTTTCAAAACGATTGTGATATGGTTAGCCCTCATTAAATTGCAGTTATAAAGAACGAGAGTTTATGCAAACCATTTCTCAGATCATCGCCGATGAATTGAATGTCTCAAAAAATCAAGTTGACGCCACCATCAAGCTAATAGATGAAGGTTCAACTGTACCGTTTATTGCCCGTTACCGTAAAGAGATAACAGGTGCGTTAGACGATACTCAACTGAGGACATTAGATTCACGCTTGGGCTATTTAAGAGATCTGTATGAACGTCGTGAAGTGGTGTTATCGAGTATCCAAGCTCAGGGCAAATTAACGCCTGAATTGAAAGCTCAAATTAAGCAAGCGGATACCAAAACTCGGCTTGAAGATTTATATCTGCCATTCAAACCAAAGCGTCGTACTAAAGGGCAAATTGCAATTGAAGCAGGGCTTGAGCCTTTGGCGGATTTCTTATTTGAACATCGCACCGCCGATCTTGAAACCAAAGCGGCTGAATGTGTAAATGCAGAAAAAGGCTTCGCAGATGTTAAAGCGGTATTGGACGGTGCTCGATTTATTTTAATGGAGCGTTTTGCAGAAAATGCAGACTTGCTGCAAAAGATCCGTAAGCAATTAAATAATCACTGCACTCTTGAAAGTAAATTAGTCAAAGGTAAAGAGAAAGACGCAGCTAAATACCGTGATTACTTTGAACATTCTGAGTTGATGGATAAGGTGCCTTCTCACCGAGCTTTAGCCATGCTGCGTGGACGTAATGAAGGGTTACTTTCCATTTCAATGAATGCAGATCCAAACTCAGAGGCGAAACTTGGCAGTTATTGTGAAGTCATTATCGCCGAACATTTTAATCTTAAGTTCAGTGATTCGTCTGTAGATCAGTGGTTAAAAACAGTAGTGAATGCTACTTGGCGCGTAAAAATTGCGCTTCAGATGGAAAATGAGTTCATCGCATCATTGCGTGAGCGTGCAGAGTCCGAAGCAATTAACGTTTTCGCCCGTAACCTGAATGATTTATTGATGGCACCACCTGCTGGTGCAAAGGCCACAATGGGTCTGGACCCAGGCCTACGTACTGGTGTAAAAATTGCCATCGTAAATAAAACCGGCAAGCTGGTGGCACACACAACAATTTTTCCTCATGAGCCGCAAAAGCAATGGGACAAATCAGTTAAAACTCTAGCTAACTTAGTGAATATGCACAAGGTTGAGCTGTTAGCCATAGGTAATGGTACTGGCTCTCGTGAAACGGATAAGTTGGCATCAGAAGTCATAGCCGCCGTGAAAGAAAAGCATTCATCAGTCACTAAGGTTATGGTGAGTGAAGCAGGAGCATCGGTATATTCGGCATCTGAATTGGCGGCTGCAGAGTTTCCTGATCTCGATGTGTCATTGCGTGGGGCGGTTTCTATTGCTCGTCGTCTGCAAGACCCAATGGCTGAACTGGTTAAAATCGAACCAAAATCTATCGGTGTGGGTCAATACCAACATGATGTAAACCAAAGTCAATTATCACAATCTCTAGATGCCGTGGTGGAAGACAGTGTTAACTCTGTGGGTGTCGATTTAAATATGGCATCAATGGCTTTGCTGGCCCAAGTGGCTGGGTTTAGTAAAACGTTGGCGAAAAACGTAGTGGCGTTTCGTGATGAGCATGGTGCCTTTAGTGATCGTAAACAACTATTGAAAGTCGCTCGTTTAGGTCCTAAGGCTTATGAGCAAGCCGCAGGTTTCTTAAGAATTCGTGATGGTAAGAATCCGCTGGACGCCTCGGCGGTTCACCCTGAGGCTTATAACGTTGTTGAACGAATCGCTGAGCAAACACAGGTTAGTGTCGCTGACTTAATCGGTAATAGTGATTTATTAAAGGGTATCGAATCTAAGACATTTGTGACTGAACAGTTTGGTGAATTTACCATTAATGACATCATTACTGAGCTGAATAAACCAGGGCGTGACCCTCGTGGCGAGTTTAAAACCGCAACTTTTAAAGACGGTATTGAAGAAATTAAGGATCTAGAACTTAACATGATCCTAGAAGGCGTGGTATCTAACGTGACTAACTTTGGTGCTTTTGTTGATGTTGGTGTTCATCAAGATGGCCTAGTCCACATATCTTCATTAACGGATAAGTTTGTCAGTGACCCACATACGATTGTGAAAGCTGGCGATGTGGTTAAAGTGAAGGTCATGGAAGTGGATGTTGCCCGTAAGAGAATTGGTTTAAGTATGCGCTTAGATGAACAAGCTGGACAACAAAAACAAGCAAGTAACCATAAACAAAATTCGAAACCACAACATAAAAATCAAGGTCAGAAATCACATTCTCATAAACCGAAACAACAAAAAAATGAAGCGATGGGTAATGCCTTTGCTGAAGCGTTTGCAAAGATGAAGAAATAGTGACTTTGATTGACTGAGTGGTTAACCCCATTCACTCAATTTAGACTTAGGTTTGCTTTCTTGAGTTTGATAAGCGGAATTTAGATTTTTTTTGACTTGTTTAACGTCCTCTTGATTGAGGACGTTTTCATTTTCAGACAAGTCACTTGTTTCACTGTGGTTTGAGTCCGTCGCTTTTGCATAAATTTTGATATCTTTGCGCGATAGGGCCGCATATTTTACAGCCAGCATCTCTTGTGCTTTTACACTTTCTTTTTCTAACTCTTCTGATAGAGAAACATCATCTTCATCTGTAGATGCTGATTGTCGATGTTGTTGTTCATGATGTTGTTGTTCATGATGTTGTTGGTTGGAATCATGTTCTTTTTCAGGATCAATTGCACGTTCTTCATGGAGCTTATTGACTTTGTCGGTGGGAGCAACGCTGGATTTGTGTTCATTATCATTACGTACTGAATCTGTTGCAACGTTGGTGGTCACAATAGGTACATTTGGGTAATTGGTAATGATAGCCATGACGATTATCCTAACGCTATATTTGCTCCTTGTTAGTATGAATAATAGTCGTGTTTGCCTCGTTTTTAAAGGTTTTTTAACCAGTTAAGCAGTGCTTCACTAAATTCTTGTGGGTGTGAAAAGAAAGGAGCGTGGGACGCTTTTTTGATGACATGATCCGTAACATCACCATGATGACGTGGCATTTTTGGCGGTAAGTGACGAGGTACTAGACCATCGAGCCTGCCCCACATGCGTAACCAAGGTTGCGAAATATGTTCAAGTTGTTCACGTAAATCTACGTGCTGTAAAAATTGTAGGCCCTGGGCTAGTGCGGCTTTATCTGGCAAAGGGCGTGACAAAACGTGTTCTTTTAGTAACTTAATATCTCGTTTTGCGGTTTCGCTGCCCATAGCTTGAATCGCAAGAAACCGTTCAATGACCGTTTTGACATCTAAATTGAGCTGATTAGCAAACGTCGTCAGTACTTTCGCATCAATTCCTGGCCATTGATTTTGCGGTTCTGCAACAAAGTAGGGCGATGATGCAACTGTCACAAGGGCTTTAACATGTTCAGGGTGGTGTAACGCTGCGGTTTTAGCCACTAATCCTCCCAATGACCACCCTAACCAGACACTATTTTTCGGTGTGTTTTCTGCGATCATCTTTACCCATTCATTGATGTTTCCTGATTTAGACTGACTATAGCCGTAACCTGGCAGGTCGACATAATGCACTCGAAAGTGAGCTAATTCTGATTGCAGTGGCGTAAAAACACCGCTGTTCATTCCCCAGCCGTGAAGCATCACGATATCTTTCCCATGTCCAATAGACTCGATATGAAGTGGAGAATGTGTCATTAATAGTGCTCGAAATAATTCAATGGAGTG
Source organism: Parashewanella hymeniacidonis (assembly GCF_016900895.1). Lineage (GTDB taxonomy): Bacteria > Pseudomonadota > Gammaproteobacteria > Enterobacterales > Shewanellaceae > Parashewanella > Parashewanella hymeniacidonis. The sequence continues at coordinate 30,868 of NZ_JAFEUN010000010.1, forward strand.
ACATTATATCGAAAATTCAATGCAAAGAGTGTGGCAATACGGACTAAAGTCACTGCTCAGACTTCTGCCAAATCGTTGTATTGCCTGTCGTCAAAGTTTACAGAGTGATGAACAAGGCATATGCGCAGTTTGCTTGAAAAGTGGCATCTATCAACAGCCTGTTTGTTTAGGGTGTGGTATCAACATTGCCGAACCCGGAGAATGCTACCTTTTGCCTTATTGTGGTGGATGCCAAAAATTAGAACCGATAAAAATTATTGCTCCTTGTAGTTATCACGATGGATTAGGTACTTGGATCGCTGCAATGAAATACCAGAAGCAATTCGCAGTATTAAATGCATTAAATTATGAGTTAGCGAAAAGCGTTCTAGAGTTGCAACAGCAGTCTTGGTACTCATTACCACAGGCGATCATCCCAGTGCCACTTCATCCTAATCGCTTGAAACAGCGCAGTTATAACCAAGCATGGTTAATCGCCTCGCAATTGAGTCAATTATTGGCTCTTCCTTTAATTGATGATGTTCTCATCAGAGTAAAAGACACGCAGGCGCAAGCCGGTTTAGATGGAAAGCAAAGAAGAAAAAACATCAGTGAGGCATTCGAATTGAATAATGAGTTCGCCTATCAGCGTATTGCTCTGGTTGATGATGTGGTTACAACGGGGACAACGGTCAATGAAATTGCTCAATGCTTTCAAAGGCGAAATATTGATGTTCAAGTGTGGTGTTTGGCGAGAGCTGAAGCACCTGACCTGAATACCTGAAGGATTACTTACAACTTCTGAACTAATTCTTGTTCAATAATTTGCAACGGTATATTTAAAGGTAAGTATTTGTGTTATTTGAACCTCATTTTTAAAGCGCTGTTTAGTACTGTTGCTTTTGAAACTAATGAAGGTATTGGTACGTTAATTTACGAGGAGTCAGTTATGACTACGGTCAGTAATACTTCAGCAAGCTCAGTTGATCAAACTTCAGTTAAACCTGCCAGTGACGGCTGGGATGATAGCAAGCACTCTGCTTTAGCTGATTTTTTTCATCGACATTGTCCAAAAATTACCAATGATGTCGAGGCGGTTGGTAAAGACATCAAAAATGGCCTGCATGCTGTGGCAGATATGGCTCATCAAGCGGTGGGGGCTGGCGAAGACATTGTTGCACAGATTAAAAAAGACGGTGGCTTGAAGGAAGCAATGAAGGATGCAGTTCATGATATTGAACAAGGAAAAAATCCTCTTAAAGGCGTGATCAATCAGAAGCACATTGAGGCACTAAAAAATGATGCTTCAAAACTTAAAGAAAACATAGAGCAACTGGCGCAAGATGGAAAACCTTTTGGTGAAGATATCCTTAATGCAATGATACAGGCGAAAAATGCTTCAGGTGATATTGTGGACTTAGTTGGTGTCGCTGGAGAAATTCTAAGTGGACAATTACCTCCAGGAACACTTCAACGAGTAGAAACTGATGCCAAAGGAATTATCAGTGATTTATCTAAAGCAATGCAGTGGAATAATACTGTAAAATCATAAGTTCTTGAAATTTTACATTGACGATAATGAAGTCTAAACCCTTCTATTTTATGTCGATTTAGAGGCTTTGAGTGTTCCTAATACAGGATGATCACTCATAACGAGTTAGCGCAGCATGTGTGCTGCGCTAACGATTATCTTATAGAGAGCTCGGCGCAAAGAACAGTGCGTTAGCAACAACTTTCTCTGACCCTAACCAGATATTTCTGAACAGAAGGTTATCAGCAAAACCAATCACACGCCCACGCCCGATTCTTTCCACAATAAATGCGGATTTATTTGGGTAAACCGATTGATAGTTCGAAGCCATAAAGCCACTCGACAGTGTGTCTTTACTATAATCGGCTGCTACGACAAAAGGCTTGTTTGGCTGATTGAAAGCTAAGGTGCCTTTTTTCATTACTTTAAGTTGTGGTTTATTTAAACCAAAGCTGAGTGGGTGAGTGAGATCGAGGTCAAGATTAACAATTGCCCCACCAATGGTTTTTTTCGCACGTAGATTAGCTCTATCCGCAAAATTTAACCCATCGGTTTCAAACAAAGCATCAGCCTGTTTACGGTCAAATAAGTCAGTTTTAATCAATCCGTGTTTTTTCAACCAGCTATTGGCACTTTTCATCGCAATGATGGTTCCACCTTGGCGGACAAACGCTTTCAATTGCTCAGCTTGTTTATCTCCGAGCTCACCATAATTGCCATGGGCCATAATAATGTGACTGTATTGATTCGTATTTATGCGGCTCAATCTGCGGGTATCAGATAGCGTTACAGGCATCTGGAGAGTATTATCCAGATAATTCCAAACTTGACCGACTTCCATTGGGTTTGTACTACCATCAGTGAGCAATAGTGGTGTAACAGGTAGTACTTGTTGCACATCTGGGCTACCTAAATCACCACCGCTGATTGCTGCAAAAGTGTTTACTTGGGCAAGTTGCGTTGCATGAATACGAGCCGCTGTTTCCAATACTCGGATAATTTGTTTTCTTGATAAGTTATCTTGAGTCAAATTTACTTGTAGGCTACCAGCCCCGAAATTTTGTTTATTATTCGCTGTGAATGGTTTTACAGTAAACTTTACAATCACACCTTGAGCTAACACTTGTTGTAACCAAGGTGCGGCACTGCCTTGCTGCCAATCAACCAATACTGCAACGCTATCATCATGGATGTTAACTTCGACTTGATTTGGCTTTGATGAAGTGAGCTTTTTGGCTGATAAACTTGCGTCATCTACAACAGTCAAATTAAATGCGGCTGCCATATCAAAGCTTGAGACGTCATAGAAAGTGGCATCTTTAAAGTTTGTACGCTTATCAAATAATGCTGCCACTAAATCCACTTGAGGTTGTTGGCTTGGAATGAATAAGCTGTCATTGGGTGTGAAATTCTGTTTATTTTCTGTCACATTAGACGTTAAGTAAGAAAATTGAATTTTATGTTGTTTCAGCATTTCAGCAAATGCATCACGACGTTGATTGTCATTTCTCGTGGTCATTAACCAACCGTCTTGACTGCCTGACTTGAAAGCTTTTTCAGCAAAGAAGTCGTTTTGGTATTGATGTAACTCGTTTCTGACAGCAAATGCGCCTTTTAGGCTTGAAAGTGAAGTTGCGAATTGGTTTTGAATCGCACGCTCTAGCGTTACCACCCCATTCATTGAGGTTTGTGCTTTACCGCGCGCACTGGCTTGTTCATATAGAACACCGATAGCACCGTTAATATCAGGATAGGTCGAGCCTTTACCATAGAAGAAGTCATCGAAAGATTGTTTGCTGTAATACGCTTGCCCTAGACTATCTAATGCTGTGCGGTGATAGTTCGCGATTTTATCGGTGAGCTGTTGGTTTTTTTGTGGTGTTAATGGGTGAGTTCTACTCGGTACACCAGGCTGGAAAAAATAGCTTGAACGGTGGCCCATTTCATGAAAATCACCGACGTAATGCGGTTGCCACTTATGAAAAAGTGCCACTCGGCCTTGAGACTCAGGGTGACGTAAGAACAACCAATCTCGATTTAAATCGGCTAAATAGTGATTTAGCCGACCACGAGCCCAATGTTGGTGGTGCTCACGATTATTCGGGTCAGTATTCAAAGTATTACTGCGGTTGTTGTTTGCCCAAGTTGCAAATCTGTCCATGCCATCAGGATTTTGGCTAGGAGTAATGATCACGATTGCATCATCGAGTAAATCTTGTACCCATTGCTCTTTACTTGCGCTTAGGTAATAGCTCAACGCCATTGCCGCATGTGAGCCACTGGCTTCATCCCCATGAATGGAATAGGCTAACCAAATAACGACAGGACCTTTTGAACTTTTACCGTTTTTAACTTGACCACGAGCGTTGATGATTTTATCTAGGTTTTGTTGATTCGCTTTTGAAGAAATCACTAATGACAACTGCTGACGTTGTTCATGAGAAAAACCGGTTTCTTCAAGCGTTACTCGTTCACTGTTCTCTGCGAGTGTTTTAATGTATTGATTGAGCTGATCATGGCGTAAGTGCCATTTTCCTAGTGGGTAACCTAATAAAGTTTCAGGTGTAGGTAATTGCTGCAAATACTGTGCATCCGGCAATTCAAAGGTGCGTTTTATGTCAGCGTGAGCTGAAAGGCTAAAACCTGCGGACAATAATGCACCGCATAGTAATGAGCGTGTAAGAGGCTTAATCATAGTGTGTTCATTCTTTTTGTTTTGAATTTTTATGCGGCTAAGTTACCAGTTCGTAATTTAGATGTGAAATGGAAATGTGTTATTAAATTTATCATCGAATTAGTTAATGTCGATGATATAAGGTGGTCAAATCAGTGCTAAAATTGTTATCATGACGCAATTCCCAAGTAAAACACTCAGGTATAGCCTGAAGAAGTAGGTTTGAATGATTAGCATTTCTGAATCAGCACAAGAACACTTTGTTAAGTTATTGAAAGATCAGCCTGAAGGTACAGATATTCGGGTGTTTGTGATCAGTCCAGGTACAGCTCAAGCTGAATGTGGCGTGTCGTATTGTCCTCCAGATGCCGTTGAAGACGATGATATTTCGCTGGAGTTCAATGGCTTCAATGCTAAGATTGATCAAAAGAGCGCTCCTTTTTTAGAAGAGGCGAGTATTGACTTTGTTACGGACCAATTAGGTTCTCAACTAACACTGAAAGCACCTAATGCTAAGGTTAAAAAAGTTGATGATGATGCGCCATTAAAAGATCGTATTGAATATATGATCCAAGCTGAAATCAACCCGCAGTTAGCGAGTCATGGTGGTCACATTTTATTGTTAGAGATAACAGAAGAAGGTGAAGCGATTCTTCAGTTCGGTGGTGGTTGTAACGGTTGTGCTCAAGTTGACGTAACTTTGAAAGATGGAATTGAAAAGCAACTGCTTGAACAATTCCCAGGTGAGTTGACGGCTGTAAAAGATGCCACAGAACACCAACGTGGTGAGCATTCGTTCTACTAGCATCTTGATCTATTATTGATGAAAAACACCAGCTGAAAGCTGGTGTTTTTGTATTTATCTCACGTTTAACGGTAACGTTGGCTTTTCGGTTACATTCACTTCCGTCGTCATTTCTTTGCCGTTACGGATAAAGGTAATTTTAGCTTTTGAACCTGGCTTACTCTCAGCAATTCTATCTCTCAACATCCAAGTACCTTGTACGCCAGTAGGAATTTTCTCGCCGTTATAGGCAATAACAACATCATTAACCATTAAATGCGAATAGGCGCTGCTGTTTCTATCAACGCCTTGGATCAGTACACCAGAGAGATCAGGCAGCCTTAGTATTTGTGCGAGCTTTGGATTGGCAGCAACGGCTCCACCGTTAAAACCAATCTCTCCGCGAATCACTCTACCGTATTTTACGAGCTTACTCATCACGTCATAAGCCAGCTTAATCGGAATGGCAAAACCAAGAGATTGCTCGTTTTCACCTCTTACACGAAATGCGGCCGTGTTTATGCCAATGAGGTTTCCTTTAGTATCAATCAGTGCACCGCCAGAGTTTCCAGCATTAATTGCAGCGTCAGTTTGTAAAAACTCTTGATAACCAGCACTTAATCCAGCACGGCCAGTCGCACTTATGATGCCTTGAGTGATGGTTTGCCCTAAGTTGTATGGGTTACCAATGGCAAGAGCAACATCACCCACTTGCGGCATGCTTTTAACATCAAACTTTATCACAGGTAAATTAGTGCCATTTACTTTGAGGACGGCAAGATCTGTTGCTGGATCCATACCGATGATTTCAGCTTCAAACTGCTGACCATCTTGAAGTAATACGGCAATTTCATCAGCTTTTTGAATGACATGATAATTAGTTAGGATTAAACCATCTTTACGCATAATCACGCCTGATCCTAATCCCTGTAATCTTGATCTTGATTGTAAGGTTTTTGACGAGGAGCCACGTGCAGGCACAATATTGATGCTGTAAATATTAACTACAGCTGGGGCCGATTTTCGCACGGCTTTGGCAAAAGATAAACGTTCAGAGACATTCTCACGGCCAAACCATTCATTGATTTTTAGCTTTTGCCCTAAAGATGACGATAGCACAATCACCACGGTAGCCATGATCAAACCGAAGGCGATGGCTTTAGTGATGTATATCAGTGAATTCTTAAAAAACATATTGGCCCAGCAATCCATAAACCCGCAAAAGAACTTAAAAGTTTACCAGAGTCAGCCTATGAATCAAAATGATGGTTGGGGATAGATGTTATTGATATAAAACAAAAAGGAGGCGTCAGCCTCCTCTAGAGTAGAAACGAATCAGTTTTATCTAAGTATTAAGAATAAATGATTACCTTCACGGTCAATTTTTAAAGCCACTTGGCCTTCTTTATTTTTAAGTGCTTTACGTAACTGTTTAAGGTTACGAATTGAATTACGGTTGATGCCAACAATTACATCACCTTTTTGAAGACCCGCTGCGTCAGCTGGTGAGCCTGAAGCTACTTCCGTAATTTCGACACCTTTGCGTGTGTCTTTCAGTGCAGCACCTTGTAGCATCGGATGAAGTTCACCTGCACCTTTTTCTTGCACTTGTTTGGCTTCGCCCAACGTGACATTGACGTTTTTAGTCTTGCCATCACGAATAATGCCTAATTCAACTTTAGCGCCAGCACCAAGAGTCGACACTTTTGCTGCAAGTTCAGTAAATGATTTAATCTTACGGCCATTCACGCTCACGATGATGTCACCCGCTTTAATGCCAGCTTTATCCGCAGCACTGTCAGGTTGAACTTCATTCACAAATCCGCCGTGTTGAGAATCGAGGCCAAAGCCTTTAGCAAGCTCGCTAGTTAAGGTACGGCCTGTGACACCCAGTATGCCTCGACGAACTTCACCGTGCTCAATGATTTGAGTCACTAGGTTATGGACCATGTTTGCTGGAATGGCAAAACCAATACCTACGTTACCGCCGCTAGGTGCAACAATCGCTGTGTTAATCCCGATGAGCTGGCCTCGAAGGTTTACTAAGGCACCACCTGAGTTGCCGCTGTTAATTGCAGCATCTGTTTGAATAAAGTTCTCTAGCATTTCGATGCCTAGACCACTTCGGCCTAATGCACTTACGATACCTGATGTGACGGTTTGTCCCAACCCAAATGGATTACCAATAGCTACTGCAAAATCACCCACTCGCAAATTATCAGAGTTAGATTGTTGAATTTGAGAAAGGTTTTTAGCTTTGATTTGCAGTAATGCAATATCGGCTTCTGAATCACTGCCAATTAATTTTGCGGGTACTTCACGGCCATCTGTTAGGCCGACAGTAATATCATCAGCATTATCAATTACATGGTGGTTGGTAACGATATAACCTTTTTTGGCGTCGATAATGACACCGGAACCTAAACCACGGAACGGGCGTTTCTGTACTTGTTCTTGTGGTGCATTAGGGCCAAAAAAGTAACGGAAAACATCAGGTACACGTTGCTTAGAAACTTGAACACCAGAAACGTTGACTGAAACCACTGCTGGCGTCACCTTCTGTAGCATAGGTGCAAGGCTTGGCATCTCTTGGCCATCGACAGACTGTGGCATTGATGCTTGAGAAATCGCAGGGGTCAGCGTTAGTGCAGCGCCTAAAACGGCAGCTGATAGGACAGTTAGTTTTGTCTTCATCAATTTGTTGCTCCAAAAACGTTCAAAGTTTTAGATGATGAGTGTTTGATGAAAAGTAGCGCCTGGGTGTTACTTAATATCCACTCTCGTCCAAGTTGTTTCAATACTTGAAAAATAATTTCTGGCTTATGATCTTAAAAGTACTTTTCAAGGTGTTTATAATTCCGACCGGGCAGTATTAACAAAGTTCACAAAGTTTCAGAAATCAGGTATTTGATGCTGAATATTTGCGCATAAACAGTGCCGCAGAAGAATTAACCTACTAGTATAGATAGGTGTCGATTCAATAAATATCAAGTTATTCGCCAAAAATCAGTAGACTAAATGTAAAAACATATTTCTTTTTCTAACTCGTGCTAACATTGCGCCGTTTTAATCTTTATCGAAGAGAAGTTCAGTAGTGTCGAAATTAACGCCCCTGCAGCATTATAAGCAAGACCTTAAACGAGATGATTTTAATCATGATCCAGCACAAGAGCAGGCTGTAAAGGCGCTACAAAAAGTCTATGATGACTTGCTTGAAGCGCAGCAAAGCGCTTTGGGCTGGCAGAAGGTATTGAATTGGTTCGGACATTCATCACAAGAGAAAGTTAAAGGCTTATACTTATGGGGAGGAGTCGGACGAGGTAAAACCTATTTAATGGACACCTTTTTTGATGCGCTTCCTTTCGAGCAAAAATTACGAGCTCACTTCCATCGTTTCATGCATCAAGTTCATCATGACTTGAAAGCATTGACCGGTACGCAAGATCCGCTAAAAGTCATTGCTGAGAACATGTCGAAACAGTATAAAATCATTTGTTTTGACGAATTTTTCGTTTCAGACATTACTGATGCTATGTTGCTGGGAACACTTTTCCAAGAGTTATTTCAACGTGGCGTAGTACTGGTTGCGACGTCAAATATTATTCCAGACGACTTATATAAGAATGGTCTACAACGAGCACGATTCTTACCTGCAATCGCTGAGCTGAATGCTAATTGCTCAGTCTTAAATGTTGATTCTGGTATTGATTATCGCTTACGGACATTGAAACAAGCAGAAATTTATCATTACCCGTTAGATGAGCAAGCCGAAACTAATCTTACTGACTACTTTGCAAAACTGGCGTCGGAGTCAGAGGTCGATACCAGTAAGATTGAAGTAGAGGGAAGAAGCATTGAAATTCGCCAACACTCGCAAGGGGTGCTCATGGCCGATTTTATTGCACTTTGTGATGGTCCTAGAAGTCAGACTGATTATATGGAATTAGCTCGTCTCTATCATACAGTAATGATCAGTGGTGTTAAGCAAATGGGCTCTCAACAAACGGGTGACGATATCGCTCGTCGTTTTCTCGCTTTGGTTGATGAATTTTATGAACGCCATGTGAAATTAATCATTTCTGCAGAAGTCGCTCTTGAGGATATTTACACAGACGGTCAGCTCAATTTTGAGTTTAAACGATGCCGTTCACGTTTAATTGAAATGCAATCCCACGACTATTTAGCATTAGAGCACCTACCGTAGCTTTAATTAAAATGACGTTCATTCAGAGGCAAAGTTGTCAGGGCTGACATCATTATCTTTGAATGACCACCCAATCAGTCAATATTTTTGTCAGTGATACATTATCAACGGCAATAGCACGATGAGCTTCTATCGAAGTAACAACAGAATTGCTCATTAGCCCATCTTTGTCGTCCTGACGATTTGCAATGTTCGATTTCGTTTCCCATCTTATTGCCGTTTACACTGTTTATTGACTCAACGGAAACGAAGTCCAGATAAAAAACGGCTCATTGTCAGTTACGATTCAGCTTTTTATTAGTTAAAGCTGATAAGTTATTTTTTTAAGGTATTGTTTCTGAGGGTTTATGCGAATAACAGAGTTTGATAAGGGCTTGTTATTGGCTTTGTGTGCTTATACCTTTTGGGGCTTAGGTCCCATTTTTTATACTTTGGGAGGGCAGACGACTGCGACCGACTTAGTTTTTTTTCGTAGTCTATGGCTACTGTTTTTCTTATCACTTTTTTCTCTAAATTTTTTTAAACAACTAAAAAAAGTATTGGATAAGCCAACCATTATATTGATGCTGTTCTGTACTGCTATTTTACTCGTAATCGACTGGACTGTATTTATTTGGGCTGTGAACCATCAGAGAACGTTAGAAGTGAGTTTAGGGTATTTTATGATGCCTTTAATGACGTCGTTACTCGGTGTTGTTTTTTATAAAGAAACACTATCTCGATATCAATGGGTTGCGATTTTTTTTGCTCTTGTGGGCGTCACGATTCAAGCCAGTGTGTTTGGATACTTACCGATGTTTGCATTAATTACGGCTGTGGTTTCAAGTTTATATCCCATATTGAGAAAAGCGATAAAAATTAATGTCAGGCTCGGACTTTTGATTGAATCAATATTACTGCTCCCTATGCTGCTGATGTATGCAGGATGGCAGTTATATTCAGGTCATTGGCAAACATTTAATTACTCTTTCACTACACAGATGAGCTTTATAATATTAGGCATTCTAACCGCAATACCTCTAATTTGTTTTACTGGTGCAATAGTCAAAATACCTGTCACTGTGCTTGGGTTTCTTCAATATCTGTCTCCTTCTTTAATGTTTTGTTGTGGATTGTTTTGGCAACATGAAGCGATAACTTGGGATAAGGCGATAGCGTTTGCTTTCATTTGGTTAGCGTTAATATTGTTTTCAAGCGAGCTTAAGCTTAACAGGCAAGGGAATTTAGCTTAGTGGATTTTTATCCATGAGATGAACGCTGACGTAGCCCTTATTTGTATATCTAATCAAGTCTTTAGTGTTTTGACCAAATGGAAATTTGATGATGTACTCTTCCATGAAAGACGCTCATAGGAGTTGGAAAATACAAACTACATGGAAACTCCTTTAGTGGTTAAACAAAAAGCCGCATTGAGTATGCTGAGCTACGAAAAAATAGATGATTTTTAACTCATCTTCTAGTACAATCTTGCGCCTGCCCACGTTAAACCGTTTTAATTAGCGGATTATTAAGCCATTTCGTTTGCTCGAAGGGGCAACATCGAAGGCACTTTTTACATTACTAGCATCGGCTAATAATGTGTGAAACAACATATAACATTGGGTTTTTGTAAATGAAGACTTTTACTGCTACACCAGAAACTGTAACTCGTGACTGGTATGTTGTAGACGCTGAAGGTAAAACTTTAGGTCGTATTGCAACTGAAATCGCTGCTCGTTTACGCGGAAAGCATAAGCCAGAATACACTCCTCATGTTGATACTGGTGATTACATCATCGTGATCAATGCTGAGAAAGTTACTGTTACTGGTAACAAAGCAAAAGGCAAGACGTACTACTCGCATTCAGGCTTCCCAGGTGGCATCAAGCAAATTAGCTTTGAAAAGCTACAAGCTCATAAGCCAGAAATGATCATCGAGAAAGCAGTTAAGGGTATGTTACCTAAAGGTCCTTTGGGCCGCGCTATGTACCGTAAACTTAAAGTTTACACAGGCGCAGAACATAACCACGCTGCACAACAACCTCAAGTTCTTGATATCTAAACGGGATTAAGCTAATGGCTGCAACTCAGTACTACGGCACTGGCCGTCGCAAAACTTCAACTGCTCGCGTATTTGCAAAAGTAGGCAGTGGTAACATCACAGTAAATAATCGTTCTTTGGACGTTTATTTCGGTCGTGAAACTGCTCGCATGGTAGTTCGTCAACCTCTAGAATTGGTTGAGATGCTAGAAAAGTTAGACCTAAACATCACTGTTAAAGGTGGTGGTACTACTGGTCAAGCTGGTGCGATCCGTCACGGTATTACTCGTGCTCTAATGCAACTTGACGAAACTCTTCGTCCTACTCTACGTGCTGCTGGTTTCGTTACCCGTGATGCTCGTAAAGTTGAACGTAAGAAAGTTGGTTTCCGTAAAGCACGTCGTAAGAGACAATTCTCTAAGCGTTAAGTTTTACGCTCGGAACCTTTGTCAAAAAACCCAGCTTTTGCTGGGTTTTTTATTGGCAGTCAAACTAACTGGGAACGCCCTTTAGGGTTATGGGTTTCCTTGCCCTGATTTTAGCGTGAGCACATAATCATCAATTGTTGATTGCGCATCGGCATCTCGCTTATCTGCAAGGGTAAATGTTACCTTTTTGCTTGCTCCAGCCTTAAGCACCCCTTCATCATCTAAAAATACTCTTAAATATGGCTTCTCTGTATCTTCAGTCATTCCGCTGGCATTAACTAAAGTGACACCATCAGGCAAACCATCAATAATGATCAGAAGATGAGTATCAATAAAGTAATCACTGGAATTTTTAATCTTTATTTCATCCCTTTGTTCACCGTCAGTTTTTATACGTTGATATAAGCTGGTTTCTACTTTATCGGTTACGTCTAAAAACTCCATCCCCGCATCACGGCGGGTCAGTGGGTCATTGTTGTTTTGTGCCATGCCACTAATTACAAAGCCATCGGCTACTCCAGCATTGGTAAGAAACGGACGATGCACAGAATAAGTGACATCTCTTTCATTTAACTGGAAGGTATCAGTGGTAGAGTTTGGATCAAAATTCACAAATGCATCATCGTATAATCCATCTTCTAAGTAAGCGACAAGATCGTTTATTTCAGTTTCAGATAAACCTAAGCCTCTTTCGCTACCTTCTCCCCTAGGGTGGGTAAAACGTGTGCTCAGAGTTGGTGAGTTGCCAGTAATGCTATCTTGAGGCTGACCAGCGTTAAAATACTCGACTACGCCTTTTATTGATTTAAATTCACCATTATGGAAAAACACTCGGCTGCCTTTTAATTGACGTAGTGTCGTGGTGCGGAATTTATGGGCATCTTCTTCCCTACCAGTCACTTCCATTCGTCCTTCATCTCGATAGTTTGGATCGTTTCTCACATGGCGATTCAAAGCTTGAAGAGGGTGATCGGACAAACCTAAATTAAAGAAGTTTTCTTCAACAAACTCGCCAACACCAGCAATATCGGGGTCATTAATTTGCTTGTTTAGTGCTGGACCTGAGTGACAGCTGACACACCCAGCACCATCATCTTTTGCTTTAGTGAAGAACAGCTTCGCACCACGAAGCTGAGCAGGTGTTAACGCCTCATCATCTCCAGCTAAAAAATGATCCCAAGGCGTGTTACGAGTGATCACTGTTCTGATAAAGGTTGCTGTCGCTCTAAGTACTGTTTGATCGTTAATAAGCAGGTTAAGATCGTCGAGTTCTTCCGCTGCTCTTGCTTCTTGAGGGAATGCTCGGCGGAATAGCTCAACATAGCCCGGAATTTGCTGAAGCACCGCTGATTGGTCTTCAAGCATTCGGTGAGCATCTAGCAGCAACAAGGTAATATTTTCTTGTGCAGGATCCCCAAAAGGATTAATGGCTATTGGGTTATTCATGGGCTCACCAGCAAATCCACCGCCTAATAATCTGTTGTTAAATGCTGAACCGACCACACTGGGAGCATTTCTTCCAACACTATCTACCGCATCAAAACGACCTGAATGAATCAGTGCTCCTGGTTCATCAACGAACTGTGGTATTGATGGAAGCCCAACTGCATTTTCATAAACATCAGTGAGCGTTGGAACACGGTCAACTTTAAGATCACCTTCGAATAAGGGGTCGGAACGAAGAGCGTCAAGAATATCCATTCTAGCTCGACGGCGAGGATGGAATTTACCTTCTGCATCGGTATAGCCTTTTCCTTCACCACCAAGGTTGAAGTTAATTTGAGTGCCCGCTTTAGAACCAACTTCACCAAAATGGCAACTACCACAAGAACCTGTTTGCGCTAATTCAGGCATACCACCAAACTCTGGACGAATCCGTACGGTTCTAACAGAGTCATGGAAAAGTTGTTTACCTAGATAACGTTTCTCTTCAGTGGTTTTAATGTAATAATCTTTGTCATCATCAACTGGCGGTAATGGAATGGCTGTATTTGTCGCTGGTATTTTTAAGTGTTCTAAACTTCCTACTTGCTGAGCGATAAACTCTCTGATTTCTTTTGCGGTTAGCTCTTTTGCAGGCTCAATAATTTCTGGTTCAACTTTTTTACTTTTAGAATCACTACCACAACCTACAATCAGCCCTGAAATCATAATAGAAGTAATTAAAAATCGTGTTCTTACTAACATCAACTTGCTCTCCATCGCAATAAAGTAGAAACTCACACAGATATAAGCATAGTCTTAATTAGGTTTTTTGACGAAAAAGGTGTGTAAATGAAACGAGTAACAGGGATTGGTGGCGTATTTATTAAATCAGAAGATCCACAACGATTAAGAGATTGGTACAAGCAGCATCTCGGTTTGGATATTCAAGATTGGGGCGGTGTTTCTTTTCAATGGCACAATGAAAACCAATCAAACGAAAATGGTGCAACGGTTTGGAGTGTATTTGATAAATCGTCGAAGTATTTTAACCCGAGTGAATCAGGTTTTATGATCAATTATCGGGTTGATGATTTGAAAGCGTTGCTCAGCGTACTAAAGAAAGAAGGTTGTCAGGTTATGGATGAGATTGAAGAGTCTGAGTTTGGCAAGTTTGGTTGGGTTATGGATCCTGACGATAATAAAGTCGAATTGTGGGAACCACCACAAGGGAAAATTACATAAGGTAACGTTAACAATGACATTTGCATTGATTATGTTAGCGGTGGGCCTGGTATTAATTCTTGAGGGACTCGGCCCATTATTCGCTCCAACGGTCTGGAAGAAGGTATTGGCCTCAATTTCAGAACAATCACCTCAGTCACTTCAACGGCTTGGTGGGTGCCTTGTAACTGCTGGAGTTGTTTTGTTGATCATTTTTTCTTAAAAATGCTTGCCACTTAACCCCTAAGATCTGTTAAAATCCTTTTTTAACCTCTACCTACGAATGAAAATGGGCAAAAACGTTGTAGTTCTCGGCACTCAATGGGGTGACGAGGGAAAAGGTAAGATTGTCGACCTTCTGACAGAACAGGCAAAATACGTAGTTCGTTATCAAGGCGGTCACAATGCTGGTCACACCCTAGTGATCGATGGCGAGAAAACCGTTCTTCATCTTATTCCATCTGGTATTCTTCGTGATAATGTGAAATGCATTATTGGTAATGGTGTTGTTTTAGCACCCGATGCCCTAATGAAAGAAATCAACATGCTCAAAGAGCGTGGTATTCCAGTTGAAGAGCGTTTATTGATCTCTGAAGCTTGTCCTTTGATTCTACCTATCCACTGTGCACTTGATTTAGCTCGTGAACATGCTCGTGGTAACAATGCCATTGGTACGACAGGTCGTGGTATTGGCCCTGCGTATGAAGATAAAGTGTCTCGCCGTGGTCTTCGTGTTGGCGATTTATTCAATAAAGAATTATTCGCTAAGAAGCTAAAAGACGTGATGGATTATCACAACTTTATGCTTACGGAATACTACAAAGCTGAAGCCGTAGATTACGATAAAACCCTAGCAGATGCGTTAGCACTTGCTGATTATCTGCAATCTATGTGTGTTGATGTTACTGAGTTACTTGATACGGCTCGCAAAGCTGGTGAGCCAATCTTATTTGAAGGTGCTCAAGGTACACTGCTTGATATCGATCACGGTACCTATCCATTTGTAACGTCGTCGAACACCACTGCGGGTGGCGTAGCAACAGGTAGTGGCTTTGGTCCACGTCACTTAGATTACGTTCTTGGTATCATCAAAGCTTATACTACACGTGTAGGTGCAGGTCCGTTTCCGACTGAATTGCAAAACGGAATTGGTGATTACTTAGGTGAAAAAGGTCACGAGTTTGGTGCAACGACGGGTCGTAAGCGCCGTCCAGGTTGGTTAGATGCAGTCGCAATGAAACGCGCTGTACAGATCAACTCAATTACTGGTTTCTGCTTAACTAAGCTTGATGTATTAGATGGCTTAGATGAAGTGAAAATTTGTGTTGGCTACCAAATGCCAGACGGTACTGTAATGAAGCAAACACCACTTGCGGCCGAAGGTTATGAAGAAGTCACACCTGTACTTGAAACCATGCCTGGTTGGAAAGAGAGCACAGAAGGTGCTACTACGGTTGAGCAGCTTCCACAAGCAGCAATCAATTACATCAAACGCATTGAAGAGTTGCTGGAAACGCCTGTTGATATTATTTCTACTGGTCCAGATCGTAACGAAACTATGATTCTAGTTAATCCATTTAACTAACGCTTGTTCTTACTGACAAAAAAAGGCGCTCATTGAGGCGCCTTTTTTGTTATTTTTTCGTTGGTAAAGTTAGCTTCTATTTTGATCCCAGAAGGTGAGTAAAAGAATATTTGCGTGACATTGTTATTGTCGTGATACTTTATTGAACTGGGAATATCGTGTTCTTCTAAGTGGTCATAGAATTTATCGACGTTTGATGATCTAAATGCTATGTGATCAATGACACCGGTATTTGTTGGGATTGGATTACTGGATGAAAGAACCGATAAATGTATGACAATGTTATCTTGGGAGTCACTTAGCCAAAACCCCTTACTCTTTTGATTTACTCGAGTGCTATCTTTTAAGCTTAAAATTTCGCAGAAAAAATCCTTTTCTTTAATCAATTTTGTTTCAGGTACTCTGAGGTTGATATGGTCAAACTGAAACATAATGCACCTTGTAATTTACTAAAAATCTAATGTACTTGTAATCAATTCGAATGTGGATTAATTTTACTTAATGCTAGGTTGTTGCTGTCAATTTGCTAACAATCGCATTCATTTGCTCAAGATTTGAGTTATACTGCCGATAATGACTGTAATTCTGCTGTCATCGAGAAAGACTATGCTGCATACACTGACCTCATTATTTATTATCATTGCAACCAGTTTGTTTTTTAGCTCATCTGTCAAAGCAGAGTTGCAAGCCATTGATATCTATTCGGTGAAGCAGTTGTCAGAACTCATTAAAAAGAATGAGTATTTACAGCAAGTCAAGCGAGATGATTGTCAGTTAGTACAAGATATTGAAGCGAAAGCCGAAGTGTTAAAGGAGCCCTTGTACCAATTTTTATGGGGCGAAATGCTTAATACTGGCACTTGTATCAAAGCAGATAAAAAGCGCGGTATGACATTAGTTCTTGACAGTGCTAATCAAGGCAGTAACGGAGCCATGTACCGTTTGGCTCGCTATTATGACGAAGGTGATCTCGTCATCGAAAATAAGGATAGAGCAATTCAATACGCTCTACCCGCAGCAGCAGGTGAGTATGTACCTGCACAAATGATGTTAGTACGTTTATTTATTGAAGGTCATGGTAGTCCATTTGATTATGAAATGAGTTATCGACTGCTTTATCACAATACTTTTGATGATAACGTTACTAAAAATAAAGCAGAAAAATTATTGCGACAATTGGCGAAAAAAATGCCACAAAGTGTCGTAGAACGAGCTCAAAGAGGAAAATATTAAATTTGCAATACTCGGAGCTTGAAATGAAAAAATTGGAAATTGAATGTCAAAAGATCCGCATTTAGCGCGTGAACAAAGTAAGTATGAAAACCCCATCCCAAGTCGTGAGTACATTTTAGAGTACCTGACATCTCAAACCGCTCCGCAATCTAAAGAAAAAATTGCCAAAGCATTGAACATCTTCGATGAAGAACAACTCGAAGCGTTGCGTCGACGTTTAAGAGCAATGGAGCGCGATGGACAATTAGTTTTCACCCGAGGTAAAAGCTACGGCTTGCCAGAACGTATGGACTTATTGTCTGGTACCGTTCTTGGCCACAAAGATGGCTTTGGCTGGTTTAAACCTGACGAAGGTGGTGACGACCTTTATATTAATGCCCGTGATATGCAAATGTATTTTCATGGCGATAAAGTGTTGGCACAACAAGCGGGCGATCAAGGTCGTAGCAAACGTGATGCACGCATTGTCAGGTTGATAGGCGAGAGAACTGCACCATTAGTTGGCCGCTACTTTTTAGATGCCGGTATGGGGTTCGTCGTTGCTGATGACAAGCGCATTACTCAAGAGATACTGATCCCAGCAGAATCCAGAAATGGTGCTCGTCATGGTGACGTGGTTGTTATCGAGTTAACAAGACGTCCGAGTCGTTATATCAAGGCGACAGCAAAAGTTACAGAAGTACTCGGTGAACAAATGGCGCCAGGTATGGAAATTGAAATCGCATTGCGTAACTACGATCTGCCACATACGTGGTCGTCGGTTATTGAGAAAAAATTGCGCAGAATGCCAGACGAAGTGACTGAAAGTGAATTGGCTGATCGCGTTGATTTACGCCATTTACCGTTGGTTACTATCGATGGTGAAGATGCGCGAGATTTTGATGATGCTGTTTATTGCGAAACGAAAAAGAGTGGCGGCTGGCGCCTATGGGTGGCGATTGCCGACGTAAGCCATTATGTACGTACCGATTCAGCAATTGATAAAGAAGCGCAAGCTCGTGGTACTTCGGTGTACTTCCCATCACAAGTTATCCCAATGCTGCCAGAAAAACTGTCCAATGGCTTATGTTCACTTAAGCCTAAAGTCGATCGTCTATGTATGGTTGCAGAAATGACGATTTCAGCCAATGGCAAATTGTCTGGCTATAAGTTTTATCCAGCAGTCATGCATTCGCATGCTCGATTCACTTATACACAAGTGGCTGCCATGCTTGAAGGTGAGCAAGGGTTGCCAGAACATCAAGATTTACTGCCGCAGTTGAAAAACTTGCAGAACCTCTATTTAACGCTTGAAGAGAAACGGGCAGAGCGTGGTGCTATTGCTTTTGAGACCGTCGAAACCCAGTTTATTTTTAATGAGCAACGTAAAATCGAGCGCATAGAACCTAGGCATCGAAATCAAGCGCATAAAATCATTGAAGAATGCATGATTTTGGCAAATGTCTCGGCGGCTAAGTTTGTTGAAAAACATCAAGGTGAAGTACTTTATCGAGTTCACGAAGCACCATCTGAGCAAAAGCTAACGAATTTTAAAACGTTTTTAGCTGAGCGAGGACTTACGTTATCAGGTGGCTTACAACCAGAGCCGGCTGACTATCAAAATTTGATGTTAGAGATTGCCGATAGACCTGATGCGCAACTGATACAAGTGATGTTATTGCGTTCAATGCGACAAGCGGTTTACAGCCCAGATAATAATGGCCACTTTGGGTTAGCACTTGAGCAATATGCGCATTTTACGTCACCAATTCGTCGTTATCCTGATCTTATTTTGCACCGTGTTATCCGTCATTTATTGGCGAAGGAAAAAGGACAGAATAAAGAAAAATGGACACCTGATGGTGGTTACAATTATCTGCTAGAAGAATTAGATGTGCTCGCTGAAACGTGTTCAGAGTATGAACGTCGTGCTGATGAAGCGACTCGTGATGTGAGTGATTGGCTTAAATGTGAATACATGCAAGATCATGTTGGCGATGTATTTGAAGGTGTGATTGCCTCAGTCACGCATTTCGGCATGTTTGTACGTCTTAATGACTTATTCATTGATGGGTTAGTGCATGTATCTTCCTTAGCCAGTGACTACTTTCAGTTTGATCAAGAAAGGCAGCGATTGATTGGTGAAAATACCAAGTTCATTTATCAAGTGGGCGATCCTGTCACCATTCAAGTGGCCAGTGTAAATCTTGATGACCGACAAATCGATTTAGTGTTGGATGGCGACAACCAACAGAAGCGTCGTTCCTCTCGTCGTAAAAAGCCAATGACGGCAAGAGAACGAGTGAATATTGAAGGGGCGAAGCATGGTAAGAAAGAACATGCTTCGAGAAGCGGTGAGAAAAAGGGAAATACTGAGAGTAAGCGGCGATCGTCGAAGAAACCAGCGTCAGGAAAATCTAAACCTAAAAAAGATCTAGATACCAAGAAACCCAAAAAATCAGGCGCAAAGAAGAAATCTCGTAAACGTTGATCCACCTCTGATCAAATTAAGGCCAACATTAAGGATTTCTTTTTGTTGGCTTTAATATTTAAGTTTAAACAATAATTCATTTAAGTATTCACTAGGTTCAGAGTATTTTGTATTTAATGCATAACTCTCTGGGTAGATACCGATGGCAACATTTTCTGCTGACCTTCCAGCTCATGATGTTAATAGTTTCCGTGGAAACGATGAGCAACCTAAATTAGATGATAAGCCAACAATTAACGCTTCAGGTGAGACATTTTCAACAGCGACTGTAGAATCAAGTAAAGGTACTCCTGATGCAGTTTTTTTTGAAGATAAGCAAAACTCAGGCAAAAAAGCACGGAGTAGAGCAAATCAAATGAAGTTAACACTCAGCTTTTCAAAATCAACTTCTTTAAATGATGCAGGCCAAAAAGAGAGTGCACCAGCTAACTCATCAACTACACAAAAAGTTACACCCTCCACGCCGTCTGCGCAAAAAACAAGAGTTTTTCCCGAAGCATTCCTGTCATCATTAAAACCGTATCGGATTAATGATGAAAACTCTGATTATGTTAGCGGTTTCAAGTTTTGTATGACTGGGAACGATGATCATATATTGGCGAGTAGAGCTACATTGGTCAAAACCATTAAAGGAGCGCACGAAGCAGAAGAGCGCCCATTGTTTGATGCTAACTCAATAACAGTGAAGCAAAAAGAAGGGGAAAGTACTTCAGTTTGCGCTGTAGCAATGTCGTATCCTCACTCTCATGACATTAACGGGCAATATCATTTTTGGGACATGATAGCAGAGAAAAAAATTCAGTTTATCTATGACTTAACTTCGGCAGAAAAACCGAGCCAGTTCCAATATTACAAAAATACTGATGAAAAGGGGAAATTGAGTGTAAGAGCATCTGAACTGGATAATTCAAGACAAAGTTTAACGGTTAAAGTTGATGAAAAGACAGAGTTTAGAGTTCATCGTTTTCATTACAAAAATTGGCCGGATGGGGGAGCCGTCAGCGTCTCTGAGTTTAGAGGTTTGGTCAATGAAATGCAGGGTCATATCGATGATGGCATTTTGGTGCACTGCTTAGAAGGAAGGGGGCGAACTATGTGTTGTTTGGCTGGTATAAAGCTTAAAGAAGGAATTGAAAATGGCACAATTGATAAGACCAATTACCAAGAAGCCGTCGCAAAAATAATCAATCAAGCTCGGGCTGAAAGAGGTACCCAAGTACTGACTTCAGAGGGGCAAAAATGGCTGCTACTGGATGCGGCTGAAGCGTGGTTAAACGAAATAGCAAAATAGCGCATGTAATTTTCCAGAATAAAACACTTTTATGCTAAAGTGCGCCCTATCTGCACTTATACTATATTTAGCCAATGAAAAAACACGATGTAATGTATGGCATTCATGCCTTAGAATCTCTTCTTAAACAATCTCCAGAACGCGTATTAGAACTTTGGTTATTGCAAGGTCGCGATGATGAACGTTTAGCAAAAATCATTGAACTGGCTAACACCTATGGTATCAGCATTCAACGCAGCTCTAGAAAAGTGTTAGATGAAAAAGCACAAAGCCATCAACATCAAGGTGTGGTTGCTCGAGTTAAGCTAGCCAAGGCACTAACGGAAAAAGATTTAGATGCTTTATTAGAAAAAATACCTCAACCATTTTTATTGATTCTAGATGGTGTAACAGACCCTCACAATCTTGGCGCTTGTTTACGCAACGCTGATGCAGCAGGCGTGCAGGGCGTTATTGTACCCAAAGACAATGCTGTTGCTGTGACGTCAACAGTAAGCAAAGTGGCTTGTGGTGCGGCTGAAACGGTTCCTGTATTTCAAGTTACTAATCTTGCTCGTACGATGCGTCATATTCAACAATTGGGTGTATGGATAGTTGGTACAGCAGGTGAAGCGGACAGTGATGTATATCAAGCTGACTTAAAAGGCTCATTAGCTGTGGCGATGGGAGCTGAAGGCAAGGGGTTACGCCGTTTAACTCGTGAAGCGTGTGATAGTCTTATTTCGATTCCGATGGCTGGAGCCGTTTCAAGTTTGAACGTCTCTGTTGCGACAGGCGTGTGTTTGTTTGAGGCAGTACGCCAGCGCTTATAAACCCATGATACCTGAAGATGCTCGATTTCAGCGAGAATGCACAACTTGCTAATCAAGGCGACGGTGTGCGGCAATAGTGAACTATTGTTAGCACTGGCAACGAAGAGTAACAAGCTGTGCAACTCGCACTGCGTGGACTTCTCAGCGCCAATTCTTCTTTGTTACATTAGCGAAAGAATCCCGATATTCCTTCGCTAATGCGCCTCAAAGAATTGGCGCTGAAAAAGTCCTGAAACATGCATCTTCAAGTATCATGGGTATAAACCTTTTTTGTACATAAGGTTGGGCTATAAATTATGAACAAAAATTAATAAAGTCATTATTAGAATTGAAATACACTCTTTCTTTTAATTTTGAATCTAATAATGGCACATTGTTCACCTTCTAATGGCGAGAATATTACTCCAGCACCAGTTTTTAAGTATTGTGATGACAATGGAGATATTACTAGTGAAGAGCAGTCTAATTGGCTGTATGTTAGCCCTAAGATGTATCAGGCATGCTCAGTTGACTTTACTGGACCAACAGCCAGTAGACTCACTCGTACTTATAGGCGAGTAGTCTCTTTTTTAAAAGGTACAGAAACTGGCTTAAATGCAGAGCAGGAATCTCATCAACAGCGAGCACTTCATCCCGCCTCAGCAAATAACAATCCACAGAAGGAATATCAAGTCAGGCAGTTAAGCCACGAAAGAGAAGTGCGAGATGAGCAAAGCACTCAAACATACCCTGAACAACCAATCCCACAATTAGAGTCTCGCCCTACATTTATTCTGAAGCAGCCCTCTGATTTTAAGTTAACTGAAAGTGAACTTGCAAACAGTAGTTCAAGGTATACAAATATCCGTGTTTCAGCAGAGTACTTGAAAAAAAATCCATTGATGACAATTCAGAATACTAAGTTTTCTGGAGAATCTTTTTATAGGGGAAATGCTGTGCGTATGAATAATGAAATAGGAGAGAGCTGGGTCGAAGAACCGACGATAGGTTTGTATCACGGTAACACAATACACGTTGCAGAATTTAATTTAGCCATTGCTTGTCAGTACCCTCTAGTTAGAATTCCTGTGTTAACCAGTAAACCGGACAATATAGAACGCTTTCTGCAAATGCTTATGGAATATAACATTGAGATTGTCGTTAACTTAACTTCAAAGAAAGACAATGAAATCGAGTATTTTCGAAACAATGAGCAGCACTGCCATAATGTTACACCTTTTGATTTTAGATTGTTTATGACTGAAAAATTAAGTGAAAGCGAAGGTGTTTCAAAAATGCTCATCACTTCTACAAATTGGAATAAAGTCTATTTGTCTAAAAAGGTTGTCGACTATCTTCATTTTCAGCATTGGAAAGATTTTGGTGATGCGGAACTGTGTGACTTTGTGAGGCTTATTGATAAGGTTAGATGCTACTCTAGGGTTGTTGTTCACTGTAGAGCTGGAAAAGGAAGAACGATGACTTTGTTTGCAGGAGTGCAACTCAGAGCCGAAATACTAAAAGGAAAAGTCAGTGAGGTAAATTTAGAGCAAAGCATTGATTCAATTATTCTTAATATGAGAGAACAAAGACAAACTGGAGCCATAAATCATGCTGTTCAGAGGACTATGTTGGTCAGTATTGGACGATATTATTTGTACTTAAGAGGCATAGGGCAACTTAACCCCTAAGATTTGATGGTGTCACAAGCTCATTGGGTTAGACAAATTATTATTTCAAACTTGAAACACTGCATGCGCTAGACGTTTTCCTAATCAGCACATCCAGATATGCTGATTAGTGTGCAAACATTAACCAGCTTTGCAAAGCAAGTGGGGAATTACTGAAAGGTATAAAGCAGATTAAACGTAGTGACGGTATCGGTCTTTTCAGTCCCTGCAGGAACAACTTCTGTATACCTCACATTCACCCCTAACTTGAACGCCCAATCTTTAAAAACCAAGTTTTTATAACTGGCATCTAAAGTAAGCGTATTATTATCTTCGCCGTTTTCAGCCGTTAAGCTGGCATCTACACTGGAATACTCTTGAAGTTTATAAGTAAACTTTGCTGCAGAACGTAAGATAATATCGGAGTTACTAGAAGGGGTTGGTTCAGTTTCCGTTTCAATCGGCAGATTATAGCGGAAACCGGGACTGAATTCTAAGCTCAGTTTGGCCTTACCATCATCCAAAGCATCAAAGCCATAACCTGACGAAACGGTACTTAGCTTGGTATAACTACCAAATCTATCCCAAGTAAAGTCTCCTTGAGCAAAGAGGTACCCCGTCGAAAGCTTGTAGTTCGATTGTAATTGCAGTTCATACTTCTCACTGGTCGTTCTTTCTTTATCTGATGAAAAGAAGCCTTTGACGGTCATCTCTTGTGTTGCTTCGTCAGTGTCGTAAACAATCTTAGTTCGGCCATTGAAACTAGTACTACTTGTATTGCCGGTATTGAGTTGAAATCCAGCCTCAACCTCTGCTTTAAAGTTATTTTCTGGATCTTTGTAATAACTGGGCACAAGCGCCCAACAAGTGGAAGTGACTAAAGTAGTGCACAAGGCGAAAAAACGGACAGACTTGAGTGGCATGATTACAACTAAATATCATAATATCGAGTGGGTAGGCATATCATAAACTGAAAACCGATTTTGTGACCAGTCCCCTTTCTATGGTCACACCAATAACTTGCTAATTGTTACTATTTTCTGTACTATTCGCGGCCTGATTCAGCCTTTTTAATTAATTCCTTGCCTCAACGTTGGTTTGGCTGATCCCAAAACGAGGCTAGATAACCGTAAGGAATGATAAATGCGTCATTACGAAATCGTATTTATGGTTCACCCTGATCAGAGTGAACAAGTCCCAGGTATGATCGAGCGTTACACTGGCCTAATTACTGAAGCTGCTGGTACCGTTCATCGCCTAGAAGACTGGGGCCGTCGTCAACTAGCTTACCCAGTTCTTGAACTGCATAAAGCTCACTACGTTCTTTTGAATGTTGAAGCATCTGCAGAAGCTATCGAAGAATTAGAAACAGCTTTCCGTTTCAACGACGCTGTTCTACGTAGCATGGTTATGCGTACTAAAAACGCAGTAACTGAAGCTTCTCCAATGGCAAAAGCAAAAGATGAGCGTGATGCTCGTCGTGCTCCTTCAGCTGACAAACCTGCTGAAGCGCCAAAAGAAGAAGCAAAAGCTGAAGAAACAGCTGCTGCTGAGTAATTTTATCTGTGACTGATAATCACATTCGCTTGTTTGGTACCGTTAAACGTACTAAAAGCATGAAAAGCCCAGCGGGCATTCCTCATTGGATAGCCACGCTAGAGCATAAATCACAGCGCTATGAGGCTGAGCTTCTTAGAAATGTGTATTTGCAAATTCAAGTGATTATGAGTGGCGCTCAATTTGCGCCAATTGCAGAAAAGTTAGAAGCCGGTATGGAGATGAGCGTTGAGGGTTTTATTGCTATGCAAACCTCTCGCAGTGGCCAGAATAAAATGGTCCTTCATGCCGAACAAGTCGATTTGAAAATTTAGGAGACTGTCAAAATGGCACGTTATTTCCGTCGTCGCAAGTTCTGCCGTTTCACCGCTGATGGTGTTGCAGAAATTGATTACAAAGATATTGCTACGTTAAAGAACTACATCACTGAAAGCGGCAAGATTGTTCCTAGCCGTATCACTGGTACTAGCGCTAAATATCAACGCCAACTAGCTCGCGCTATCAAGCGTGCTCGTTACCTTTCTCTACTGCCATACACTGACTTACATCAGTAATTGCAACGAATTGAGAGGATTAAATAATGTTTGTTATTCTGCTTGATAAGATCGCTAACCTAGGTAACTTAGGTGACAAGGTTTCTGTAAAGTCTGGTTATGCTCGTAACTTCCTTTTACCACAAGGTAAAGCGGTTGTTGCTAACGAAGAAAACGAAAAATTCTTCCAAGAGCGTCGTCAAGAACTTGAAGCTAAGCTTGCTGGTGAATTAGCGGGTGCAACTGCACGTGCTGAAAAATTTGCTGCACTAGAAGCTGTTGAAATCGCTTCTAAAGCTGGTGAAGAAGGTAAACTATTCGGCTCTATCGGTACTCGCGACATCGCTGATGCAGTAACTGCTTCTGGTGTTGAGTTAGCGAAAGCTGAAGTTCGCCTACCAAACGGTGCACTACGCCACACTGGTGAGTTCGACGTTGAAGTTCAACTTCACACAGAAGTTAAAGCAACAGTTAAAATTTCTGTTGTAGCTGAAGCTTAATTAAACTTAAGCCTCCGCAGATAAAACCCTAGCTTTGGCTGGGGTTTTTTGTTTGTGGACAATGATAATCATTGAACCAATATGGGCTGAGGTTGAGTGCTTTGGATAGCGGGTAACGGTGCGCATCGTTTCAATGTTAAGTTGTGCAATTTCGCAATTTCTTCTGGCGTTTCCCCTTGATTATTTTTAGTGTTGAATGCCGCATCTGAGTCAATTTCTTTTAATTCTAAAAGGCACGATATTGCAAGTAGCTTGTTATTAGCGATTAACCAATGGAAAATGTTACCTTCATCAGCTCCAGATACTGGATCTGCTAACGGAAAATAAAGGTCTCCACTATGAAGTGATTGAGTTGTAGTGTCAGTTTCAATAGGACCTTTAAATCTTGACAATAACCTTTGAGGAGTTTCGAACTTTTCTTTAGGCTGAGATACCCCTTCAGTAAATCCGCCGTCTAAAACTTCCTTAGCATGAGCAACCATAATTAAATCTCTCATCTTTGATTCATCCTGGAGTGTTTGAGCGTATTCAAGCCATGCGGTATCGGTATCAGAGACTTCTAACTTTGCTGTTTTTTCAGGCTTGGCGGTTGATTCGACAACAGGAGTTACATCACCAAGAAGTTCAGATGAACCTTTGTATGTAATAAGAGGGTTAGAAACCCAATAACTCTGAGGTAAATCTGTGGGTTTTGTTTTTGCACTTTGATCCTTGATTTCTGTTCGTATTAATTTTGGTCCGTCTTTTGCATTTGTTTGATTGAAAAGTGTTTCGTCATGTTGAATAACTAAATTTTCATTAGTCAGTGGTGTAGGCTTGGTTACTATACCTAAGTCAATGCTTTGGCTAAGCGACGTGCTTGTATTTAATTGCAGTGGATTTCGGTCACCAGCGGTTGAAGTAAAGTCGCTGCTGGTTTCATGACTCTTATTAGGAATTTGAATTGATTGCGAGGTAGGCTTATTTATTGGCGCAGTCAGAGTATACTCTTCAAACGACACTTGAGATCTTGAGGTGCTACTGTTAGGGATATCCATTGCTGCTGAGCGAGTCAATGTTTGAGTGGGCGGCACTTCTATCACCACATAGTGTTCATCCGAGTTAAGTTCTTTAATAATTTCGAACTCTTCAACTACTTCATCTTCAGAGAATAGTGCGTCTTGTGGAAAACCTGAATGATCCTCATCACTTTTTGACGTTTCAGGTATATCTATCATGGTAAATGGCTCCACTGGTATTTCTTTTTCATCTTCAGGGAATAGTGGGTCTTGTGGAAAACCTGAATGATCCTCATCACTTTTTGACGTTTCAGGTATATCTATCATGGTAAATGGCTCCACTGTTATTTCTTTATTTCCCCTTCTGGCTGAAAGTAAAAAACCGAGAAGTAAATTAATTCTCATATAATTATTTGATAAACACGCAAGTTGAAGTAGTGAAAGTTTTTCTGTCTGACCTGGTGGGAATCTAATGGTTTTTACAGATGAAGGGTCTTGTTGCATTGAAACCATTAAGTGCCATACAGTTTTGAAAATTGATATGTCAGTATCACTATTTTTTCTAATCGCTAATGCAATGGGAGTTTGCCCGTGTAGATCTTCTTTTAAAAGTAATTTCTTAAAATCGTCGTTAGCTTTAGTCTTTTTAAGTGCCATTACTGCACTGGTAAATGCTTCAACTGATTCTGAAGTTAGAGTCTCACAACTTAATAAGCAGTGAAATGGTGTTTGAGCTGACTGATTCACGACACTAAAATCAGCGCCATATTTGATTAATATACCTACGAGTTGAGAGTTTCCTTGTACACATACTTCATGTAGAAGTGTATTATTTTGAGCGTCTTTTTGGCTAAGAATAGTCGTTCTTTCAGCTTTACCCGCCTTGCTGAGAATTTGCTCTGCGCATTTTGATAAGCCTTGTTTGCAGCACAAATTAAATAGACTATTTCGAAGCTCGCAATCTTGTTTTAAAGCAATACGGCCTTTTGGGTGCTTTAATAGTTTCAAAAGTAAATCTTCTTTCTTTTGTTCTGCTGCAATATGCAAAGGAGTCATTTGGTGCTTATCTTTTACATTCGGATCAAATCCTAAAGAGAGTAGGTGATCGACAACTCCCTGTGCATTATTTTTAACTGCAATGTGCAGTCCAGTTGTTTTATCAGAGCCAACTTTAACTTCTGCTGATAGCCAGTCATGAGGTTGATGAAGAGCGGTATGTTGAACTAACTTTCTTAAAAATGATATGTTCTTTCCAAGATCACAAATTTTTGCTTGAGCATTTGCTCTTACTACCATGAAAACCTCATCTGTAGATACGATTTTGGTTAGTTCTTCTTGGGCTTCGTCGAAATCTTTTATAATGTATTTACTTGTCCCTGTAAGTAACTTTAATTCTTCAATATGTTCATCTGAGGCACATAATTGATGAAAGCGTGGGAAGGTTGCTTTACCGTAAGCTTGAAGTAGTTGATTCACCTTTAACAAGCTGCTCACTTCGGCAGGTAAACTGGGGTCAGACATCCAATGTGTATAATCTGCACCATAGTCGAGCAACTGTTCAATATTTGAATAGTCACTATTTTGAATAGCGATATCAAGCGCTGTTAATCCATTGCTATTAACTTGGTCTACAAAACTATTGGTTGTATCCGAAGAATTGGGAATTCGTCCATTAGCATAGTTATCAAGAATAAGTGCTATGACATTCAACCAGTTATTGGTTACAGCCAAGTGTAACCATGTGTTTTGCGACTGATCTTTTTCGCTATAATCGACCAAATCATGCTTTACAAATTCTTCAGCAAGCTGAGAATTGCTTAATGAAAAAGATTTATCTATAACTGAAGGGCGGTCACCTTGCTTTTGATTACAGGCTTGTTTTACTTGTTCAAAATCTTCAGAGGAATCTAACTGTTCAAGCAAAGTGATTGCATGCTTCTGAAATCTGTCTGTTGTGCACAATTCAAGGACAGACTCTCCACTGTCATTTATTTGTGAAAGTAATGAGCAAGCCTCTTCGGAACAAGTGATTTGTTCCAATAATGTATTAATAATTTGATCATTTGCTGGTTCAGCTTTTAGGGCTATGTGTAATGGAGTGTTGCCATCACGATCTTTTGCCCATAGTGTTCTGAATAGAGCTGTTTTGGATATTTTTTTATGTGCTGCAGCCTCAATAACTGCTTTAACAGCTTCAATCTTGCCAGACTCTATAGCGATATGTAGTAGAGACTTTCCTTTACATCTAACCGTTAAATCACAAGCTCTTAAGCTAAGCAATTTTAGCTTTTGCGCTTTATCAAAATTCGATCTGACAACCAAACTTGCAGGTGATTCACCATCAAAATTTAAACTGTTAAGATCTGTTCCTTCCAATTTAAGTAAATGTTCATAAAATGGAACTTGTTCGTTTTTTATTGCGGTATGTAGTGGCGTATCACCATAAAAGGTAGTCGCACGGTTCCAACCAATACCAAAGAAATCTATAATTTGCCTTACTTTTTTAGCGACTGGATTACTCACTCCTCTAAGCTTATCAAGCAGTCTGTGGATAATTGTTTTACCTTCTTTATTTTTTCGTCCAGGTAATGGCAATGGAACGATCTTGTATTTGTGATGTCGAGTAACCGGAGTATTCTCTGTTCTAACTTCTGTAGTAGGTGTAGATGACCCTTTTCTGATTACAACAGGAGGGCGGTATTTTTTGAGTAAATTATATATGGCTTTAGCATTATTATCTTCGGGTTGTTTTATCCAGTTATCATAAGCAATTTGAAGGGGAGTTTGGCCGTCAATGTTAGCGGCATTAACCAGATGAAGCATACCAATATTAAGGTGAGTTTTATTAGGTTGAGGAGCTGCTCCTGATTGACCGTTCTCAGTCGTGGCTTCACTATTTCCAGCGTTAACTTCTTGTAAATTTGGCTCAAGTATTTCTTGTACTATCTCTAAACGGCCTTTACGGACAGCTTTGTGAAGCGGGGACTCTCTTAAAGAGTTACCAGAATAATCATCGATGGATATATCTTCCCATTCATAATCCAACTTTTTATTAGCTTCCGGTGTTTGAGAAATGTGTGCTAGATCATCATCTAGCTGAGTTACCTTCGTTAAGTCTGAACTAGAAACGGATTTGCGAATGGTTTCAGGTTTAGCTTGCTCTGCCAATGATAGTGAGTTGCTTCTAGGTCTAGAGGGCGCTTCAAAATTTAGTGTTTTTGTGGTGAAACCTTGAGTTTTTTCTTTAAGCCTTTGTACTTGAGATAGCGTCCCCTTTTCTGCTAAGTAAGCTAATGGCTCAATTTTGAGTTGTTCTCGTAATACCTTATGGGTAAAGTCTTCTGAATATCTTGTCTCTGTTTTCGTTTCTAGGAGAGAGGATGCTATTGATGGACCTACTTCTTCAGAATTGTTAAGAATGTAATCCATTACCTGAGCTTGAAGCACTGAGTTTTCTTCTGAATTAATTATGTCGAAGGGGCTTAAGTCCTCTTTATTTTCACAAAAGAAGTTTAGTTTTGGAGAACCTGTCTCTTGAACTTGCTCCATTAAAGCTTTTACTACATCCCATTTCTTTGTTATGCAGGCCAGCATTAGTGGTGTGTTTCCGTCTGTGTCCTTTTCATCGAGAAGCTCTGGCGTGAGTTGAACTAATTCTGTAACCAACTCGCTTTTCCCTAGGTTACAAGCAAGATGAAGAGCATTTTTATTTGTTTTACTCTGTCTGAACTGGGTAAACGCTGTTTCGTGCTTTCGGCAAATACAGGCAATAACTGGATCATATAGAAACCCTCCGCCTACTTTTTCGTCTTGGCACATAAGCAAAGGGTCTAAGAATTTCCTAAATTTCTCTTCGTTATCTTCATCACCATGAACTTCAGGGTTATATAGCTTGGCACCAAGCTCCACTAGGAATGCAGCTGTTTTCTCTCTACGTTTAGCTATCGCAAGTACTAAAGGTGAGTCTCCCTTTTTATTTGGGAGGTTTAGACCTTGAACCAAAGGGTGCAGTGCTTCAGTTGGTGATGATTGTGTGTCCTCTGATTGCCCAATGTTGCTAATGGCAACCTGTAATTGAGTCAACTCATATTGCATTTCGGCGAGCATGACTGCATTTGAATCCATGTTATTGTACATCATTTTAACTAGCCCGATGTGACCTCCCAACGCCGCTAAATGCAAAGCTGAATTGCCACGAGGATTTGGCATTAAGAGTAAATCATATTCTTTGTGTTCTAAGGCATACTTAATGATGTACTTCGCTGCAGCGATATTTTCGCCTAGGATCGCAAGTTGTAATGGTGTATTGCCATATTCGTCTTTTACATAGAGCATCTTTGGATCGTGCTTTACTAGATATTCTAGGACAGCAGATTTACCGGGTTGATATACACTGCAGTGAATAGGTAGGCCACCAGAAGCTACATATCTTCTATCCGTCTTTTTTCCTTTTGCAGCTCTCTCTTCTTGCTTGCGAATGCGTTTGTGTCGACTTGGCCCTTTGAAGTATAAACTATCAGCTTCAGGTCCAAGTGGGTTTTGCTTACTTTCATGTTCATAGTCTTGAGTCATGGCCAGCACTTCTATATCAGTCACTGGAGTGAGTAATTGAGCATCGGGCTTGCTTTGTAACAAGATTTTAACTGCTTCAAGGTTATCTTCGTAACAAGCAATATGCATCGGACTTATGCCGAATTTATCTTTTGAGGTAACTTTACTATTGTCATCTTCATCGCAATTAGTGATTTTAGGGTGGTTAACAAGAACTCTTAGTGCATCGACAGAGCCAGAGCTACAAGCAATATGGATAGCATTTCTTCCATAGCGACTACCATTTCTGAGATAGGTATCATCATGATCAAGTAAATATTTAACTACATGAGCCTTATTATGCTCTGCAGCCACTAGCAATAGTGTTTTCCAATCTTTTGTTTCATACTCAGATTGGTTGGCAAGCCTTAGACTGCGACGAATGTCGAATTCTCCTGCATTTGCTTCTGCTTCATTCCAAAATTGCTTTCTTCTTCCTGCATTCTCTTCTCGTATTTGAGCTGCTCTATCAAGCTCTTCTTGTTCTTCTTTTGTTGGCACGTAATTACAGGGTGAGCAGATTCTAAAAAACTCTAATACTTGAAATATTTTTTCATGCCAGAAATAACGTTCATCGCTTTCTTTCATTTCCTCTGCAAGTACTTGAATTTTTACTTTCGTTGCTGAAATTTGAGGTTTGAGAAATACTTTTACTGTGTCCAAGTCTCCTTCTCTTGCTGCTGCAAAAAGTACTCTTCGAGGCGAAATTTGACCATTTTCCATGATTGCTTCATTTTTATACGTTTCTTTGGCTTTGCTTTTACAATCATCGATTCTTTTTACCTCTTCTTCAGCTGTTTTTATTCGCATCATGCGGCTAATTTTTTTTGCTTTATCAGAAAGTCTTGGATCGGTAGTACAGTAGTTATCAACTACCCATTTTCTCATCATGTCTTCGTTTTTTTCGGAGCAAAAAACACAATAACGACGGACAATATCAATGTATTCGTTTTTTAAGCATTCATCTTCAATTTCCTTCTCAATTACTTCGAGAAATTGAGCCACCTCTCCTGTTGTTCTATAACTTCTGGGGTTTAAGCACGCACAACGAATCATCGCTAATTGAGTATCTTTGGGTAATTGAAGCCATTCAGTTCTGTGAAGAGAGGAAAGGAGTACCGAAATATCGGCAGTTGAAATTGGTTGGGTGAATTCTGCACCGTCCTTGTTATATGCCCTGACGCCAAAAGACATATCTTTATTTTGATAGATAGACCTTTCTACTCGCTTATTCGGTAAGGTAAATGTAAGAATGCATTTATTGTGATGTTTGCACTGTAAGGCTGAGTAAAAATGGTTTGCGATATTAGGTAAGTACTCTAAACAATATGGGTTTTTTAATCTTAGCCTTAAAGAGCCCCTAATTACTTCATCGGCGACTTTCGTAGTACAAGCTTTGAAAATTGGCGCTGTAAAACACGTTCTGGGCATACCTGTTACAGCGACGAGTGGCTCGATAACTTCTTCATCGAACCGTTTAAAAAGCACTGAATCGACTACTTTTAAGCTGGCTTCAGTAATAGGTGTGTCTCTATGATTTTGTTGGAACTTTGTCAAAATATCATTTCTAGATTTGGCACAGGCTTCTGATATATTGGCAGCGATTGATGATGGTGTGATTTTTAGAGCAACAGCCAGAGTGAATTGAGTAAGTTTATCATCGTGTATTTCTGGTGCGGTTCCAGTGGTAGGTGCCGTTATTGCTTCTGCACCGAACTGTTCACATACCTTTGAGTATAGAGTGTACCTAACTTGTTCACTATTAAGAGTTTCAGCAAAATGAACTGATGCGAAATCAGCTGCGGCTTCTTGAATTATTCTTTGGCGAGCAGTTATTACATACTTGCTCATTTTTTTTTCAGCAAATAACATAGTGTCTTTTGCTTGCTGCAAAAGTTCTGTAGTTCTCTCTAAATCTGCAGTAATATAAAGAAATAAAAGAGCTGCTCTTACTTGTTTTGTTGCAACATTTCTAGCCCTAGTTTGATCACTTTCCTCTCGAAGTTGGCTTAAAAACATACGATCACTTTCCTGTCGAGATTGGCTTAATAACATATGATCAATCTCGAGTAAAATCTTCCGAGCTTCTTCTTTGTTTTGTAATGGTGGTTGCTTATTAAAGCTGGTTAGTAGTGCGTCAAAGCTCAGTTTGCTAGATCTTGTTGTTTGACTTGCAGGATTCGTTAGTAGGGAGTCAATCTCAGTACCTAGCTTTTTTACATCGGTACGTCTAATTTTTTTTTCACTATGATGGCTTTTAGCTTGCTCAGCTATCCCTTGTTTTGGTGCATTAAGGGACGTATGTGCTGGTGCAACACTTTGTAATGAACTCGTCATATCTCCCTCCTTTATCGATTAAAGATTCAGTTGGCTTTTTAAGATATATCCCCCTTTAAGCAGAAAAAACAATGAAATTAATGATTAAATTGATTTCATTAACTTATTTTTTTGCCTTTAATCAGTGCTTTACTGCTTTTTTAAAGTTGAAATTTAATATTGATTAAGTCTAAGTTTTAGGAGATAGGCGACGTTAAGAACAAAAAACAAAGATTGTGTAAATATATTTGTAGTAACAGGATGATTTTTTGTGACATATTGGCTTAATGTTTTTTGTTTGGTCATGAACGGTTGTTTTAGAAAAAGTGAACCTCAATAATGAATTGCAGATTTTGCTATGTAATATGTCATTTTATAAGTTAGAAATATTTAGCTTGTACCGAAAAAAGTCAGTTTCTAGATAAAGATGTAGATTTATTAAAGTTTGGAATACGGTTTGTAATTATCATCGAGTTGGTGTCAATTTAAGGATTGAAATAAACCTGAAAAGTTTATTATTGCTGAATCAGCATAATTAAGAATAATTGGTTTATTCGGAATGTTTAGCACTATCTATTTGAACTAATTAGCGTTAATTAGAGTATCATGACAATATAATATGTATTTACTGAACGCCATCTAAGATCTGTTATTCTCAGGTTATAACAATATGAATATTAAACTGATTTTATTTTCAACATTTTCTATTTTTTCGAGTGCAGCGTTATACGCACAACAACTTCAGCTGAACCAGTTGAGTTTACCTAAAGGATTTTCTATTGATGTGTATGCTGGAAATGTTGATGGTGCCCGCCAATTGACCATCGATGATCAAGGTGTCGTATTTGTCGGTAGCAGAGGCGAAGGAAAGGTATATGCTTTAATGCCTAATGCCTCTAAAACCAAAGCTAAAAAAGTGATCACACTGCTGAGTGGATTGAATTATCCAAATGGTGTAAGTTTTCATGAGGGAAAGTTATATGTAGGGGAGCTTGATCAAGTTTCGATGTATAAACTTTCTCGAACAACAAATACCATAAAAGCGAGCCCTAATGGTGTGATTGGTAGCTTTCCGAATAAGCGTTGGCATGGTTATAAGTACATCAAGTTTTCACCTGAAGGTAAGTTGTATACAGCGGTTGGAATGCCTTGTAATACTTGCTTCTATAGAGATACTCAGCCCATTTTTGGCACCATCGTTAAAATAAATGCAACTGATGATATCGAGATCATGGCTCGGGGTATTCGCAATAGTGTCGGTTTTGATTGGCAGCCAAAGTCAGGCTCTTTATGGTTTACCGATAATGGGCAAGACATGCTTGGTGATGATACACCGCCGGATGAATTAAATCGTATTTCATACAAGGGCGAAGACTTTGGTTTCCCTTATGTATATGGTGATAACGTTCCAGCGCCTGATTACATTGGAAAGCCTATTCCCAAAAATTTAACCAAACCTGAGCATAAATTTCAGGCTCATGTGGCACCGCTTGGAATGACGTTTTACACTGGTGGTCAATTCCCTAAACCCTATCAAAACCAAATGCTTATTTCCCAGCACGGTTCATGGAATCGAACTACGCCAGTGGGGTACCGCATCATGCTTGTCACATTGAATGGCAGCAAAATAACGCAAGTGAAGCCGTTTATTTCTGGCTGGTTAGGTGACAAAAACCAAGTATTAGGCCGCCCTGTAGATATTTTAAATATGCCTGATGGTTCAATTTTAATTTCTGATGATTATGCCAATGCTGTCTATAGAGTCAGTTATCAAAATGCGCATTCTTTAAGCCATCAGAATAAATAAAGTAAGCCCCTAAAGTTGCGCTCCGGCTGAACATAAAAGCACTGAGTGCGGCCCATAACGCATGGTTATCGTAATCTTGGAGTAAATACCAAGTTGGAAAAAAGATGACGATGGTTGAGAACAGCATGCTGTTTCTCATTTGGCTGCCTTTAGAAGCTCCGATGAATACACCATCGAATAAATAACTGCTGTACGCCCAAAGCGGCATCAACGCTAACCAGAATAAATGTGCTTTTGCAGAGTCGATGACGGCATTTACATTGGTCATCATCTCGATGAATAGGCCGCCATGACTGAAGAAAATGAAAGCAAATAAAGCCGCAACAGCACCAGACCAAAACCAGGCCATCCAAACGGTGTTATTTAAACGTTGCCACTTCTTTTGGCTGTATGCGTTACCGACTTCCACCTCAGCGTAATAGGCAATACCGTCAAGGCCGTATGAGATCAAAAGCAAAAGGTTGAGTAAGATAGCATTAGCTGCCAACACGTTGTCGCCGTGCTTCGCGGCATAGAATGTCATAAATGTTAAGGTGAGTTGTAAGCACAAACTGCGAATGAAAATATTTGTATTTAAGCTGATCAGCTTGATATATCCCGCTTTAAAGAGGGTTGCTTTCCAGTTTGATATAACCGTGTGTGGCAGTTTATTGCATTGTTTTAATACAACAATCAGTGCGACGACAAAGGCGGTCATGTCTGCAATCAAGGATGCCCAAGCTGCACCTTCCACTTTCCAGTCTAAAATGATGATAAACCAGACATCTAAGAGCAAGTTGATGACATTGGCTATGATCACTTGCCACATCGCCACCTTTGGTAATTTTTGCCCTAGCAACCATCCCAGCATGACCATATTGACCAGTACAAAAGGTAATGACCATATGCGGATCTCTATGTACTGTTTACAATAGAAAATGACTTCTTTGCTGGCATCAGCAAACCACAGTGCAGAATTCAAAATCGGCGTTTGCAGTACTAAAACGACACTGGCGAGGATAAGAGCTAATGCTGAGCTTTGAAGGAGGATCTTAAAGGAATTATTGTGATCATTTTTACCAGAAGCTTGCGCCGTTAACCCTGTGGTAGACATTCTTAAAAAACCAAGAAGCCACGAAATCATACTAATAATGGTTGACCCTAAGGCTACGCCTCCTAAATAATAGGCCGCAGATAAATGACCAATCATCGCAGTATCAATTAATCCGATTAACGGCACGCTGATGTTGGAGATAATGATAGGAATGGCTAAAGACCAGAGTCGATGATGTTGCTGTCTAGAAAATAAAAATTGTAATCGACTCATTTAGGCAAGATTCCAGGGAAATGCATGTGTTTAAAAAGATAATTTGGATCAGTTTACTATTGTTTGCTCTGCCGGTAAAAAGTGCGGTGATTATTCAATATCATCATGTTGATACTGATTCCCCTGCAGTAACCAGTGTGACGCCGACTCAATTCGCCGAGCAGATGCAGTACTTGGCAGATAATGACTTTAAGGTTATTAAGCTTTCTACTTTGCTCGAAGCATCAAAAGCCAAAAAAGCATTACCAGACAAAACCATAGCAATCACTTTCGATGATGGCTACAAGAGTATTCTTGAAAATGCTCATCCCATTTTAAAAAAGCATGGTTTCCCCTATGCGATGTTTATTGCAATTGAACCGATTGAGATGAAGTATCGCAATATGATGAGTTGGCAGCAGATCAATAAAATTGCCAATGAAGGCGCTGAGATCATGAATCATAGCTATGGGCATGATCACCTTATTCGACGATTGAAAGACGAAACGCACTCGCAGTGGTTAATCAGAATTCAAAATAATATCGAAAAAACTGAAGCCATCATTAAGCAGCATACAGGGCAAAGCCATAAAGTCTTAGCTTATCCATATGGTGAATATAATTCAGATATTATGGCCATGCTTAAGGAGCAAGGTTTCACGGCCCTAGGACAGCAATCAGGTGCTGTTGGAAAATATTCAAACTTACAATCGTTAGCTCGCTTTCCGATCGCTGGGGCATACACGAGCTTGAAATCACTTAAAGCTAAATTTACCAGTTTAAATATGCCTGTAGTGAAACAAGTACCAATCAACCCTGAGTTAGCGGCGGATATAACGAAGCCAAAATTGACAGTAACACTTGATATGAGTGATATGAGGGCCAGTCAGGTTATGTGCTTTATCACAGGACAAGGTGCCCAAAAGCCCAGCTGGATTAGTAATGACACCTTTGAAATACAAGCACAAACTGATATGCCAGCGGGACGATTTCGTTATAACTGTACCGGACCGAGTAAATCAAAATCGGGTTATTATTGGTTCTCTCATGCTTGGGTAAAGCCTAAATTAAATGGTGAGTGGATAAAAGAGTAATGGAGTTACAAGTAAAACTTTTTTCAGCACTGAGTACTGATGAACTCTACGAAATACTCAAACTGAGATGTGATGTGTTTGTTGTAGAACAAGCCTGTGCTTATGCTGACTTAGATGAAAAGGATAGGCATCCAGAAACGCTGCATTTGTATTATTTTAATACGGATAAAGCGTTGATGGCTTATAGTCGCGTACTGCCCCCAAATCAGAGCTATCCCGAGCCGAGCATTGGCCGAGTGGCTGTTGCAAAAAAATATCGAAACCAGGGGCTGGCTCGAAAGGTCGTGCAAGCTTCAGTCGACACGATCCATCAATATTGGCCGAACCAACATATTCAAATTGGGGCACAGGAATATTTACTGCCTTTTTACCATTCATTTGGCTTCAAAAATCATTCTGAAATGTATTTAGAGGACGATATTCCTCATAGGGATATGCTGCTTTAAAAATAAATTCTAAAACTTAATCCAAAAGATTGTGATCAAGTTAACCTTATCTGGTACTCAGCTAGGGTAAAGTACTGATCAATATTTAAAAATTAACAAAAATTAAACAAAGGGGTTCCTAATGTCAGATGTATTTCATCTTGGCTTGACCAAAGAAATGTTGGATGGTGCTGCACTTGCTATTGTTCCAGGCGATCCAGAGCGTGTAAAACGAATTGCAGAACAGATGGATCAACCAACGTTCTTAGCGAGCCATCGTGAATACACCAGTTATCTTGGGTATATTGATGGTAAAGCTGTAGTGGTATGCTCAACTGGTATTGGTGGACCTTCTACCTCTATCGCTGTAGAAGAGTTAGCTCAATTAGGCATATCAACGTTCTTACGTGTGGGTACTACTGGTGCCATTCAAGAACACGTAAACGTAGGTGATGTAATCGTAACTCAAGCATCAGTACGCTTAGACGGTGCAAGCTTGCACTTTGCACCAATGGAATACCCTGCGGTAGCAGATTTCACTTGTACAACAGCAATGGTTGAAGCATCTCGTGACGCAGGACTTGAGCCTCATATCGGTATTACTGCATCGTCAGATACTTTCTATCCTGGTCAAGAACGTTACGACACAGTATCAGGTCGCGTTACTCGTCGCTTTAAAGGTTCAATGCAAGAATGGCAAGATCTTGGCGTGTTGAACTATGAAATGGAATCTTCAACATTGCTTACTATGTGTGCATCTCAAGGCTGGCGTGCAGCGTGTGTAGCGGGTGTAATTGTAAACCGTACACAACAAGAAATTCCTGATGAAGCGACAATGAAGAAAACAGAAGTCAGTGCTGTAAGTATTGTTGTTGCCGCAGCGAAAAAACTACTTTAATAATAGTTACATATTATATAGAGAATATTAAGCAGACTTTTGAGTCTGCTTTTTTGTTTGCCCAGCGAAGCTGGCAAACCCGACAGGTTGAAAGAAACCTGTATCGCCCCGACTGAGGGGAAGATAATCCGAATGGCAAGGGCGTTGTTGGCTAACGGCAGGGTCTGAAG
>NZ_JAFEUN010000100.1 GCF_016900895.1 Parashewanella hymeniacidonis
GTGTTTTGTTCAGAATCGCCATTTTATTTTGATAGTTGTCGTGGTTGACTTATTATCTCAAAAATAAAGCTTTTCTCCTCAGATTTTTCTTCTTAATTTGTTACCCATGTTTGATGGGTTCCCTAATTTTTTATAGTAAGTAAAATTATGTATAACAAAACTAACCATATTTAATATGATAAAAGTGATTTGCAAAAAATTAGTTTCACACTAAAAATTAAAGTTCTCTTCTCTTCTACTTAGAAAAGAAAAGAGCATTTTTGTACAATTTTAATTTAAGAAACATTAACAGTTTTTAACTCTCAACCTGTGTAAGCTTCTTAGGCCAGGCATTTATTACAGCTTTTATCAATGAAGCTAAAGGAATAGCAAAAAATACCCCCCAAACTCCCCACATACCACCAAAAATCAATACAGCAGCGATAATAATGACGGGATGTAAATCTACAGCATCAGAAAATAGTAACGGTACTAATACATTTCCATCAATCGCTTGGATAATACCGTAACCCAACAACAAGTAACCAAATTCAGGGCTGATACCCCACTGAAAAAAAGCAACAAGCACAATTGGTAGGGTGACTAGTGTTGCTCCTAAAAATGGAATAAGGACACTGATGCCAGTTAATACTCCGAGTAGAACTGCGTATTGCAGGCCCATGATGGCAAAGAAAATGTAACTTGCAACACCTACTGCTACTAACTCTATGATTTTACCACGAATATAATTAAATAGTTGCTGATGCATCTCTGACCAAACCTGCCCTGCAAGTTGTCGGTTACTTGGAAAAAATCGTTTACTGCCAGCAATCAAAGATTGTTTATCTTTTAAGAAAAAGAATACAAGCAGTGGGACTAAAATAGCATAAACCATCAACACCAAAATAGATGCTGAAACCCCTAATAGTTGTTTAGCTAAGTCAAATAAATGCTGAGTATCAACCATTGATTGAGTTTCAGAAACTAAAGCGTTTAATTGATCAATACTTATGTATTCGGGGTACTTTTCTGCAAGCTCTTTTAAAATTACCATCCCTTTATCAATCATTTCTGGTAACTCAGAGATTAAAGCACTTCCCTGCTTCCAAACGCTTGGAATTACACCTAATACGACCATAAGCATTAGGCCGATAAAACACAAAACAACGATGCTCGTGCCAAATGTTCTATTAATGCCAAAGCGTTGCATCTGATTTACTGGCCATTCAAGTAAAAAAGCCAAAACCAGTGCAACGATTAAAGGAGCTAGAATTCCAGCAGCGAAATAGACTAAGAAAAAGATAGAAGCAATAATAAGAATTAAAGTAACAGCTTGAGGATCACTAAACCTGTCTTTGTACCAATTTGATAATAATGTGTACATATTAGCGTTGTTCTCTATTTGATTTTGCAACAATAAGCTCAAGTAATTCAGAGGAATTGCTTACTTCCTGAACAAAGTAACCTTCTTTGATCAAATACTTGGGAACATCGTGCCTAGAATTACGGTCAGATAATAAAACCTGCAATTTTTCGCCTTCCGGTAATGTTTTTAGTGCTAATTTGGTTTTTACTAATGGTAAAGGACAGCGAAAATTGGTTAAATCAATACAAAGCATAGTCAGACTGCTCAATGATTGTTAATACTATTATCCTAAGTTGTAGCAGAAACCACAAGCTAGTATGTAAATATCATTAAAATAAATTATAGGCCTAATTTGAAAACACATGCATTCAAGAAGCTATTCAAGCCTTTATTGACATCCCTATCTGGTGCCTTTTTACTGATGAGTGCTGCGCATAGTTTTGCCAATACTGACCTACCAGACTTAGGAAGTGCAGCGAACAACACATTCAGTATTGATAAAGAATTAAAATACGGCGACGCATACATGAGAGTGATTCGCTCATCTGCTCCTATGCTTTATGACCCCGTACTTGAGCAATACCTAACTGAACTGGGGAATAAGTTAGTTGCCCATGCAACTGATGTCAAAACACCTTTTACCTTTTTCTTGCTTAGGAATGATGAAATCAATGCTTTCGCATTTTTCGGTGGACACGTTGGAGTTCATACAGGGCTCTTCTTAAACGCTGATAATGAAAGTGAAATTGCATCGGTGCTCGCTCACGAGATCACTCACGTTACTCAAAGACACCTAGCACGACAAGTCGAAGCATCACAAAAAGCCGGACCCGCTACTATTGCCGGTGTTTTAGGTGCCATTCTATTAACTGTTGCAGCTCCCCAAGCGGGTATAGCCGCTTTAGCGACAACACAAGCTTTAGCTACTCAGGCAAAAATTAATTACACTCGAAGCTTCGAAAAAGAGGCCGATAGAATTGGTACAAAAGTGATGGTTGATGCCGGTTTTGATCCCGAAGCCGCTTATACTTTTTTCAATAAATTAGCGGCTAAGTATCGTTTTACAACCAAACTACCTGAAATGCTGTTAACTCACCCACTCCCAGAGTCACGTATCTCAGAGGCAAGAAACCGTGCCGCACTTTATCCACATCGCTATATACCAGATGATATTAATTTCCAATTAGCTAAAGCTCGAATTCAAGTTCGTTTTTCAAGCTATAACCCACAACAAGCATTGGGCATGTTTGACAATCAGCTTAAAAAGGAAACGTTTGCTTTTAAGGATGCTGCGCTCTACGGCAAAGCACTTGCTCTCTTTCGTTTGGAGGAGTTTAAGCCTGCCACTAAGATCATTGATGAATTGCTAAAAAAAGATCCTGAGAATTTGTTTTATATAGATACAAAAACAGATTTATTACTTGAAGCCGGTG
Organism: Parashewanella hymeniacidonis; assembly: GCF_016900895.1. Taxonomy (GTDB): domain Bacteria; phylum Pseudomonadota; class Gammaproteobacteria; order Enterobacterales; family Shewanellaceae; genus Parashewanella; species Parashewanella hymeniacidonis. The sequence goes on from NZ_JAFEUN010000100.1 coordinate 2,779, forward strand.
AATACGATAAAGCCGTTGTAATGCTTAATGAACAGCTAAAATTAAAACCAACGTCACAAGTTATCAATATCAATTTAGCTAATGCGTATATTGAAGAAGGTAAGCCACAAAAAGCGATACCACTTTTGCAAGAGTCTATTTATTTAGATAAACAGAATGTATTAGCCTATCAATTATTATTTGATGCTTATCATAAAGAAGGTCAGTCTGCGTTAGAGCATTACACAAAAGCAGAGTTACTTGCTCTTTCAGCTAATTATAAAGGTGCGATAGATCAATTGAACTATGCTCATCAAAAGACAAAAAACAACTCACTTCAGTTAGCTCGAATTGAAGCTAAGATCAGGCAATTTAAACGAGCTGAAAGAGACCTTGATGAATTAAAGTAGGTAGCTATATTAGATTTAGCTATCTACCTCACAGTTTGATAAAATTTAAAGATATAAAAAATATAGGTTATTGAATAATGACAAAAGCAACCATCTACCATAATCCTAGATGCTCTAAGAGTCGCCAAACACTTGCGCTATTAGAAGAAAACAACTGTGAAGTCACCATTGTGGAATACTTAAAAGTGGCACCTAGTTCAAGTGACATAAAAAAACTACTTGAGCTGCTTAATTTCGCCCCTAGAGAGATGATGCGTACGAAAGAAGACGAATATAAGGCGCAGAACTTATCGGATGTAAATAAAACAAGCGAAGACCTTGTCAACGCGATGGTTGAAACACCGAAACTCATTGAAAGACCCATTGTACTGGCTAACGGTAAAGCTGTCATTGGTCGCCCACCAGAAAATGTATTAGACATTATTTAACGAGACAAAGATGCAGACTCAAACTTTACTCAAGTTAAACCAGATTGGTTACTTAGCTTTACTGCTTCTGCTAGGAGGCTACTTTGTTCAATTGGGACTCAATGGCACCTACAGCTGGATTTTCTCTTTGCTGTGGATTGTGCCGCTGCTATTCCCGATAAGAGGCATCATAAAAGGTAAGCCATACACCTTTGCTTGGGCCAGTTTTATTTTATGCCTTTATTTATTGCATAGCTTTACTTTGCTCTATGTTGAGGACAGTATTCGAGCATTCTCAATTGTTGAATCAGTCTTATTAATGGGGCTTTTAATCGGATTCTCTTATTATGCACGCTTGAGAGGCAGAGAATTAGGGCTTGGATTAAAGAAAAAAAAGAAAGACTGATTTAGTTCTACTCTTCTAATGTAAAAAGCCCTGACTTAAAAATCAGGGCTTTTTGAATTCACAATGGAAATAAATCTATTGATTATGGTTCTTGACGTGTAGCTGCCACTACGATTTCACGAATACAAACACTTTGTGGTTGTTGGAAAGCAAATAATGTTGCTTCAGCAATTGTCTCAGGGTGAATAGCACCGCCCATTGACCCTTTCCAATCTTCATAACCAGCGACGATGTCTTTATTTGTGGTATGCCCAAGTAATTCAGTTTCAACAGCACCTGGGGCAATTGTTACCATACGAACGTCAAATGGAGCAACTTCTTCACGAATATTTTCAGTTAATGCGTGTACCGCAAATTTAGTTCTACAATAAGCAGCATGAGCACCAAACGTTTTACGACCAGCAATAGAGCTGATGTTGATGATAGTACCGTTTCGACGTTCTTTCATGTCAGCTAAAACTGAGTGAATTCCGTTAAGAACTCCCATCACGTTAACGTCCATCATTTTTTTCCATTCAGCAGGATCTTGCACATCAGCTTGACCAAGCAACATGACACCGGCGTTATTGACTAAACCACCTACTGGTCCAAACTTAGCTTCGGCTTTTTTAATGGCAGCAGTCATTGCAACACGATCAGTAACGTCTACTTTTGCAAGCATAGAGTTTTCTAGACCAAGTTCTTCCATTTTTTCTATACGACGTGCAAGAAGAAGTAATGGGTGGCCAGCATTGTTAAAAGCTTTTGCAATAGCAGCACCAATACCAGAAGATCCACCTGTAATAACTACTAACTCTTTAGTTTTCAAATCTGTCATTAGATTTGCCTATATTTGTTAATCAATTGAAATATCTTTTAATATCGCTTAGTTGAAGCAATATTAAGGAAAGTAGGCTTAGTATAAGTAGCAGAAAAACAATTGAAAAATACTAATTACAGCTAGATATGATAGGCTGAGCCTATTGATAGAGTTATAAACACAGTATATACCCATATATGGTTGATTTAAGATTATTACGCTTTTTTATCGCAATTTTTGAAGAAAACAACATCACAGCAGCAGCAAAAAGGTGCCACGTAAGTCAACCATCGCTTTCTGCAGGGCTTAAACAGTTAGAAGAACAACTCGGTGGCAAACTGTTTGAGCGAAGTAAAAAAGGCGTAAAAGCATTAGATAATGCTCAATACCTATATCCTCTTGCTTTAAAATTAGTTGAAGAAGCAAAAGAGCTTCCTGGCTTATTCAAACAGAAAGCAAACAGAGTTAAGTTTCAGTTAGCTGTGATGCCGGATTTAAGTCAACGCAGGCTTTCGAAAGTACTCACCACGTGTAACGAAGCCATTGAACACTTAGATCTAGAATTAGTTGAGTTATCATCACAAGCAGATGCTAGGCTAATCATTGAAGAATTAAAATATGAGGATGAAATATTCATTCCACTCTGGGAAGAAGATTATGTTCTGTGTGTGCCTTCAAACCACACGCTTACAAACGAAGAACTGGTAACCCCTGAAAAACTGCACGGTTACCCGTTTATAGAGTGCCCACCTTGTAAAGCTCACCAACAGACCATCGGCTTATTGGCTTGCAATCATATATCTTTAAACTTAGTCGCTAAAGCATCTTCAAAATCATTAGTGCAATCTTTAGTGCTCGGTGGTTTTGGAATCAGTTTTTTGCCAGATGGACTTATTGAAGATGAACCAAGACTAGCGAAAGTAAATTATGATGGCCCGAGAATGTTCAGAAGAATTGGATTGTGTTATCCCGCTCATCAAAGCATTGCGCCAAGTTTAGCTGCGATAATAAGAAGTCTTTCGAGTAAATACAGTTAAGTGTTATTTTACGTTTAATAAATAAAAGCCACTCAATTGAGTGGCTTTTATTATTTTCACTTTACTTGCCAGCGTTAGATTTCTCTACGCGGCTTTTAAGTTTTTGCCCAGGTCGAAATGTTACCACACGGCGAGCCGAAATTGGTATATCTTCACCAGTTTTTGGATTCCTTCCCGGTCTTTGATTCTTATCCCTAAGGTCAAAATTGCCAAAGCCAGATAGCTTGACTTGCTCACCACTTTCGAGAGCTCCACGAATTTCTTCAAAGAACAACTCAACCATCTCTTTGGCTAGTCGCTTGTTAATACCAAGCTCTTCAAAAAGATGTTCTGCCATTTCGGCTTTGGTAAGTGCCATAACTTTAATCCCTCAACGATGCGTTGAACTCAGTCTTAAGAACTGAAACTATAGAGTCAACTTGCTCCATAATTTCTTTTTCTTCTAATGTACGTGTTTTGTCTTGTAATGTAAGTGCAATAGCTAAGCTTTTCTTGCCTTGCTCAACACCTTTGCCCCGATATACATCGAACAAGTTTATGCCAACTAGCTGATTATCGCCACTTTTTCTTATGGAAGCGATGATATCCCCAGCAGAAATATTTTCATCGACAACGACTGCGATATCACGTCTGTTTGCAGGAAACTTAGAAACAGTTTCTGCTATTGGTAACTTAACATGTAACAAGGCATCCAATTCTACCTCAAAAACAATGGTTTTGCCGTTTAATCCAAACGGTTTTTCCAAATTAGGGTGAATTGCACCAATATAACCAATTACTCGATCATTTCTCAAAATTTCAGCACATTGCCCTGGATGAAGAGCAGGATGCTGACCAGCATTAAAAGTAAATTCTGAAGCTGCTGCTGTCAACCCCATAATTGCTTCTAAATCACCTTTAAGATCGAAGAAATCAACGGTTTTAGCTTCCATTGACCAATGTTCGTCCACATTAGTACCAGAAATAACGCCACCAATCATCGAATCTTGACGAACGCCTGACTCTGCTGTGTTATCAGGAACAAAGCGTAATCCTGTTTCAAATAAGCGGACACGCCCTTGCTGACGCTTTTGATTATAAGCAAGCGTAGTCAACAGACCTGTAAACATAGATAAACGCATCACCGACATTTCAGTTGAAATCGGATGCGGCAATATCATCGTCTTTTGCTCAGGGTGAATTAACTGCTGAAGCTTAGGATCAACAAAACTATATGTTATCGCTTCTTGGAATCCTCGTGCGATCAAAGTTTGACGAACTTTACGAACAGATAAGTCAGATTCTTTATGGTCTGACATAACCAAACTTGCTTGTGGCGCAATGTTTGGAATATTGTTATAACCATAAATTCTTGCTACTTCTTCGATCAGATCTTCTTCGATTGCCATATCAAAGCGATAGGTTCGAGTAATAACTGACCAGCCACCTTCACTTACTTGAACATCAAAACCAAGCATAGTAAGAATTTCAACAACATCTTCATCACTAATAAAATGACCTAAACGACCATCAAGCTTGTTACGGCGTAAAGTAATTGTTTTCTCTTGTGGAAGGTTTTCTTCAGCAACGGCTTCTACAACATCACCTGCTTGGCCACCACAAATATCAAGAATTAAGCGTGTTGCTCTATCCATTACTTTATGCTGAATTTGTGGGTCTACACCACGTTCAAAGCGATGTGAGGCATCAGTATGTAAGCCATGAATACGAGCCTTACCACGGATAACTGAAGGTGCAAAGAACGCACACTCAAGAACGATATCTGTTGAAGATTCATTAACACCTGATTCTTCACCACCGAAGATACCTGCTAGTGCAAGAGTTTTGCTCTTATCTGCAATGACTAACGTATCAGCTGGAACCGTAATCTCGTTACCGTCTAACAAGGTTAGCTTTTCTTCGCCGTTCCCCATACGAACTTCAATTGCACCATCAATCTTCGATGCATCAAACGCATGCATTGGTTGACCGTATTCAAGAAGCACATAGTTAGTAACATCGACGATAGGATCGATTGAACGAATCCCACTGCGGCGTAACTTTTCTTGCATCCACAATGGTGATGCGGCTTTCACGTCGACACCCTTCACTATACGTGAAAGGTAACGAGGACAAGCTGCCGAATCCGTCAGCTGTACGTCAACTTTATCAGCAATGCTTGAGTCAGCTTTTTCCCAAGTTGGCTCTATTGCCTGCATACGATTAAGAACAGCAACTTCACGAGCTAAGCCGACCATACCGAGACAATCTGCACGGTTTGCCGTCAAATCCACGTCAATAATGGCATCGTCTAAATCCAAATATTCACGAATATCTGTGCCAACGGATGCATCAAGAGGTAGCTCAATAATGCCATCGCTTTCAATATCGATACCTAATTCTGAATAAGAACAAAGCATACCATGAGAAGGAACGCCACGAAGCTTGGCCTTCTTGATTTTGAAATCACCTGGTAGTTTCGCACCAACAACAGCAACTGCGACTTTAATACCTAAACGACAATTCGGTGCACCACAAACGATATCAAGCAGTTCTTCACTACCTACATTGATTTTTGTAACACGCAACTTATCTGCATCAGGATGTTGACCACACTCGACAACTTCACCGACGACTACACCAGAAAAATTAGCAGCAACTGGCTCAACACCATCAACCTCTAACCCTGCCATGGTGATCTGTTCTGAAAGCGCTTCACGAGAAATTTCTGGGTTTACCCACTCACGAAGCCAAGATTCACTAAATTTCATTGTTAATTTGCTCCGTTATTTGAATTGCTTAAGGAAACGTAAGTCATTTTCGAAAAATGAACGTAAATCATTTACGCCATAACGAAGCATAGATAAGCGCTCTACGCCCATACCAAATGCAAATCCTGTATATTCTTCTGGATCATAACCTACGCTTCGCAGTACATTCGGATGCACCATGCCACAGCCTAAAACTTCTAACCAGCCATTCTCACCTTTAACATCAACTTCTGCTGATGGTTCAGTGAACGGGAAATAAGAAGGACGGAAACGAACTTCTAAATCTTCTTCGAAAAAATTACGAAGAAAATCATGCAAGATACCTTTAAGCTCAGCAAAGTTAACTTTTTTATCGATCATCAAACCTTCAACCTGATGAAACATCGGTGTATGAGTTTGATCGTAATCATTACGGTATACGCGACCTGGGGAGATAATTCGTAACGGAGGATCTTTCTTTTCCATTGTTCGAATTTGAACACCTGAAGTTTGAGTTCTAAGAACTAACTTAGGATTAAAATAAAATGTATCGTGATCTGCTCGAGCTGGATGATCATCAGGAATGTTTAACGAATCGAAGTTATGAAAGTCATCTTCAATTTCTGGGCCCTTCTCCACTTGGAAACCAAGCTCACCAAAAAAGTCCTCGATGCGTTCAATAGTTCGAGTGACTGGATGTAAACCACCAAGTTCGGTTACACGGCCAGGAAGTGTCACATCAACTTGCTCAGTCTTCAGCTTTTCTTCTAGTTCGGCAAGTTTCATCCCTTCAATTTTAGCGTTTAACGCTTTTTGAACGGTTTGCTTAGCATCATTAACTTTTTGTCCAAATGCAGGTTTTTCTTCCGCACTTAAAGTAGCCATCATACGCATCATTGCCGTAATCTGACCTTTTTTACCCAAATAATCTACTCGGATATCATCTAGTGCTTTTAAATCACTAGTTTGCTCTATTACTTCTAAAGCATTAGATACAATGTCGTTTAGTTGTTGCATTTTAATTTCCACTGCATGTTGGAAAAACCACAGAATTCTAAATAAGAGAATTTATCTTATGAATTTTGAAGCTATGAATTCGCTACACAATCAAGAATAAAAAAGACGGAAATTTTACGCTAATGCACTTGGTTTTTCTAGAGTAAATTGATTTATATAAGAGATAAAAGCTCAATTTAAGTCAATAAATCACTCGTTACAGGATTCGATCCCATATAAGTTGATTGTCATCACGTTATTACAATTTTATAGTCAAAATGACTTACAACCACTGGCCTGTAAAATGATCAAGATGTAAAATGTCGATAACAATTTTTCAACGGAAGATAAAATTTCAGCAATTGATATTTAATTGCTTAAGTCGGAGGTTCTCGAGCCGATATGATATTTGGGGTCACTCATAAAAAGTGCTACTAAAAGGCATAAGAGTATAATTATGAAAGAAGTAAAATTTCGTTGGATCGATAAGTATTTGATTCAAACAACAATAAGACAAAAGTTTATAATCCTAGCAACCATCTCTATCTTAGCATTAGTTTTTTTGGCTTTTGCATCTCACTATGAGTTAGAGAAGATATCAGGAGAATTCAATAAATATGCAAGTACTCAAAGCGCCCAGCAAAAGCAACAAATTGTTGATGCCGCTTTAGACTATATCCCAACAAACCAAAGAGATAATTTTCTTTCTTCTATTTCGATGCATCAGACTTCTTCAATGAAGCAAGTGGACGAGATCATAAAAGAAGACCAAAAGGTTATTTATATTATAACCGCTGGCTTACTATTCCTTGTTTGGATGGCTACGTATTATATTTCGACCTTCATCCGTGGTGCTTTATATACTACAGTGATGGCATTAGAACGTGCTGCTGGTGGTGATTTAACCAATCGCCTTAACTTTTTTAAAGTACCAGATGAATTTAGCCATTTAGCCATCAGTATTGATACTTTGGTTGATAGGCAGCATCAATTAGTCAAACAAATCATTCAATCAACTGATCAAATTCGTAATGTCGTCAACGAATTTCGTGGAAATGCGGGCCAAGGCCAAGAATTAGCTGTAAATCAAAGGCAACACCTTGATTCACTTGCTACAGCGATGGAAGAGATGACCGCAGCAGTTAAAGAAGTTTCCCGAAACGCTGAAGTATCTTCAATGGAAACACAAGAAGCGAATAATCAGGTTACGGTTGGTTCCAGAGATATCGAAAACACGGTTAAAGTTATTGGTACTTTAGCATCGGATATTTCAAATGCCTCTGACGCCGTGAATGAATTAAATGACAATGCATCACGCATTGATGAAGTTGTGACAACGATTAATGCAATTTCAGAACAAACTAATCTGCTCGCTCTTAACGCTGCAATTGAGGCTGCACGAGCAGGCGAGCAAGGGCGAGGATTTGCTGTTGTTGCAGATGAAGTTAGAACACTTGCTGGCCGCACTCAGGATGCCACTGTAGAGATAAAAAGCATGATCGAATCTCTCCAATCTGGCGCAAGTGCCCTAACTCAAGTAATGTCGAGAACCGTTGAACAAGCTGAGCAAGGTAAATCTCACGTAATGAAAACCGGTGATGATTTACGAAATATCTCAAATCATAGCGACAAAGTACTAGATATGAGTGTTCAAATTGCAAGCTCCGCTGAGCAGCAATCTGCCGTTGCAAACGAAATAGCTGGTAATTTAATGGAAATCCGCAATCAATCTCATAATGTGGAAGAATCAGCTAACAATGCAGTTTCAGGTTGTGATGAGTTACACGCGACTGCCGAGCAACTTGATCAACTATTGGTTGGTTTAAAGGTCTAGGATTCAACTAACTTACAATTTTTAATGGGCACCATTCGGTGCCTTTTTTATTGCCTATAATAAAACCATTATGTGTAAACACGGATGTTTATATGAAAAGGTGTATTTTTCAATTCTCACTATTTTTTTCTTTCCTTGCCGTATTTAATTATGCAAACAGTTCTGATTGCTTTGATAGGAACCAACTCTCCCACACACTTCAGGTTGATACTCATTTACATACACAACCGTTTAATAATGAAGCTATGCCAACCGATAAACTCATGAGCATTCTTAATAAAGCCGGCATTAAGTACGTCAATGCTTATGGGATCGGACAAACATTTGCAGTTAAAACTGCTTGTAAGCATTACCTAGACTGCCCAAATACGCCAATTAAGCCAAGTTGGGTAAATGATTTTCGAAACTTAAAAGCGTTTACAAAACACAAGTATAAAAACATAGTCACAAAACTTTCGATGAGTTTTCCTGATTTGGCCAATCCAGAGAACATTTTACAGCGGGTTATTTATATCCAAAATAAGTATCCGAATAAATTTAAGTGGGTCGGCGAAGTAAACCTAATCCAACACGCTTTACTCAGTAACGCTCACGAACCAGCAACAATAAGTGACATTAATAATTGGCAACCATTCATGGCATATTTAAGAACTCATAATCTCCCACTTACTTTGCATGCCGACATCGGTTTAAACGATTCTCCCTTTGAATATATTCATCTAATGCGGCATGTGCTAGAGCGATATCCTGATAATAAAATTGTATGGGCTCATATGGGATTGTCTACTGAGCAAAGTAAGATAGATACCAAGAATCATATTGGGCTTATGAACAGTTTTTTAAAAAACCACCCTAACCTTACGCTTGACATTTCATCGACTGTTTTAGAAGAAAACTTTTTTAGTCGAGACAGAACTCGCTATGTTGCTTTAATCAATAAGTACCCTTCACAATTTATCAATGGCACCGATTTTCTAGCATATGAAAATTTTGATTTTGAAGACTATGATCACACTTTGAAAACTGTGAGTGAAATACACAAATACATAAATGATGAAGCATTTAGAAATATAGCTTTAGGACAAAACTACTTTAATTTACTGGGCTTACAGCAACAAACACCTAGAATATGTAAAAGCTAAAACGAACAAAGCCTCGGTAAACCGAGGCTTTGAGAGCAGTACAAAATAACTTAAGCGATTAAGCTAAAGCTTCTTTTGCTTTTCCAACTAAAGTTGCGAAAACAACTTTGTCATATACTGCAATGTCTGCCAAAATCTTACGATCGATTTCGATAGACGCCTTCTTCAGACCGTTGATGAAACGGCTGTATGAAAGACCATTTTGACGAGCTGCCGCATTGATACGTGCAATCCAAAGTTGACGGAATTGACGTTTCTTTTGACGACGGTCACGGTATGCATATTGACCCGCTTTAGTTACTGCTTGTACCGCTACGCGATATACGCGAGAACGAGCACCATAATAACCTTTGGCAAGTTTTAATACTTTCTTGTGACGAGCACGAGCGGTTACACCACGCTTAACTCTTGGCATTTTCTATATCTCCTAAATTAAGCGTAAGGTAATTGACGCGCGATTGCTGGAACGTCAGACTTGGCAACTAAACACTTAGCACGTAAATGACGTTTACGCTTAGTGCTTTTCTTAGTCAGAATGTGACGAAGGTGAGCTTGCTTACGCTTGAAACCATTAGCAGTTTTCTTAAAGCGTTTAGCAACACCCTTATCTGTTTTCATTTTAGGCATTTCTAAAACTCCGCATTGGGATAGTTAATTAAATAGCAAGGCGAAGTAAGGCTCTATTGAACCTTACTTACTTTTTAATAAGCCCGACTTATTTCTTTTTAGGCGCTAGCACCATAACAGCTTGACGACCTTCCATTTTCGGGAAAGACTCCACGACTGCTATTTCTTCCAAATCTGCTTTAATACGGTTCAATAGAGCCATACCAATGCTTTGGTGTGCCATTTCGCGGCCACGGAAACGCAGCGTTACTTTCGCTTTGTCACCATCGCTTAGAAAACGATTCAGGTTGCGTAGTTTTACCTGATAATCGTTTTCATCAGTTCCAGGTCTGAATTTTACTTCTTTAACCTGAACCTGCTTTTGCTTCTTCTTTTGTTCCTTTTGAGCTTTCGCTTTATCAAAAAGGAACTTTCCGTAGTCCATTATCCGACATACTGGGGGCTCAGCGTTCGGGCTGATTTCAACAAGATCTAAAACTGCTTCATCCGCCTTACTTTGTGCGTCACGAATGGTCATGATACCATGTTGTTCGCCTTCAGCACCATTTAAACGTACTTCAGATACGCCGGTAATTTCATCATTGATTCTATTGGGAGCGGTATTACGCCCACCATCTCTTTTGCCTTTTATGACCTAGTCCTCCAACAAATTTAGACTACGGAACGAAATCTGTTCACGGATTTTAGCTGCAAACGTATCAATACTCAGTTTGCCTAAATCTTTTCCGTCCCGTGTTCGCACAGCGACTTCCCTATTTTCCATCTCTTGATCACCAACGACCAATAAATAAGGGACACGTCTTAAAGTGTGCTCGCGTATTTTAAAGCCAATCTTCTCGTTTCTCAAGTCTTTAACTGCACGAATTCCCTGCTTCTTGAATATATTGACTACTTCTTCAACATAATCAGCGTGCTTATCGGTAATATTCATCACAACAGCTTGAGCTGGAGCTAACCAAGTTGGGAAGCGACCAGCGTATTCTTCGATAAGAATACCTAAGAAACGTTCTAGTGAACCCAGAATAGCGCGATGAATCATTACTGGAGTCTGGCGACTGTTGTCTTCTGCAACATAAGTTGCACCTAAACGATTCGGTAGCGCATAATCGAGTTGCACTGTACCACATTGCCATGCACGATCTAAACAATCATGCAAAGTAAATTCGATTTTTGGGCCATAGAAAGCACCTTCGCCATCTAAAATCTCATATTCGATTTCATTTGATGCCAAAGCTTGCTTCAAAGCTTCTTCTGCTCTATCCCACATATCGTCGTCACCAATACGCTTTTCAGGGCGAGTTGATAACTTAACAACGATATTTTCAAATCCAAAAGTAGCGTAAGTATCGTATACCATTTTGATACACTTAATCACTTCGTCTTGAACTTGGTTTTCAGTACAAAATACGTGCGCATCATCTTGAGTAAAGCCACGGACACGCATCAGTCCATGTAGTGAACCTGAAGGTTCATTACGGTGACAACACCCAAACTCAGCCATACGCAATGGAAGATCACGGTATGACTTCAAACCTTGGTTAAAGATTTGAACATGACCAGGACAGTTCATTGGTTTTAGCGCATAATCACGAGCTTCGCTGTGAGTCGTGAACATAGCTTCTGAATATTTGTCCCAGTGACCTGAACGCTCCCACAATACTCTGTCCATGATTAATGGACCTTTTACTTCTTGATAATCGTAATCAACAAGCTTGGTGCGAACAAAGGTTTCTAGTTCACGGAAAATGCTCCAACCATCATTATGCCAAAACACCATACCAGGTGCTTCTTCTTGCATATGGTAAAGATCGAGCTGCTTACCGATTTTACGATGATCACGCTTTGACGCTTCTTCAAGGCGGTTCAAATATGACTTAAGCTGCTTTTTGTCAGCCCAAGCTGTACCGTAAACACGCTGAAGCATCTTATTCGACGAATCACCACGCCAGTATGCACCAGCAACATTCATTAACTTAAAATGCTGACAAAAACGCATATTGGGTACATGAGGTCCACGGCACATATCCGTATATTCTTCATGATGATATAAAGCTGGTGTTGCCGATTTCTCGATGTTTTCATCAAGAATTTGCATTTTGTAAGTTTCACCACGAGCTTCAAACGCATCATATGCGTCTTGCCAGCTACCGACTTTTTTAATTACATTGTAATTTGTCTTGGCAAGCTCAAGCATACGCTTTTCAAGCTTATCAATATCTTCTTGAGTCAATTTATGCTCAAGATCAATATCGTAGTAAAAACCTTTATCAATAACTGGTCCAATTGCCATTTTGACATCTGGCCATAGTTGCTTGATAGCATGACCTAATAAATGCGCACAGGAGTGACGCAAAATTTCTAAACCATCATCATCTTTTGCGGTGATAATAGAAAGATCAGAGTCAGACTCAATAACATCGCAAGCATCTTTAAGCTTACCGTTTACTCGGCCAGCGATACAGGCTTTAGCTAAACCTGGACCAATATCCATTGCAACGTCATAAGTAGAAACAGGTTGTGCAAACTCGCGTTTGCTACCATCAGGAAGTGTAATAACAGGCATGATAAATCCTTTCCAGTGGTGACTCATACGTAGAGCCACTTGGGTATAATATTTGAAAAATAAAAAACTGAAATGAAAGTTAGTCAGTACCAAAGCCTAAATAGTTTCATTCCAGCAGTAATAGAATAATACGGAATTGCCAAATACTAAGCAACCTAGCACTACTAAAGTTTTAATAAAAATTTGGCGGCATGGAAACTTGCTCCGGCTCTAGAAGGCGGTAACTGTGTAGTATTAAAGCCCGCAGAGCAAACGCCTGCATCGATTCTTATTCTGGTGGAACTTATTTAAGACATTTTACCTAAGGGTGTACTCAACATCGTCAATGGCTATGGCGAAGAAGTCGGCCAAGCACTCGCATTGCTAAAATCGCCTTTACGGGGTCAACACCTGTCGGTTCACACATCCTAAAATGTGCCGCTATAAATATTATCCCATCCACAGTAGAGCTTGGTGGTAAATCACCTAATATATTCTTTAACCCGATGTGTGACTAATTTTTGATAGGCATGATCATACCTTAAAATGGTAGGTTCTAACCATTCCATTGAAGGTTACGATCATGCCTATAGAAGATTTTATCATTTATGTCTACTGTTTGGTTGACGATTTTTATCAGCAAGAAATAACAACGCCCTTAAGAAGCCGTGGAAGCCCTCCAAAACTTACTGATTCTGAAGTGATTACTATGGAAATTGTCGGTGAGTGGACTGGTCATCATACTGACAAAGGAATTTGGGATTACTTCAGAGTATATTGGTCTCCTCTTTTTCC
>NZ_JAFEUN010000101.1 GCF_016900895.1 Parashewanella hymeniacidonis
GGCACGAAGAACAATTTGTTTTTCAAAATTAGAAAGTATGCATGACACGGTAATCGGTTTGTTAATTAATCGAGTAGAATTTGGAATTGATATTCATGCCTATCACTAAATTAGACCACTACCGATGTGTCGCACTCGTTTATCGAGTTTCCCCATGTGTGGGGTTTCGAGGGCAAAAGTATTAAAACTGCTGAGTAATAACGTCATAACAGCGAAGGCTGGTATCCAGCGACTACCTTTCTTTATTGCACAAAAGGCACTGGACTCCTGCCTTCGCAGGAGTGACGGCAAAAAAGCATTGGGTAGCATCAATCATCACCTCCCGAAGCTTGATCATTGCGATAACTCAACACCTGAAATCCCAGTGGATTTAAGCGACGATCTTCCAACTTCATAGGTGAATTGCGATACACGAAGGTAATGGTCGCTACCCAATGGGTCAGTGGATGATGCTCGCCAAGGCGTTTGATTTGTTTGCTGTAACGAATTAATGCTGTTTTGTGTTGCTCGCCATTGATAGTTTCATCATCAATAAAACTGGTGGCCTGAATATGGACTCGCACTTGAGCATTTTGGCCGTATCGACTAATCGGTGCTTGCGGATTGGTTTTAGGATCGGTTTGAGCGCCATAATCCAACTGCACAGATTCAGTCGACATAATGCCAATCAGGTTGCGGTCATAGGCACGGGTTTGCCATTGGTAGCTTTCTCGATGGCGCAGATATTGAGTCAGCCAGTATTTATCCATGGCTTCTTGTGCTTTGACTTTCACTTGGCCGTGACTGGCTAAGGTCGATACCACATCCACTAAGCCTGTGTTGTTATCGACTCGAATAACAAACGGCTCGATAGATTTGAGCGGCAGTAGCACAACTAAGCCAATACCTTGTAAAAGGGCGATAACCGTTAACAAGGCTACACACCGCCACGCTCTTTGCTCTGAGCGTTTGATGCGATGGCTTAGCTCGGCATCCCAGCCTCTGGCTTCCTTGAAATACTGCTTAATAAACTGTTTGTCAGAGAAAGGCATGTCGAGCGTGTCAGGTAGCATTTCAGTCATGTTGCTCCTTATTCTCTGAAACAGGTGCTTTTACTGTTACCAAGCCAGTGTTAATGGGTTTTAACCCTTTACCATTGTCTTTGCAGTGTGGTGGTTTCGGTGCACTGGCGCAGTGCGTCAGTAGTAGGGCAACACAAATGCAGATGAGCTTTTTCATTATGGGTTTCTCCCGCTGATGGTGTTGCCACCAAAGCGTTGTTGATAAGCGTGATAACCAGCGCCAACGGGTTTGAGAGGAATACCCAAAGCTTGACCTGTGTAGTTGAGATCACGGCGCAAGTTTCGATATTGATGTCGCAAAGTAGTTGGTCTGAGCGCATGTAGGCTGTGAGCTATAGCGCCGTTCGCTGCGATAGCAACACCACCACCGAGCGCAGCTGCCATGGCTGGGATTTGCTTCATCACCAAAATGCAAAGTCCTAAAACGATGCACAGCATGGAGCTGTCACTGAGCGTCGATACTGTAGAGTGGTTGCTGGAGATTTGTTGCAAATAATCTGCGGCTACTGTGGTCATTAATTGCCCTGAAGCCACACCTAGTAGCAGTACAAAACCAAAATTAATGACCATACCGAGCCAACTTTCGAAGAAGCGTTGTGTCGCTTGAAACAACAGCAATACAAAGAACGCCGGACCGATGGCCAGTAAAATGCTCACCATCACCTTGCTGAGCAGAATGAAAAATGCGACCAATAACGTCAGACAACTGCCAATCAGCACCACCGCAATCGCCAAAAAATACATGCCGAAATTGCCGTTCATCACCCCACCTTGACGCCAAGAGGTATCAGCAAGGGCAAAGATTTGGGTGAATAAACTATCGAGCAGTCCGGCGGCATCTTTGCTTGGGCTACCTGTGACCAAAGAAGCAAGTGTTTGTGGTGTGTCAGCTAAAAAGCTCACCACGGTTTGGTTGTAACGACTGGCGGTTAACCCTAAGGCTAAAATAAAGCCGACACGGATGATGCGGAAAAAGCCTTCTTGCAGCGGCGCCTCGCTTTTGCCCATCATCATTGAATAACCCCAAATTGCAATCCAGATAATCATTAGGCTGCTGAACAACGGCAGTAGAAAATCAATCAAGCGTACCGAGCCTTGTCGCACATAATTGTTGAGGGCATGGTCAACCATGTGGAAGATGCTTTGATATAAGTTACTTTGCGCTGCCATGACTAAAACTCCATTTAGTGCCAGCCGTGATGTTTCGGCAATTTATCAACATCAATGTGTAGTGGGTGCAATTCGCCTGCGCTACGTTGATTGGCCGCTTGCAGCGCATTAATGCAGTCGGGCTGATTGCGATACTCGCCAGGATTATTACTGCATCGAGCTAAGGTGTTATCTAACTCTGCATTGTGGGTTAAATACCAGTCGACGGTTGGCGTTGATTTGGTAGCAGGTACTTCGTGCTTACTGTCAAAGCATGCACTTAGCGCAAGTGAGCCGATGGCGATAATGGTTAAGTATTGTGTTTTCATGGGTACTTCTCACTGTGTTGTACCCGTCCTTGGCTGTGTATTAATAATTCAGTTGTATTGGATGCAGCTCACCTGCCGATTCAACGGCCATTTGAGTAATGCGTTGTTGAGTCAGTGCATCACTGGCCTTGGCTTGTGCGTTGAGTAATTGCAGTTTGGCTTGTTCATTTTCCAGCATCACGCCTTCAGCATTGATACGGGCTTGCAAATCTTCAATATCTTTTTGCTGCGGAGCATTATCGACTTTTCGAATCAAACGTATTAACTGCTGATAACGTGCTTGGGTTTGTTGCAGTGACACTTGAGTTTGACCAAACCAGCGGCCTCGATAACGATTAATATCATCGTAAAGACCAGCAACATCACCGCCTAAGTTGAGCCAATCGCTGTTATGTAAACCTTGCTTTTTGAGTGCCAGATTTGGGTCGACTTTGACACTCATGTCATACACCGAATCAATCACGCCCGACATATGGCGAATGCCATTGATGCTACTGAGCTGAGATTTCGAAGTTTGCAGTTGCTGCTTTAAGGTGTTGATCTCCTCAAGCAGATGTTTCACCTGAATGATGTTTTGCTGCAGGTTGGCGGCATCAATTACGGGAAAGGCGAAGGCTGAGTGAGTCTGTAATAATTGCGACAGCAATAGACTCAGTAAAAGGTGAGTGCGCTTAATCATGCTTCACCTCGTTTGTTAACCAGTGCGTCATAGTAAAGTGGTAACCAATCGTTCGGCTCACTGCCGACTTGCTCCACTAACTCATGCATCAATTTCACTTTATTAGTGGTGCCAGAAATGACGGCCAGCTCTTCATCTAATCCTTCTAAGTCCAAGGTGTTTACGGCGCTTTCATGGCCTTGCTTCACCAAAAATTGATGAGAGTTTGGTTGCAGTTGGGTTTTAATGATGTCGAATTCAGATGAGGTGAGGTTAAAGCTGTCAATATAATCTTCTCGTCTAGCTTTCGGGTTCGGCGTAAAAATAAAGGTGGCACACTGCTCAATCAGCGTGTGGGCGATCGGTGACTTCAAAACATCCTTAGTGGATTGGGTGGCGTAAATCATAATGCCGTTTTGCTTACGGATAACTTTTTGTTTGTTGTTGGCTAAATCTTCAAAGTATTCATCGAGCAATAGCTTCCAGAACTCATCCATGATGATTTGCAAGCGTCGACCGTCAATCAATTTTTCGATGCGGTGGAACAGGTACATCACAATTGGTGTTCGAATTTCAGGGTTATCCAGAAATTCGGTAACATCGAAGGCCAACAGTTGCTGATGAGTAACGTCTAACTCATCAATTTTGTTGTCCAGTACCCACGCCAATTCACCGCCATCACACCATTTTTGTAATTTGGCGCAACAGCCATTGTTGTCAGTTGGGTCAAGGAATTCCAAGCAACGACTTAAGCGCCGCAGCGGTTTATCTAATGCCATCACGCCTGCAACGGCATTGGCCAGCTCTTGTTGCTGAATATGGTTGAGTTCACCGCCGATTAACTTGCCAAGCAGTTGGTTTAAGAACAAACGGTTTTCAGGGCTGTCCTCAAGATGAAACGGATTAAAACCCGTGGGTTTGCCCATTTGCAATGGCAGATATAAGCCACGACATGCACGCACGTAAACTTCTAAACCACGGTCTTTATCAAAGATAATTTGAGTGGGATGAAATTTTTTACTTTGGGAGATAAGAAAACCTTGCAACACGGTTTTACCACTGCCAGAAGCGCCAATGATTAAGGTGTTACCCAAAGCATGGTGCTCATCCTTGAGAATAGAGTCCTTGGTATCTGCAACGAGATTGTCCTCCTTTATGGTTAAGTCAGTTAGGTTGGATATGTGTGAAAGTGATGAGTGTGGTTGCGGTTTGGTCTCCTTATGTTCATGGAAGTTAAAATAATAAGGTGCACCTGATGCGCTTTTAAAAAGAGTTACGGCGCTGCCCCATTGGTTACCGTCGATATGACCTGTTGGATAATTATGAAAGCTGCAAAAGCCTGCAAAGTTTCTAGACGAAATCGGCGCTGGGCGGGGGCAGTATTGATGATTAGCGGGCAGCTGTGACCAATAGGCTGCTGCCAGTCCAGTGGTTTCCCGTGCAGGAATGATGGCCAGCTCAGCCATTTCCGATTTTACATTGGCAATATGCTGGTTCAAGGTATTAACTGATTTAGCCAGAATTGCCAGCACCAGATGATGCTCGCCATACACCACTCGATTTGAGGTTAAATCATCTAATGCATCAGTAATAGACACCACTTGCGATTGCGCTAAATCGCCTGTAGTGACTAAGCGGTTTTGTTGGCGCATTAACAATTGCGTAGCCACAGGTTTGGAGAGAAACTTAAAGCTTTGAGTGAGGACAAAGCTAAATGGCGCAGACAGCAATGCATTAAGTAGTCCAGCTTCGGTGGTTTCAGGGTATTCCGCAATGCTTAAACAGGCGCCGAATTGAGTATAAACAATGCCTTCTAACGCAATAGTATCTTTCCCGAAAAAAGGCCGCACTCTTGGCAACGCCATTGAGATATCAACGCTTGGATAAACTCGCTGTTGCCACTCACCATTGATTAAGAAATCGAGAAACGTCAGCACTTCAGAATAAAAATGGCCGTTCTTAAAATAAGTGGTCAACAACTGAGGCTTATATTCAGCTAGAGCTGAGCGAACGGTACTCATCACTTCATCGAGCGCCCGCATTGCTTTAAGTTGCTGAGCAATACGCTGCTCTGGGGTTTGAGTTTTCTTAAACAGGTTAAGTGGTTCATTGATACCATCAGTGAAAACAACGGTTAGGTACAGCTCATTCATCATGAGTTGGTTTTGGCACACATTAGCGGCATATTTTTGATTCAATTTACGGTCGAAATCGACCTTAAACTCACCATCAGGAAACACCTTGTGTTCACGGCGAATGATGTGCGACCACAAACACACGTTAGGGCTGGCAATGTTACGTAGTGTCAGATTAAGCTGCTCTTTCCAAAGTTGAATTTGTTCGGCATCTTGAGTTTCATGAGCGATACCTTGCAACTTGATGACTTGCAGATATTCGCCATTGCGAGTTTTAACGGTATTGAGGTCAAGTAAGGTTTGATAAGGAATAAACTCTGAAACTGTATTTTCTTTTTGCCAAAGTCGGCTCACTAGACCGTTACTCATGCTGTCATCCTCCAACTGCCGATTTGATATTGTGGACTGCGAGTATTAATTACTGGGCAGGCCGTAGCGCAATCAAAGTGACGCCAACCAAGAGATTTAGCTTTAGTGTTAAACCAAAGTTTGAGCAGTCGAAAACTGCGGGGATCACGCAGACACAAACCATACATCACGGCATGAAGTGGCAGGTACAACAATAAAGTCAGCGGGTTTTTAGTAGCAATCATCAGAATCGCAACCAGACCCGCAGCGATGATGATGCCATCTAGTGATACGCCCCATTTCATAGCCGGACGAGTGACGGCGACAAACAGTGGATCTTGATGGTTATTTGAATGTGTCATGCAGGCTCCTTACGATACGGCGCTGATGATAAGGTCGACAATAGTGCCACCACCGAACACCAATACAATGCCAGCAATGTACTTACCGCAAGTCTCGCCCGTAATCCGGCCAAACCACGCTAGATATCCAAGAATGGCAATCCCAATCACCGCTGCACTTCGAGCAATGCCGCTGGTCAATAAGTCCATCACCCAATCCACTCCCTCAGTGATCGGGTTAGCGAAAGCAAGTTCAGGTGCAAGGGATAGCAACAACAATAAAAAAAGTCGGGCACCAAGTACCCGCAAGTTATGAGATTCTGCCGTTGAATAAGTTTGAGTATTCACGTTCATTTCGTACTCCAAAAATCAATCCGAGTTTGAAACTGAAAACACTTAAATCCTTAAAAGCATCAAGTTGAAACGATTCGATGTAATTACGATTGCACTGGGGGAAAACACTGTAAATAGGTTAGAAGACAAATATTTTCAAACTGCGGATCAGTTAAACGAATTGCGAATTCATTCATCAAACTGATACTGATTTAATGAACTGGAGTTAATGTTTTTTGGGGGGATTTGGATTCTAAAAAATGGAAGCTTTATTATTTGAGTAATCTCAGGGATGTTACAGTGATTTCTCGAATGTAAATATTTACAAGCTAACTGTTATTATATACAGTGCTTCCGCAAAGAGAAGCTATCTTAATGAAAACGGAATAAATTTTGAAAGAGTTTTA
Organism: Parashewanella hymeniacidonis; assembly: GCF_016900895.1. GTDB lineage: Bacteria > Pseudomonadota > Gammaproteobacteria > Enterobacterales > Shewanellaceae > Parashewanella > Parashewanella hymeniacidonis. The sequence continues at coordinate 6,762 of NZ_JAFEUN010000101.1, forward strand.
TTTAGAAGAAGGTATCGATCAAATTGTTAAAGAGTTCAATGATGCAGGTTGCCCTTCAATAAGCAATCAGACTATTCAAGAGAGAAGAGCAGGTTATATTGCGAGTACTTCATTAGCTGGCCAGTCAAGAGAACTCTATTCTGTTCACACAATTCGTTGCGAATATTTTTCTTTGAAATTATTCAAACCATCTGCCAAAGAAAATTTACCAGTTGTGATTTATTTTCACGGAGGTTGCTTCGTTAGTGGTTCTTTCGAAACGCACGATCAGCAACTAAGAGAGATAGCAATTCAATCTCAGGCATTAGTGGTTGCTGTCGAATATCGTTTAGCACCAGAGTTTCAGTATCCTGCGGCACATGATGATGCCTTCAATGCGTCTAATTATATTTATCACAATTGCTGTCAATGGGGTGGTCGTCAAGAAGATATTGTGATTGCAGGAGATAGTGCAGGTGGTAATTTAGCATTAGTTACTTGTTTGCGGTTGAAGAGTGCTAAGGAGTGGCTGCCTAAAAAGCAAATTTTGATATACCCGATGCTTGATGCCACAGCTTCTAGTAACAGTTTTTCAGTTAATGGTGCGAACTTCATTATCACCAAAGAGGCTTTATTATCAGGGTTTGATTCCTATATCGAAGGCACAGGTGTAACACAAGCTAACCAAGAAATAAGCCCGATATTTAGTGGTGATTTCGATGGTCTACCTGAAACACACATCATCACCGCTGAATATGATCCTTTAGTTGATGAAGGGGAGTGGCTTTACAAGAAGCTAATAAGCTCTGGTGTGCATGCACAGTGTCGTCGTTATTTAGGCGTTATTCATGGTTTTTTTCAATTGTCGGGGATCAGCAAAGCCGCAAGAGAGTCTATTCAGTATATTTCTAGAGTAATCGCCACAAAATAAAAAGGATTTAAAGATGTCAGATAAAGCAAAAATGCCTTCTGCAATATCAATAAAAAATGGATTTGAACAAGTAACATTTTTACATAATAGAACACCTGAAACTCCTGAAAGTGAAATGAGCAATGCATTTACAAAGTTATCGAATTTTGATGATAGCGGGATCTATATTACTCACTATTCAGGTAAGAGTGAGTGGGAGCGTCATCCGTCTGGTGATGAGTTGGTTCAAGTCATTGAAGGTGAAACAACGCTTTACTTATTAATCGATGGCACGGAGCACCCAAATAGACTTGAAGCGGGTGAGTTGCTGGTTGTTCCAAAAGGTGTTTGGCATCGATTTGAGTCACCAAAAGAATTAAAAGTGCTAACCATTACACCGCCGCCAACTGAGCATAGTTTATCAATACCGAAAACATATGAATAAAGGCTCATCTAATATTGTCTAACTTACTAATAAATTAAAATTTTAACTCATCAATGAGTGATTGGTTTATTGTGAAGCTCGAACAGTTTATATTAGCTCGCCAAGAGGGTTTTATCTCATTGTATTTAAGGGAATGATTTATGCACATTTTAGATGGAATCTTAGCTTTTCTAGGTTTGTTTGGCTCGAAAGATCTTGGCGAGTCGATAGCTCAATCAAAAACGTTAACCATTATGGCTATAATCGGACTCATACTGTTCGGTGGGTTCGCACTTTTCTTATATAAAATAGCTCAGAGTTAGTGCTGAATTAAAGGGATGTAAGATGTTTCGTGTATTTTTCAGTTCAGCTCTTCTAATACTATTTTCGTTTCATGCTGGCGCATCTGAGAAAACAATCAATCATGTATTGGAGCAGTTTTCAAAGTCGATTAAACAAAAAGACAAAGCAGCATTTCTCGCACTGTTCCATTCAGACAACTCGTCTTGGGTCTCGTCTATGAGCGAGCAGGACTTTGAAAATAAGGCCGATGTAAATAGTCATAGCAGAGTTAAAGAACATAGTATTACAAAATTCATTAAATGGGCTGAAAGTGATAAACGAGACACTGAAGTGCGTTTTACGAATTGCAGCATAATGAGTGACTCCAGTATTGGGATTGCATATTGTGATTATGAGTTTTTCTTAGCTGGGAAAAGAACTAATTTCGGACATGAAGCCTTTTCGCTGATAAAAGATGAAACTGATTGGAAGATTGTCTCTATCATTTTTTCTACAACAATTGATAAACCATCAAGTATTAATAGATCAAAATAACCAGCGTAAATATTAAGGAAGTGATCAGATGTACCAAGGGAGTTGCTTATGTGGTGCGATAACGTTTGAAATCCACGGCAATATTGAAGAAATCATTCATTGTCATTGTTCCTTATGCCGTAAATCTAGCGGAACAGCTTATGCAACTAATGGTTTTGTAAATACGAGTGATTTTACATTTCTCAGAGGTAAAGCTGAGCTTAAATTTTTTGAATTGAGACCGGGTAAAAAAAGGCATTTCTGCCAGCATTGTGCCTCACCGATATTCAGTTCAAATGACGATGACTTATCCAGAATTCGTGTCCGCTTAGGTGTTATTGATTCTGAAATCTGTGAACGCCCAATTTCACATAATTTCGTAACCTCAAAAGCTAGCTGGGATGATCTTGATTCAAACCTGCCAAGATATGAAGCTTATGAACCCAATCGTAGTTAACCTTTAAAGCGCAGGAATTTATTATGCCGTACCACATTATTGAGCATTCGGATGATTTGGCATCATTAATTTTAATGGATAGCACTTTCCAAGGTGCTTTATCTTCTGACCTATTTGATGTTAAAGACATCAAAGTTAGGGCAATGCCTTTTCAACATTATCAAGTGGGTTTTGAGAGTCGATCATTTATCCATGTATCACTGCGTATTCTATCTGGAAGAAGCGAAGCTCGAAAGCAAATACTCAGCAAATCAGTCATTGAAAAATTGTCGAACTTAAATATTAACAAGGTGTCTATCATTGCTGAAGTGTTAGATATTGATAGGGATAGCTATCAAAAGGAGCTTACATGAGTATAGAAGTGTGGTTATCTTTTATCGCAGCATCTATGGCTTTATGTTTTACACCTGGGCCGACAGTATTTTTAGTGATGGCACAAGCATTAAATCATGGTAAAAAATCAGTTTTACCTCTGATCTGTGGTGTTTTATGCGGTGACTTGATTGCGATGAGTTTGTCGTTGTTTGGAGTGGGAGCGTTACTCTCTGCCTCTGCCACTTTATTTGGCATCGTTAAATGGTTAGGTGCTGCCTATTTAGTTTATTTAGGTATTAAAGCATGGTGCACTAAGGTTGAAATTAGTTCGGTGAAACCAAAAGAGTCACAGCCAATAAATAGTAAAACGGTCTTTAGGGACTCATTAATGGTCACGGCATTAAATCCAAAAGGGATTGTGTTTTTTATGGCGTTCCTTCCACTATTCATTAATGCAGAAAGTAAGGTGCTCCCTCAAATGCTCATATTGTCGGTATCATTTTTAGCTGTCTCTGCTGCAAGCGCATCATTTTATGCGGTGTTTTCTGGTGTGATAAGAAATCGTGTTCGCTCAGTGAAATTTCAAAATTGGTTTAATAAATTGAGTGGTGGAATGATGTGCGGAGCAGGTGTCGTCACTGCAACAATCCAAAAGTAGCTAGCAATCTCAAGAATATTAAAATCTGTATATCTAGTGGGTAACAAGGGAAGTTATAAATGCTTAAATGGCTTGGCAAAACTCTGTTAATTACAATATTTAGTAATTTGTCGTTTTCACCTTCTGGTTTTAGTGCAGAAAAATCTGAATTAACTGTTAGGACACCAATTGATTATCAAAATCTACTCGATGAGCTGGTGAACTCAAAGCATATTCCCGGTGCGGTTTTATTAGTTGATACTTCCAACGGTCGTTTTATTGGAAGTGCAGGCTACTCTGACAAAATTAAAAAAATCAAAATGCCTATTAACGCCGTTATGCCAAACGGCAGTGCAGGAAAAAAACTTACAGCATTATTAGTCGCTATGCTACACGAGGAAGGTAAGTTAGATCTTGATGCTCCGATCAGCGCATATTTAGAGAAAAAAATGCTAAAGCAAATTGAGCACTCTGAAAAAATGGCGCTAAGGAAATTGCTTAATCATACCAGTGGTATTTTTGAGTATAACGATGCTGGTGAGTATGATTTTTATAAAGCCCAATTCTCGCAACCTGATAAAGCTACAACCGATAGATTTCCTTTAAGTTTTGCTCTCGGACAGCCAGCAGAATTTGAACCCGATGAACGCTTTGGCTATTCTAATACTGGATATACGTTGACAGGAATTATTCTTGAGAACGTATTAGGCGAACATCCAGCTAAAGCAATTAGAAATAAGATCTTAAATCCGTTAGGCATGACATCGAGCTATCTCAAAGGCGTTGAAAAACCAAAACCTGAGATGATATCTGGGTATTTCATTAATACATATGAATCAAGCTTTCCTACACCGTTGAATGTTTGGGTTGATACAAAAGATATTATTGGAACGACGGCTACAATGGACGGGCCATTAGCTTCAAATGTTGATGATATGGCTGCACTTTTAAAAGCTATTGTAACGAAGAATAATGTCGTGACTGAAGATGTACGAGAGCAAATGATTGGAGGCAAGCATTTGATAAATTCGTGGGGAGCACGCTTTTATCGTAATTCAGCTTTTCATTATGGCTTAGGTGTTTGGCGAGAGACAGTAAACAATAAAACCTTTTATCATCATGGCGGCACTGAGTTTGGTTACTTTACTCAAAATATTTATATTCCTGATGGTGATGTAAGCATTACTGCTTTCGCTAATTGTGGGGTAAATGATCATTGCGAAGAAGAATTTCAAGACTTCACTTTTGAAGTGTTAGATTCAATTTTGAAAATTAGAAGTAATTATTGAGAAATTAGAGATTATGATTTTCAGAGAAGCAAAATTATTCGATTTACCCATTTTACAAGCGTTAGAGCAAGCAGTGGTGGAGGCTGAAAGGCCGTTTAATTCAACCATCAAACCCGAAAGTGCAACCTACTACGATATTGAGCATCTGATAACAGATAATGACTCATACCTCATCGTTTTAGAGGATAACAAACAAATTATTGCAACTGGCTATGGCCAAATTCGTAGTTCTAAGCAGTCTCTCAACCACGACAAACATTGTTATCTTGGTTTCATGTATGTCTTACCTGAATTTAGAGGTAGAGGTTTAAACAAACAGCTGCTCAACAAAATTATTGAATGGAGTCGACAAAGAGGCGTAAACGATTTTTATCTTGATGTTTATTCCCAAAATATTTCAGCGATTAAAGCGTATGAAAAACTCGGGTTTGAACCTTGCTTATTAGAAATGAAGCTTAATTTGTCTTGATATAGAGATTAAAGCAAAGATGAAAAAAGGGAATTATCATGCAAGTAGCATATTTAGCCGATCATCCAGAGCACTTGAGTACCATAGCGAAATGGTACTATGACGAATGGGGAAAGAATGGAAAATCTTTTACTTACGACGCCATCTACGAACTTGGACTCAGCAGAGTAAATAATAAAGGGGCACTGCCTTTTTCATTTATCCTTCTTAGTGACGATTCAGTCATTGGTGTAGCAGAGCTAAAGTACAAAGAAAACAAGCATCATCCAGAGTACGAACATTGGATTGGCGGAGTGTATGTTTGTCCAAATCACCGAGGCAAAGGTTATTCAGAAGTTCTACTTTCTAGAGCAAAGCTGTTTGCTAGAGAGCTCGGCATCGAAAAACTGTACCTTCAGAGTGATGCTCATAATATTGCGCTTTATCAAAAATACGGTTTTGAAGCACTGCACGAATCAGAACATTCCGGTGATGTAACAACGATAATGGTTTGGCATTCAAAAGTAGGCTCTTAGCATCAAAGCCTATGAATGTGAGTGTCTATTAGAATTAAGGTTCAACTCGTTTTTAGAGTTTAGTTGGAACAAAAAAGAGAACAGGAATCTAGGGTGATCCGTAATTTTTTAAAAGCTGAAAAACAACAACAGCATTCAGCGCATGATGGTATTGGTTCTGTTGAATTATTTGAAGTTTTTGGTCGTTCCGATTTTCAAAGTAGTATTGATTTCATCGACAGACAAGTAATCCCTCCCAAATCCACAGTGGGTTATCACAAACACGGCAATAATGAAGAACTTTATATTATCTTAAGTGGTTCAGGAACTATGACGATAGATGGTATCGAATCAAAAGTTACAAAGGGCGATATCATCAAAAATAAACCCTTCGGTGAACATGGCTTAGTCAATGACTCTGATAATGACATCGAGTTACTCATTATTCAGGTGTCAATGTGATATTAAAAGCTTCAAGTGCAGCCGTTGTCTTTTTACTCTCTCTCCAAGTTAATGCAGCAGAGCTTAAACCGAGACTGAGTGAACAATTTAAGCAAATTGAAACAGAGATTGCAGGTAGATTAGGAGTTGCAATTCTGGATTCTTCTAATGGAACGACTTGGAGCTATAGAGGAGACGAACGTTTTCCATTAATGAGCACTTTCAAGGTGTTAGCATGTGCCAAAATGTTTAGTGATATTGAAGCTGGACAATTAAATAAATCAGAAACAACGATAATAAAAAGCGATGATTTAATCACTTGGTCTCCGATAACCAAAAAATTGATCAACAAACAAATAACTGTATTCGATGCATGCAAAGCCACAATGCTGACAAGCGATAATACGGCCGCCAATATCGTTTTGGAGCATATTGGAGGTTCATCCTCCTTGACCAAATACCTAAGAAAATTAGGTGATCCTGTTACAAGACTTGACCGAACCGAACCAGATCTTAACAGTGCTAGCCCCGGTGATGTTAGAGACACTTCGACTCCAAATGCGATGGTGAACACAGTAAACAAACTTTTATACTCCAGAACGCTCAGTTTGGCTTCTCGACAGTATCTTTCTACATGGATGCAGAAAAATCGTCTTTCAACGGCGCTCCTTCGTTCTACTCTTCCAGCTGATTGGCATATTGCTGACAGAACAGGGGCAGGAAATAATGGTTCAAGAGGAATCGTAGCGAGCATATGGAAAGGTGATCGTTCTCCACTGATCATTAGCATCTATTTGACTGAAACCAATCTATCACTTAAAGACAGAAATAAAGCCGTTGCGAGTATTGGGCGAGTGATTTTCGATGCTTACAATGTGCGTTAAGTTAAATTAGAGCGAAACCTAATCATCACTGACGCTCTGACTTACACCAAAACGGTAATTACGATGTTGTATCGCTTCAAATTCAAATATTCGCTCGAATGATAAAATCTACGTAAAGCCCTCAGGTAACAATGGTAACCTCTTTGAAAACCCTCTATAACCTCATGATTTATAAGTAAACAGCAGGTTACCTTTTTGGGGTAACTAAAAGTAACCTAAAAGTAATGCGTCTGATTTATATGACTTTTATGTTTTATAAAAATTATTTATTTTTAGGTAACTATATTACCCCTTAGTTACCCTAGAAGTTACCTTTAAATTATCATCTAAAGGCTATTAAAAATCTTTTTATATCAATATATAACAGTGAATGATTTGATTTATTACTTTAGTTACCAATGAAATCAATTCTAAGTGCCAGAAATAAAATCATTGTCAAAATACAACTTTTGTCTGTGCTGAAGTATGTTTTATGGAGCTTCATAAGGATTGGAACAGTGAAGTTGGCCAAGCTACGAAAGCAAATGCAATAAGGGATAGATCAGCTAGAGCAAGGTATTGGAACAAAAGTCAGCTCAAGAAAAGAGTTTGATGATTTTTTAACGAGATCACTGGCTAGAATTTCTCGAAATAATCTATTTAGAAAGGCTGGGTAAAAAATCACTTTCCCATAATTAAGCAACTTAATGTACTTTCCAATGGCCATTCTTTTTGGGGCCATGGTATGACAATCGATTCTCTTTCTTCAGCTTCGCAACAGCACGTTCCACAGCACTAACAGAGCGATTTATATTATAAGCAACCTCTGATAAGTTCATATCTGGGTGTGATTTGAGTATTCGAAGTATTTTATCCGGCGTTTTTTCCTTAGTTTTTACCAGCGTTTGATCCTGCGTTTTTGCCAGCGTTTTTGAACTTGATTGATCTATCTCAATAGCTTCATTTAATGCTTCTTTTATTGCGCTCAAAAGGAACTCAATAAACTTTGTGCTATCACTTTGAGCATCAGCGTGGCTTAACCAATGATAATAATCTTGCTGCTTTTCTCTTATAACGGTCTCTACAGGGAGAAACGCTAAAAGTGGCTGCCAGTGACTAAGAATGAGTGTTTGCCAAAGTCTTCCCATACGACCATTGCCGTCACTGAATGGGTGAATAAATTCAAATTCATAATGAAAAGCGGCAGAGGCAATGAGTGGGTGTGCTTCAGTTTCACTTAACCAATCAATAAGTTGATACATTAATCGAGGAACTTGTCCAGCAGGTGGTGCCATATGAACAAGTTCAGTTCCACGATATATGCCTGTTCCATCAGTGCGCCAAGAACCTGCATTTGTCACAAGTCCTGTCATTAATATGTTATGTGCTGATAAAAGATCTTCAGCTTCAAGTGGGTTCCAGTTTTCCATGGCTTCATAAGCCGCAAAAGCATTATGAACTTCTTGAATTTCTTTAGGTGTACCTAAAACTGTTTTTCCCTCTATTACAGCGGTGACTTGCTCGATACTAAGTGTGTTCTGCTCTACAGCAAGTGATGCTTGAATCGTTTTAATCCGATTTTCTCTTCTTAATTTCGGTACAAGCCGGTTAGCGTTACTGGCTGTCCAGAGACCAATTAATTCGGAAATATCAGCGACCAGCCCCATCATTGTATGAGTAAGTTGAAATGGCGGGCTGTATTTCATTGTGGGATTCCTAGTAAGAAGTTTCAAGCAAGTGTTGTTTCAAGTAAGTAATTATATCAGTTTTAGATGAGTATACGTAAAAATGAATTCTAAGCAGTAAGATCACGTAAGTTGAATTTATAAGTGCGCAAAACTATGGTTTAACTTACTGATTTATATATTGTCGATTTTTAACTTTTTTAAGTTTTATAGTTAAAATATTTTGGTGATATTGCTTTTATTACAATATGTTACGGCTCAATAGTGGGAGGCATGGGGTGTCAGGGGTCGGAGGTTCGAATCCTCTCATACCGACCAATTTTCTTGTTGATTTATAAGGTGAAATTTAGTTTTACCGTACAGCTTTAAATTTTTACTCGCAAAACTCCCGCAAAATACTCGCAAAACCTAC
>NZ_JAFEUN010000102.1 GCF_016900895.1 Parashewanella hymeniacidonis
GCATGTTTCAGGACTTTCTCAGCGCCAATGCTTTGAGGCGCATTAGTGAAGGAATATCGGGATTCTTTCGAGCTAATGTAACAAAGAAGAATTGGCGCTGAGAAGTCCACGCAGTGCGAGTTGAACAGTGTGTTACTCTGTGTTGCCAGCGCTAACAATAGCTCACTATTTCTGCACACTGTCGCCTTGATTAACAAGTTGTGCATTCTCGCTGAAATAGAGTATCTTCAGGTATCATGGGTATAATCTGCTTCCCATGTTATAGGCCACTCATCAGCAAACTTAGAATGCTAATAAACTCATTTCTTTTATGGTTAACAATTATTAATTATTCAGCTGCGTAATAATCACATATTGTTTTACGGATGTTATATCTTCCCTTTGTGAGGTCGTGTGCATGGATAAAAATATAATTATTCTGTCATTATTACTTTCTGGCTTAACGCCTTTCTCTGCGCTTGCTTCTTCTCACTATGTTGATATTTATGCCCACAGAGGCTTCAGAGCCATTGCACCCGAAAATACATTACCTGCTTATGATGCTGCATTAAAAATGGGCGTCGATGTTATTGATATGGACATCAATATGACAAAGGATGGCGTCTTAGTTGTAACTCATAATCTAACGCTAAATCCACAAACCACACAAGATGCGAATGGTAATTGGATAACAAAACCAATACCCATTAAAAATCTATCGCTGAAACAACTGCAACAGTACCAAGTGGGTAACATTAAAGCAGGCTCAGAGTTTCAGCAAATGTACCCTCATCATATTGCAATGAAAGATGTTCATATCCCGACACTCGAACAAGTCATTCATTTTGTAAAAGCCAATGCCAAATATCCTGTGCGATATCAAATGGAGATAAAAACAGATCCAACTCAAAAGGAACTGTCTGTTTCCCCAGAGGTAATTGCTAAAGCACTCGCCATGGCAATAAACCAAAACCACATAAGCAATCAGGCCGAAATTCAAGCGTTTGAATGGCAGGCGCTTGTTGATATACAGCAACTCATCCCAGGAATTCACACCGCCTATTTAACTGAGCCAGAGTATGATCCCGACAACACACAGGCTGAATATAAAGTAGGAAATGGCAAAATTTGGACAAGCCCATTACTTGCCAGTAATTATGATTACGATTACCCAAAAATGGTAAAAAAGTTGGGTGGTACGTTTTGGGAGCCTTATGAACAAGACGTAACTCAACAACAAATTGAGCATGCTCATCAATTAGGTATTAAAGTTGTACCTTGGGGCTGGACTGAGCACGAACATACGGATTTTAACTACACAAAAGTAAATCAACTGATTGATTGGGGCGTTGATGGCATCATTACCGACAGGCCGGATATTTTGAAAGGAATACTCGCAGTAAAAGGTCTACCCCAACATTTCAAGCACACTTGATTAACTGAGTATGTTCGGGTCATTAAACCTAGTTAACCTTATATTGTTAGTTAATATTTATATCTATAATTGATTGATTCATTCATCACACAAAAAATTAAAATTATGGCCTTTTTACAAGCTGTATCTAGATTGATATCACATAAAGCTGGAACATACGAGCAAAGGCATGATGCTCAACTGGTCAAGAAGCCAGATACATACCAAAAACTTCAAAGCACTCCCGATGCAGGAATATTTTATGTAAGGCCAACCACTGAAGGGCAATCAAATTCGATAAGTGACTTTCATACAACCCCATCTGAAAGTATGTCTGAAGGTACTCCAGAAAGGTATTCAGGAAATCTCGAAGGTTTACTTTACAGTGGTCGATATCCCAAACTATCAGGAACAAAAGCTCGAACGCTCACAACTGCTATAGCAACAGTTATAGGTTCGCATCACTATTTTGCATTTAAACATCAAGTAAAACAAGATTGTATGATCCATGAACTTAAACAAAATATAAAGAGTGAGAACAGATCTGCCGTAATAGCAGGCCTTCACCATATTCTCTCGGTAAAGCGACAAAGTGATGTTAGCGTGACAGAGCCCTCTAGAGGAACATCATTTCAACAAAGAGGGCCCTTGAAGTATAGTAACCGAAATACGAATGAAGTAAATGAGAGCGCAGTGAATTACAACTACAAGCTAGGACAATTAAAATATGAAGCAAAACATTTGCTTAATGAGCTTGGAGAAACAGTGACAGATTAGCCTCGCGCTGGGGGCTAGTTTGACTCAGGACAACTCAAGCAGACTGAAAAAGGAATAAAAGTCATTTAATTCGAAATCAGCTGTAATATCGTTGGAGTTAAGTCGTTTATTGAAATTACACCAGCACGTATCAAAACCCATTTGATTGCCGCCTAGAATATCAGTATCGAGATTATCGCCAACCATGAGCACTTTATTAGGTGTTGGATTACTCATTTTTTCAAGGGCATATTCAAAAATCTTACTCTCAGGTTTGGCTGCGCCAATTTCTTCAGATATGACGAGTAAATCAATAAATTGATCAACTCCAGTATTAGTTAAGCGTTTTTTTTGTAACGCAGTAAAACCGTTGGTTACAATACCAATATTTGTTTTTGAGGATAACGTTTCCAACACTTCAAGCACACCTTCGATAGGTTGACTCACAAAAGCCATCGCATCTAAAAAACCGGCGTTAAGTAGCCCTGCTTCAACACCCAGCCTGTCAGACCAAATATTAAAGCGAGTCACTTGTAACTGTTGTGCAGTGATGTTGCCCGCTTGATATTGAAGCCATAATTCATGATTTACGTGTTGATATTGTTGATAAACGGTTTCTGTAAACGTTACATCATATTGCTTAAACAAATGCAATAATCCAGCATGTGCATCAAAATGAAACAAGGTTTCATCGGCATCAAACAACACCCATTGATAAGGAAACAACGTAAACACTCCAAAATCAAATAAAGGATTATTTTAGTAGAAACACGACTTGCACTCTATCACTAAAGGTGATTTTTGAATTTTGATAGCTATTATCAGTTGCAGCGGCACTACTGAACATCATTCTGTCTTTAAATACAGGTTGTTCCGATGGTTGCATATTTTGATAGCGAATTTCCCAAACACCTGCAAGCTTTGAGTCAAACCCTTTTGCGAGTGCTCGGGCTTTTGTTTTTGCGTCTTTAATTGCTAGAGCTCTCGCTTCTTCTAAATATTTATTTTTATCTTTAACACTGAAATTGATGCTATTTACTTGGTTGACCCCTGACTTAATCGACTCATCAAGTATTTTGCTTACTTTGTCGAGGTTTGAAACTGTTAACTTAATATCTCTCGATGCTCTAAAACCAACGAGCTGTCGCTCTTGCTTTGGCGGGTAACGATATTCAGTGCTTAAGTTTAAATTAGCACTCGTAATGTCACCTTTCTTCAGATCAAATTTTGTAAGGCGTTTCATTAAGTTGGCCACAGCATGATCGGCATCCTCTTTTGCTTCGATTGCCTTGGGTTTAACGACACTAACTGAAATCGAGATGTTTGCGGTATCTGGTTTTACTTCAATTTGGCTCACGCCAGTAACATTGATGTGCGGTTGATTAAACTCTGCAGACTGGGCAACATTCGCCAATAAAACTAAATTGGCCATTAAGCCAATAGAAAAGAATTTAGTCATGTTTTTCATCATTCACTCCACTCAAACACTTATCAGAACAATTTACTATGTGACAATTGGATGAAGACTCTAGTTCAACTCAATATTAGATTAAAACTATTCGCAATCTACCTCAGTTTTTAATTGAACTTTAATAACTAAGGTTCATTAAACCGATTTAATTTCGATTGCTTGATTGGTAAAAGGCAGCTCACTATCATTATATTTTATTTCTAAAGCTGCTTTCACTATGTCAATTCGAGCCGTTCCTCCATCAGCTGCAAGTCATTCTTACACAGAAAGAGGGCAATACTGTAAACAAGTTGAGCAGGCTAGAAGAACATTACTGAAGTCATTTAAGCTTAAAGGTGACAATCAGGAACTCAATCAGCTACTACACGCTTACCATAATTACATCTCAGAGCCAGAAACAAGCTTAGCCTTTCATCAATCCCCTATTCAACTTTTGGAGGCATTTCACAAACTAAAGTCATCTTTATCATCTGAAAGAAAAGACCAATTATCTATAAAAATAAATCATATAGAACAACATTTAACCGTATCGGTTTCAGGGACAGAAATTTTCTCCATGCGATCAACACGATGCAAAGAGTTGGATCCGACTCTTTTCACTAAATTATCTTTAGATCATGCGTCACTATTAATGGCTGAAAATGTTAAAGCCTTGTGCCTTCAAGAGGACATACACAAAATTTGTGACTCTATGCTATCTACTTACGGAGAATTTCTTAAAAAAAGTGATAGTGACTTTAAAGAAGCAGTAGAACAAGCGGTTGATGCTTTTCTAAAATTAAAGCGACGCCTTTCGAAGCTTCAGGGCTCTTGTGTTCAGCTTAAAGTTGATATTGCTCAGCGAACAGTAGATTTTAAGGTTAACGGAGCAAATATATTGACATTCTCATGCCACTTTCCTTGCGATACTCCAAGCAAAGCTCTTATTAAAGTGGTCATGAAATTATTCCTTACTGAATCCCCACAGGAGCACAGTTCAGACGTTGCGAGACTAGCTATTGCCGCAACAAGCGATAGGCTTAGAATTATAGACACATTGTATTATTTAAATAAAATTTTCCCAAAACTGTCCTCTACAGCGCAAAGAGCATGTCGAATTGATAAGCGGTTAGTACCTACGGCTCGACTTCATCTTGGTATTCCGCCAAATATCATTCCTAAACATTGCACTGCTGCAACAATCGAAGTTTGTGGTGTCTCCTTTTATTTTGCTGACTTATGCGGATACGAATTGAGTCAAGCGACTGAATTGGAATCTTTAATACTAAACGCCAATATTGCTCAAGAAGCAGAATATCAAGAGAACCTTAAGCAGCTAAAAGACATCAAAGAATGGTATAAACAAAAACTGAAAGCTCTTGTAAATAAAGAGCTTGATATCGATGCTCTAAAGCAACTGTGTTCGGATGACGGCGAACTTTATCACGCAATGAGTAGAGTAAAAAAAATAGTCCCTCTGGTAAGTTCTCTTACTCCTAATGAAGTTCGTACTTCAGATGAAGACTTCAAACAAGGTTTGTTAGAAAGCTTAAATAGACTCAGTTCAAAATGCCATAATAGACTCAATCAATTAATTACACTCAAACAACTTAAAAACGAATGTAATGCCATAAGAACACCATATACAGAGGAGCTAGATCATTTAGTCAAAGAAATGCACAATATGGATGCAGAAGTCGGTCAAGTTGCAACCAGTACAGAGGACATTAAGCATCGTGACACTACTCAGTTAATACGACCATATCGACAACTCGAAGCATTCTTATTACTCATACAAAAATCACCCCCAGCCTTTGCGCAATCGTTACGATTGTTAGTTAAGAGACTACCGCGGTCAAATACAATTGAAGTTTACATTGGGGTACGTTCATCTCGTAAGAATATTCCAATTAGCAAAGTCAGTGTGTCTTTTGCAGATAGCATGGAGTTCTTGAACCGACAGCGATACCCGCTTACTAAACTCATAAACTTAGGTGAACTTCCAAAACACCATCACAAACAACATAGAGCGATCTCTGCTTTAGTCAAAAGCATGAATATCCGTATTCCATTAGCGCAGTATGCTCCATTAGATTTTGTGCAATCTGCCGAAGCGTTAAAGTGGCTATATCAAGATTCAGAGCATTTTATCTCAAAGAATGTTATTCAATGCCTTCATTTTCGGCAGAAACGCACGCAAGCGATTTGCTTTTTTGTTGCGGTAGATGGTGAGGTTTCTCTCGCAATGTCAATTTCACCAACAAACGACCAATATAGAAATGTTGAACAATTACTGCATCAAGAAGCTTTAGCTGACAAAGAATTTGATGATTTACAAGACGCTAAGCCGAAACTGGTGGAACATCAAAATGCGGCTTTTAAAGAAGCTGAGCGAGCATACTGCAGCCTCACTTCTCAAACAATGGCTTCAGAAACACTGACACCTCAACAGCACGCTTCGACTATTGACCAATTGCAGATACATTCACAGTTCTTATCTCAAGACCAAGGGAGAGCCGATGACAGACAAAGGCTTACTCCTAAACAAACACAATATGCAAATGGTGAAACCAAAATAACTTCAAAACCTAAATCACAGCCAAGCTCAACGTATACACTCGATGATTTAACACACTTAAATCATGCGCAAAAACCTGCTTGGAGATTACAGCCTAAAGCCAAAGAAATAGCAGAATCTAGGGAACAAATGTTTTCTCGATTACATAGCGATGTAACCATCAAACAAGCCTGCGTTATTTTTAATGCTTTAGTGGCAACAAACCTGACAGCTGCTACCCGCGCAAATGCAGCCCTGAGACTTTTCGAAATCACAAAGTTAGACTCAAATTTTGACTTCATTTTCAAGCAAAACGACTCTTTACAACTGACTTATAAGGGCAAGCTTATCGCCCATATTCCTTGCTCAGTTACTAATTGGAATACGGCGATTAAACCAATCCAAATAGGAGTGACAAGTTTAATCACCCGCAGTTCATCATTGGGAAATCCAAGTACGATGATTGAGGCGTTTGAATCGAGACTGAATCAAGACATGAAGTCTAATAATATTGAACAGTTGGCACTCCCAACCGGACTCACTGAATTTAATGTTGATGCAAGAATGCCAGAGATGATGTTAACTCAATCTGAAAAAAGTAAATCGACAACTTCATCTTCAACTTTGGTGGAAAATTTGAATGCTTATATAGCAACCTTGGGGCCTAAAGTGGATTTATTGAAAGAAGCTAGCACACCGAGATATAAAAGGTTGATGAGACAGTGTGGAGAAGCAAAAGCACTTTTAACTGATAGTGCAGCTTCACAAATTGCTGCAGGAAGTAGAGTTCAAGACCCTTCAAATGACACTCAATTCACCATAAAACAACTATTAGAAATTTGCAGTTAACTGAATAATATTTAAGGAGCAGTAATATGACTCTTTACTGCTCTTTTTTCCATAATTAGAGCGAAATTAGTGCTTCACTCTCAAGCAACTCCGTCGCCATCTCAATATCAGGTCCAAAGTAACGATCACGATCATAATGCGACACTTTTTCACGTAAACACGACTTGGCATTAGCAATTGGTTTACTTGGCTCAAGCGGCGCTCTAAAATCTAAACCTTGCGCAGCAGCTAGCCACTCGATAGCCAAAATACCACGCGTGTTTTCTGACATATCACGTAAACGTCGAGCAGCAAAGGTAGCCATTGATACATGGTCTTCTTGGTTAGCTGACGTCGGTAAACTATCAACCGATGCTGGGTGTGCAAAAGTTTTATTCTCAGACGCTAAAGCAGCAGATGTCACCTGCGCAATCATAAAGCCTGAATTTACACCACCATTATCCACTAAGAATGGCGGTAGTTTTGATAGGCTGGAGTCAATCAATAATGCCATTCTGCGCTCTGATAACGCACCAATTTCTGCAATCGCAATTGCTAAATTATCAGCTGCCATTGCCACAGGCTCAGCATGGAAGTTACCGCCAGAAATAATGTCGCCATTATCAAAAAATACCAGTGGGTTATCGGTCACGCCATTAGCTTCTGTTTTAAGAACTTCAGCAGCATTACGAATTTGGGTTAAGCAAGCACCAAGTACTTGTGGCTGACAACGCAACGAATACGGATCTTGTACTTTTTCGCAATTTTTATGGCTCTCACAAATCTCCGATGTCTCACCCAGTATGCTTCGGAACATCGCTGCACTATCAATCTGATCTTGCTGACCACGAATTTCATGAATTCGAGCATCAAACGGGCTGCGACTGCCCATAGCCGCCTCTACACTCATTGCACCAATCACGGTTGCTTGAGTATGAAGGTCTTGCGCATTAAATAAGCCTTCTAATGCTAATGCTGTTGAAGCTTGTGTGCCATTCAATAGCGCTAAGCCTTCTTTTGCAGCAAGATCAAGCGGCTTGATACCCGCTAATTTTAGTCCTTCTTCTGTATTTAATATCTGGCCTTTATAACGCACCTCACCTTCACCAATAATTGGCAGACACATGTGAGCCAATGGTGCTAAATCGCCTGAAGCACCTACTGAACCTTTTTCACGCACGCACGGATACATTTCAGCATTCAACATGGCGATCAGAAATTCGATCACGACTAAGCGGATACCTGAGTAACCTCGGCTAAGTGAATTTATTTTAAGTAACATCATTAAACGAACGGTTTTATCATCCATAAAACGGCCAGCACCAGCGGCATGTGATAAAACAATGGAACGTTGTAGCAGCTCAAGATCTTCAGCAGCAATTTTAGTATTGGCGAGCAACCCAAAACCGGTGTTAATGCCGTAAACTGTCCTTCCTTCCTCTAAAACCGTTTGTACCATTGCTGCACTGCGGTTGATTCCTTCAATCGCTTTATCTGACAATGACACCTTTATCGGGTTACGACTCGCAAAACGCATTTGCTCAAGGGTCAGTTTTCCTGGTTGTAATTCTAACTTATGCACGGTATTACTCCTTAACCTTGAGAATTCATCATTGGCAAATCTAAGCCTTGCTCTTTCGCACAATTTTTTGCGATGTCATAACCTGCATCGGCATGGCGCATGACACCTGTGGCCGGGTCATTCCATAATACTCGACCGACGCGTTTAGCTGCAGCGTCACTACCATCACACACAATCACAACACCAGAATGCTGACTAAAGCCCATTCCAACACCGCCACCATGATGTAACGATACCCAAGTAGCACCGCTTGCTGTATTCAATAATGCATTCAGTAAAGGCCAATCAGAAACGGCATCAGAGCCGTCCATCATTGATTCTGTTTCTCTATTCGGACTCGCAACTGAACCTGAATCAAGGTGATCACGGCCAATGACAACAGGCGCTGAAAGTTCGCCAGTTTTAACCATTTCATTAAAGGCCAGCGCTAATCTTGCTCGATCTTTTAATCCTACCCAGCAAATCCGAGCAGGTAAGCCTTGAAATGCGATGCGCTCACGCGCCATATCCAACCAATTGTGCAAATGTGGGTTGTCTGGAATTAATTCTTTTACTTTGGCGTCGGTTTTATAAATGTCTTCAGGGTCACCTGAAAGTGCTGCCCAACGGAACGGACCAATACCTTCACAGAAAAGTGGACGAATGTAAGCTGGTACAAACCCTGGAAAATCAAACGCATTTTCAACGCCGACTTCAAATGCCATCTGACGAATATTATTTCCATAATCCAATGTTGCGGCGCCGCGTTCTTGCAGAGCTAGCATGGCTTTAACTTGCACAGCCATCGACGCTTTCGCAGCGTTAACCACAGCAGCTTCATCTTTTAAACGCTCTGTTTGCGCTTGCTCTAATGTCCAACCTTGTGGCAAATAACCATTGAGTGGATCGTGTGCTGAGGTTTGATCGGTGACCACATCAGGGGTAATACCTCGTTCCACAAGCTCTGCAAATACATCTGCAGCATTAGCCAATAGACCAACCGAAACGGGTTTACCTTCTGCATTTGCCTTATTCATGATATCGAGCGCTTCATCCAATGTTTGGGCTTTTCTATCGACATAGCGAGTACGTAAGCGGAAATCGATACGAGTTTCATCTACTTCACACACCAACACAGAAAATCCCGCCATTGTGCCAGCTAATGATTGTGCCCCCCCCATGCCACCTAAACCACCAGTTAGGATCCAGCGCCCTTTCGCTTCACCATTAAAGTGCTTTTTAGCAACGGATACAAAAGTTTCGTAAGTACCTTGAACAATGCCTTGAGTGCCAATGTAAATCCACGAACCGGCCGTCATTTGGCCGTACATCGCCAATCCTTGCTTATCAAGCTCATTAAAATGTTCCCAGTTAGCCCAGTGTGGCACTAAGTTTGAGTTAGCGATCAACACTCTTGGTGCGTCACTATGGGTTTGAAATACGCCAACAGGTTTACCTGATTGCACCAATAATGTTTGGTCATCTTCAAGGCGCTGTAATGTTTCAATGATTTTGTCATAACTTTCCCAGTCACGTGCTGCACGACCAATGCCGCCATACACAACTAAGTCTTCTGGTCGCTCAGCAACATCAGGATGTAAATTGTTCATTAACATGCGCATTGGCGCTTCGGTTAACCAGCTTTTGCAGCTTAGTTTTGTTCCATGTGGTGCCAAAATTTTACGGCTACTGTCATGTCTTTTGTCCATGTCGGGTACCTTCTTTAATTACGTAAGTTAGTATTTACTTATTAATTTATTTTATTGTTTAGTATTTTTAAACTTGAACCAGAATCATTAGTCAGTGAACATTCACATCCTTAGAAAGACATATGACCACCTAAGTAGAAGCGATTACCTGGATGAATTAATTTTGCGAAACTGACAGCACCTTGATTAGACCAAGTCCGTCTTGAGATCACCAAACATGCTTCCATTGTTTTAAGTTCAAGTTTTTGTACTTGCTCAATGGACGGTAAAGCGGCTTGAATTTTATGATGAGCCTTCGCCAATGGTGCAATCTGAGAAAGGTATTCATGTGGCGTTTGTTGATTAAAATTCTGATCTAAATATTCGGGAACTAGAGTTGGATTCACATATCGAATTTCTAATTGCAAGGGTACGCCTTGCTCATAATGTACAACTTCGGAATAATAGACTGGCTTATTAATTTCGATACCTAATGCCATCGCAATTTCAGCATCAGCAATAGAGGTTCTTAATTGTAATTGGCGTGCTTGATAGCCATGACCACGCGATTTAATTTCGTCTGCAATATTATTGATGGCCAACACTGATGACTGAGACTTTAATCCAGCAACGAAAGTACCAATCCCCTGACTGCGTTCTAATATTCCTGCATCCGTTAATTCGGACAATGCTCGTCTTGCTGTCATTCGGCTACAGTTGAAATTTTGCGAAAGTTGATTTTCTGATGGCAGCTTTGTGCCTTCTTCCCACTCGCCCATTTCAATTTTCTTTACGATGTGTTGCTTAATTAATGCAAACTTTGCTCTTGTCACATTCGCTCCGTTTTTTATCGCAGTGGTGGTAAACTCAACAAAACTTGAATAAAATATATATTGTATATACAAGTAAAGACAAGATATTTTTTAATCTTTTTGAGGAGAATTTGCTCAATGGCGCAATGGGATCAGCTTTGGATTGACGTTAATATTGCCACAATGGCGCTTAACTCGGACGTGCCGTATGGAGCCATTAAAGAAGGCGCCATTGCGGTAAAAGACGGAAAAATCGCTTGGATTGGTACGTATAAAGATTTACCCAAATTTGACGTTTTCAGTACTCCTATCTACAAAGGCAAAAACCGTTGGATCACACCCGGTTTAATTGATGCCCATACTCATTTAGTCTTTGCTGGTAATCGTGCCAATGAATTTGAAATGCGCCTTAATGGTGCCAGCTACGAAGACATCGCTCGTGCCGGAGGTGGAATTTTATCAACCGTTCAAGCTTGCCGAGACGCCACTGAAGAACAATTGTTTGAACTAGGAAGAAAAAGACTCAATGCTCTAGCCAAAGAAGGCGTAACCACCGTTGAAATAAAGTCAGGTTATGGACTCAATACAGAAACAGAAGTAAAACTACTGCGTGTTGCTAGAGAGCTTGGACTGCATCATCACATTGATGTCAGCACCACTTTTCTTGGTGCTCATGCTATTCCGGCAGAATTTAAAGATGCTGGTGCAGATGCATACATTGACTATGTGATTAATGAGATGCTCCCTAAAATAAACTCTGATAATTTAGCTGATGCTGTTGATGTTTTTTGTGAAAACATAGCTTTTAATCTTGACCAAACACAACGTGTATTAACGGCGGCAAAATCATACGGATTGAACATTAAACTTCATGCTGAACAACTCTCCAATTTAGGTGGCTCAACATTGGCAGCTAAAATGGGGGCTTTATCGGTTGATCACATTGAACACCTTAATGAGGATGGAGTAAAAGCCTTGAGCCAATCAGATACCTGCGCAACCATACTGCCTGGTGCATTCTACTTCTTACGTGAGACTCAGCAACCTCCGATTGAATTACTCAGACAATACAATGTTCCAATGGTAGTTGCGAGCGATTTTAATCCTGGCTCGTCACCGATTTGTTCAACTTTATTGATGCTGAATATGGCATGTACTTTGTTTAAGTTAACACCAGAAGAAACCTTGAAAGGGACAACAATCCATGCTGCGAAAGCGTTAGGTATGGCTGAGTCAATTGGCAGCTTAGAAGTCGGTAAGCAAGCAGATTTTTGTTTATGGGATATTGATTCGCCAGCTGAGCTTTCTTATCGATATGGTGTTAATCCGTGCCTACAAGTGATTAAAAATGGGCAAGTTCTGCCAATTCATAACCACTGATAACAACCAGAGAGTGATTTTCATATGAATTACTCTCTCTTTTTAAGTGCATCATAAAGGTTTTGTAGCCTCACATCAGGTTTTAACCCTGGCTTTAAAAACTTACTAAGTGGCAATCCTGCGGCTTTAAAGAGCTGTTTAACTTCTTCTAGCTGAGCTGACGTCGTCTTTTGTGCGTATTCATCATCTTCAGCGGGTATTTCTATTGTACGTAGTAAACCAATCATCACTTCAATTTGACGCAATCGTGCGGCATGTTTAGCTTCTGTAGACTTTTCATCGGCTTTATAATCGTGATATTGCTGTTTAACATTACGCACAGTAAATGCACCGATGTTAACGCCTGCCGTAGTCACACTGATACCCAAACCAGCTCCAGCTCCAGCACCAGACAATTCAGCAATGGCTGCTGCAATATTGGCTACATCTAAGGTCATTTTGAATGCTTCACGTTTTATCCGCTTTTCGTTGACCCTTTTAAGTCCACGAACTAAGTCATATCGTTTGGCTTCGTCAATGGTAGAGGTATCGACTTGATCATCATATTCTGATTCAAACGCTAATCTTTTCAACTCTGCTTTATTAGTTTGATTAGTGTCTTCATCAACAACGCCTGATAACTCACTATCATCTTTGAATGACTCTTTAAGCGTCGTTTTGTACTCTGACATTTGTGCATACGATCTGACGGCCTGAGTCAAACTTACTGCGCGTTCTGCAATGTCCAATACCGAAACAAAAATGCTGAGTCCAGGAACCGCTTGCCCTGCAGCAGTGCCTGCTTGTCCTGTGAGTGTTAGTATTTCTCTTGATGCCGTGGCTAAGCTTCGACCTACAGATGCCAACTCTTTAGTAAAATGTGCACTGAGCTTTAAAAAGTCGAGTGCATTGTCTGCTAATTTAGCGTCTGCTGGTGCATTTTTATCGAACATTTTTGAGTCTTGCATTTCCCTAAATACACTCAGTAATCGCACTAACTCGTCCTTGATGGTCACCAGAGAAGTTTTAAACTGCTTTGCCGCAGTAACTCCTTTAGGTAATGTGTTAATGAGTGCCCCCATATCTTCGTCACCAACCAAAGCCGATAATGCAATTACTCCTACTTCAGCTACATCTAGTGCTTCAGATGCCAATTTTGATAATGACTCTACATTCTTAGTCAGTGTTTCATCGTCGAATTCTTTCATGGCTTTTACAAGTTTGATGACTTGCTCACCAACACTGAGACCATGTATAAACAACTTCGCTTCTTTAGGTCCTTCATCCACAGTAGGGTAAGCCCTAATTGCACAAGCCAACCCACTGACGTATGTTCCAATGTCAGTGGCTTTAGACAGATTGCCTTCTTGTTTTTCAGTAGCCACCACGGATTGAAGTTCGGCTTTTGCCGCCACTATCTGTGTAAGATATTGGTCTTCCTGTTCTTCGATCTCAGGATTTTCAGGTTTTGAAGCTATAGGGACAACACTGCAACATTTACTGCTGCATGCTACGGGAATTGCGACTGAAGCGCCTACTTGGAACAACCCATTGGCGAGCGTTTTCTCTTCATGTGCTCCTGTTGAGTTATTACGCTGTTTCACTTCTGGCTGTTCATGCTCTACTTCATGACCATAAGCTGGAGTAATCATGGCTCGATTCATTTCCATGAGCGCTTTACTGATTGCGCCATTTTTCCAATCCCCAGTTAGTGGGTTGCGATCCGGCACATATTCATCTTGAGGGCTCTCATTAACTGAAGATGTTGTACTTCTACTCGGGGATCTCAATACAGGCTTTTGCGCAGCTATTTCGTCGGTGTTTAATTCTGACGGCTCCTGCTCTCGGATCATTGCTACATTAGGCTGAAAACTGACCCTTCGTGCTCTTGCTTTTTTAACTGGGGATTCGAACACCTCATCCTCGTATGACATTTCTCTCGAATATGGTGATGAACTTGCTGACGGTAAGTTGTTCAATGAGCTTTCAGGCGAAAAATTCATACTGGCTTTGGGTAGTGAATGGCTCATTTGTCTAGAAAGAGAATTGCGATCTAGTCGTCTTTTTGCACTGAGAGGCTGGCTAAAATCACTATTTTGTGAAGTACTTCTGGACAGTTTGTTGTGTGAACGAGTTCTTCTATAATTATCACGAACCTCTTGTCGTCTCTGATTCACTTCGCTACTGGTTGCTTGTAATTTTATCGATGCTTCTGAATGTGTAGACGCTGCGGAATGTAAACGTTCAATTTTTTCTTCTAATTTTTCTCTTCGTGTTTCAACTTCAGTTGTAGGAGCAGAGAGTTCATCCGCAATTTGATCAATTTCCATTTCCTCTATTTCGCTCGAGGTGCGTTCAACATCAAATTTTCGCTCAATCAATATAGGCACAAATCCGTGTTGCCGACTTTCGACATCTATCGGTACAACTCTATCTACTGGGTGTACTGCCCGATATTTAAGTAACCCTAAAGTATCTTCTTCTGGGCGGTAACTGGCATCAAGCCTTGCTCTGTATTGCAATGCTTTGTCATGTATTTTATCTGGTATCGCTTTAAATGCTCTCACCAACTTGTGCCCAAAAGATTCTTTATTCGCCTTTAAAATGGCTTGTTCGTAATCTTCAATGCTCATTGAACGAGCGACTTTTGGCTTCCCAACCTCCTCTTGCAGATCTTCGGTTTCCTCGATTTGCCCCATGCTATTCATGCGTTGATAATGACCAAATTCAACATCATCAGTTTTATCTTCTGCAATCGATTGTTCATGATCTAAAATGGCGTCATACAATACCAAGCGGTACTCTACATATTCTTCTGGCGAACACTTATTCGCCAAATCCTTAGCAATCTCGACTTCATTAACATGATGAACATGTGATGCTGCGCCGTGACGACATAACAATGCCATAGCATCAGGAGAATACTCCTCAGCATGCAATGCCATGTAATTTAAGAAATGGATACCATCTACCTGTAGGTGGCTTAAAGTTTCAGGAGTAAGGGCTTCAAGTGTGGTTAATACATTTTCACGACAAACGCTTAACGCATCATATTCCCGATTTAACACAAGCATTAATGGAGAAACACCTTCATTGTCTTTTCTGAAAAATGCACTTGAGCCATTACCCAGTAATTGAGTTATCAACTTTGATTTAGCCGAATTGGACAGATTTCTACTTCTCAATACAAGATGTAATAAATTTTGATTTTTATCATCCGTTGAGTTGATATCAATCACATCAATATTTGCTAGTGCTTCTAGGCTGACTCTTCTACACAAATATTATGGAAATTGAACTTATTATCGTTTCGTTGATCTGATCAGTAAATTACACTAGATAAGGCAACGCATCATGTCAATTTTCAACCAAGATCTATGGTCA
>NZ_JAFEUN010000103.1 GCF_016900895.1 Parashewanella hymeniacidonis
TCTGATGTAAGCCCTAAGTTGTTTTTTAGGGCTAGTCGTAGCTTTCAGAAATTTGATTTCAGAGATACTTTTTCTAATGCAATTTTTTGATTACGAACCGAAACCGAAACACGTTTATGTCCAGAAACAA
The DNA here is from genome assembly GCF_016900895.1 of Parashewanella hymeniacidonis. GTDB lineage: Bacteria > Pseudomonadota > Gammaproteobacteria > Enterobacterales > Shewanellaceae > Parashewanella > Parashewanella hymeniacidonis. The sequence continues at coordinate 131 of NZ_JAFEUN010000103.1, forward strand.
GCTTGATGAACAACGAATAAAACAAAGATGCCGCCTCAACAACGTTGGGCGGCATCTTATTAAAAATTAACTTTAAATATTAAAGCTCAACTACATCAAACTCAACTTGTGGGTTCACGTCTTCTTCGTAATCAATACCTTCGATGCCGAATCCAAACAGTTTTAAGAACTCTTCTTTATATTCACGGTAATCGGTTAAATCAGCTAAATTCTCAGTCGTGATTTGTGGCCATAGGTCGCGACAATGTTGTTGAATTTCGTCACGAAGTTCCCAATCATCAAGACGCAAACGGTTTTGTTCATCCGTCTCAGCTGCTGCATTGTCTAAACGGTATAAACGCTCGCTAAACATGCGGTTAATTTGTTCAATACAGCCTTCATGAGTGCCTTCAGCACGCATCTTCTTGAATACCATGGCAATATAAAGAGGCATCACCGGAATAGCAGAACTTGCTTGAGTAACTACGCTCTTAAGTACAGCAACGTTTGCACTTCCGCCTTTCACACCTAACTTTTCATTAAGGGCATGTGCAGCACGATCTAAGTCCATTTTTGCTTTACCAAGTGCACCATGCCAGTAGATTGGCCATGTGAGCTCAGTACCGATGTAGCTATAGGCAACCGTTTTACAGTTATCAGTTAATACGCCTGCTTCTAAAAGTGCATTAACCCAAAGTTCCCAATCTTGGCCGCCCATTACAGTGACAGTATCTTGGATTTCTTGTTCTGTTGCTGGTTCAACGGTGGCTTCGATAATCAAGTCTTTATTGGTATCAACGGCTGTTGAATGGTAATCCTCACCAATAGGCTTGAGTGAAGAACGTATAACTTCACCTGAGTCAGGCATTTTACGAACTGGAGAAGCGAGTGAATATACCACCATATCAACTTGACCCAGATCTTCTTTGATCAACTCAATGGCTTTTTGTTTTGCTTCATGGCTAAAAGCATCGCAGTTGATGCTTTTAGAGTATAAGTTCTCTGCTTTTGCAAATTTATCAAATGCAGCTGAGTTATAGAATCCAGCCGTTCCAGGTTTTTTCTCAGTTCCTGGTTTTTCGAAGAATACGCCAATTGTTGCTGCATCGTTACCGAAAGCTGCTGTAATACGAGATGCTAAACCGTAACCGCTTGAAGAACCGATAACTAAAACTTTTTTAGGGCCGTTACTTAATTTTCCATTTGCTTTAGTGATATTGATTTGTTCAAGAACGTTAGCTTCACAGCCTTTCGGGTGAGTGGTTGTACAAATGAAACCACGAGTTTTTGGTTTAATAATCATAGTCGTTCTTCTATTTAATATGTTGAGCCGAGGGAGCTAAAATGAAAAATCACCCCTAAGAATTGCCACTAGGATAATGATTTCATCAAAAAAAGGCACTGATTTTTGTTAAAAAGTGCCATTATATTCAGTGGTTGGAGCAGTCAGTCATCCCAGTTCTTGATCCCTGAGTAGCTTCTTAGTGTATGGGTGCTGTGGGTTGGTAAATAGTTCCTGAGTTTCGGCTTGCTCTACAATCTCACCATCTTTCATGACGATGACATTATCACTAATATGTCTGATGATATTGAGGTTATGAGAGACAAAAATAAAAGATAACCCAAGGTCTTGCTGTAAGCCAATCAGTAAATTGAGTATTTGTGCTCTGACAGACAAATCCAGCGCAGTGAGTGCTTCATCGGCGATAATGACTTTAGGGTTAAGCATCAGTGCTCTTGCCACTGCAACACGTTGTTTTTGTCCTTCAGATATCATATGTGGATAAAAGTCCGCATGCTCAGGCAGTAAACCAACTTGTTTCAGCGTTGACATCACTTGATCATAACGCTGCCTTTCTGAAAGTAAGGTATTGAATTTTAACGGCTCATCTAAGAGTTCGCCAATGGTTAACCTAGGATTCAATGAGGTGTTTGGATCTTGAAAAATCATTCGAATCAGCCGGCAGCGCTGCTTTACGTTCCGTCTTGCTAATGAAGTGCCATCAAATAAAATATCGCCACCCGTTCGGCTTTCGGCACCTACTAATATTTTTGCTAATGTACTTTTCCCCGATCCTGCTTCTCCTACAATGGCCAATGTTTCACCAGGTTGTAGATCGAAAGAAATCGGTTTTAACGCATCGTTTGCTTGTCGCTTGAAATTGCGGTAGCCCGAATAATAGGTTTTTCGAAGGTTTTTAACTTCTAGAATTGGCGTCATTATCTGTTTCTCTATTAAACGGGAAATGGCAAGCAAAGTTTCTGTCTTTATCTTTGGCAATGAGAGGCTGGTTAACGCACTTACGTTCGGCTTTAGGGCAACGGGGCCCGAGACGGCAACCTATTGGGAGATGTTGTAAAGCTGGGATAGAACCAGGCATTGTCTGCATCATTGATTTATGGGCGACTTGTTGCTCTGCATTCGGTAAGTGAGCAAGTAATGTCCTGGTGTACGGGTGAAATGGCTTTTCCATTATTTTAGAAGTAGGGCCTGATTCTGCAATTTGGCCACAATAGATCACCGTTAGAGTATTACACCATTTCGTGAGGTTTTCTAATTCATGACTGATCAACAATATTGATACGTTTTGGAGCTGATTTAATTGATTTAATAATCGAAATATTTGAGCCCGTGTGCTGGCTTCCATATTGGTTGTTGGTTCGTCAGCGATAAGAAGTTGTGGCTTATTGGCAATGGCCATTGCAATCATGGCTTTTTGGCATTCACCGTCAGAGAGTTCCCACGCATAACTGTCCATCACTTCTTTGGTGTTTTTTATTCCGACTTTATGGAGCCATTTTTCAGCTTGTTTTTTTCTTTCAGAGTGTCGTCGCCAAAAAGGAGTACCTTTGGGCACTGGCATTACTTCTAACAATTGTGATCCAACATCATTTGCAGGGTCAAAACTGCCTGTTGGATCTTGGAACACCATCGCAATATGTTTACCCATGAGTGCACGACGTTCCCGATTGGACATTGTCATCAAGTTCTTACCATCAAACATTAATCTATCTGCATTGACGGTCCAATTAGGTTCGGACAAACCAATAATTGCTTTTGCAAGCAAACTGCGCCCTGAACCAGACTCTCCAACTAATCCTTGAATCTCCCCTACATTAAGCGTCAAGCTGATCCGCTCGAGTGCTTTAACTTTTCCGTGAGGTGTATTGAGCTCAATCGTTAGATTTCTTATATCAAGTAGTGGCATAAAAGTTGTCCTTTAGCCTCTTGTTGGTGCAAGTGCGCTGCGCAAGCCATCACCGACTAAATTAATGGATAACACAGTAGTCAAAATAGCAAAGCCAGGAATGGTTACTGTCCATGGTGCAATTAAAAAGTGCTCTGTACCTTGTAATACCATTGCCCCCCACTCAGGGCTTGGGGCTTGAGCGCCGAGATTGAGAAACCCGAGTGCTGCAATATCCAAAATAGCTACAGATAAGGCCAAAGTAGTTTGAATAATCACTACATCCCAAACGTTTGGCATAACGACAAACCAATAAATTTGAAAATGATTCGCACCATCAAGTTTTGCTGCAGTAACGTATTCTTTCTGTAATTCTTCATGGACTGCTTGATGAACAGCACGAACAAATTGAGGAATAAGTGCCAACCCTACAGCCCAGAATACATTTTGTAAGCCTGTGCCAAGAACTGCAACAACCAGCATTGCCATTAGGAGAGATGGAATCGAAAGTAGTGCGTCAAGTAAGTGACCCAAAATACTCGATTTCAAGCCCTTCATCATTCCTGATAAAGAGCCGATAAAAAAGCCCACAGCAAGTGCGAAAAAAACAATGATAAATGACAAACCAAACGTTAAGTGTGCGCCATGAAGCAAGCGACTGAGAATATCCCTACCAAGACCATCGGTTCCTAGAAAGTGATCGACACTTCCATTGGGGTCCCAAGACGGCGGAACCAGCAATGCATTCGCATCTTGAAGTTCGGCGGGATAAGGAGCCAGATGACTTCCAAAGATAACAATAAGTGCCAATAAAAACATAACCCAAAGGCCAACAAGCGCAAAAGGATTTCCAGAAAACGCAAGCCAAGTTCGTTTTCCTGGAGAGGGGATGGCATTGTCCTGATATATTTTAATTCGTGCCATAAAATTCTTTCTTGGTGATAGGATTGGTTGAAGTATGAATTACATCAATTAAAATGTTTAAGAAGATGATCAAAATTGCGACTACAAAAACACCACCTTGAATCACGGTATAGTCTCGTTGATAAATACCTGAAACTAGCCAATATCCCACACCTGGCCATGCGAAGCTCACTTCAACCAATATGGCATAACTCGCAAATGGGCCTAGCATTACGCCTAATTGCTTTAATACTGGAACTAACGCATTTGGCAGTGCGTGACGCCAAATGATCACCCACCAATGTAAGCCTCTTGCTTCGGCAGCACGAATGTAGGTTTTATTCATTACTGACATCATGGAACTACGAGTAATACGAATGACGACCGTAAGTGGTAAAATAGAAAGTGTAATTGCCGGTAAAACTAAGTGATGCAACGCATCATAAAATGCGGCAGTGCCATACTTATTGCTCGCTAAGAGACTGTCGATAACGACAAAACCTGTGACAGGCTTAATCTCATAAAGTAAATTAATTTGTCCAGAGATGGGGAGCCAATCTTTTTGAACACCAAACCAATGAGCGAGCATAAGTCCTAACCAAAAAACGGGTAAAGAATAGCCTGTTAAGGTCGCTGCCATAATGACATTTTGCGATGTTTTATGTTGGTTAAACGAAGCTAGAACGCCAATAGGTACACCTACCGCAATAGCCAAAATTCCAGCAATAAACGCAAGTTCAAATGAAGCGGGTAATACGGTAGCAAGTTCATGTGCAATGGATTCCTGAGATGTTACTGAAAATCCAAAATCACCACTCAGTCTTTGCTTTGAATAAGCGTAAAATTGAACGACTACATTCTGATCTAGATGGTATGACTGTTCAATCTGTTGTTGCTGTTTAGCGGTAGGGTTAAGGATCCCAGATAGTGCAACGCTTTGCTCTACTGGAAACAAACTTGTGGCGTAAAATAAAACCGCTAGCATGACCAAAGAGGTCGCAAGAAATAGGTTTATTCGCCTTAAAATGTACCAAGTCATTTATTATTATCCTGTGCGGCCACGTGGGAAGCATGTGCAAATGATATTCCACCAAATGGTGATAAATGAACACCTTGAATATCTGCTCTTTTTAATATCATTCTATTACTATGAACCAAAGGCACAATAGGTTTTTGTTTATAAATAAATTTTTCTGCTTGCTGATAAATCACTTTTCTATCTTGTTGAGAGGTCATTGACTTAGCTTTTGTAAGTAATTCATCCAACTTTTGATTACACCAATGGGAGCGATTATTATTCGAACGTAATGACGCACAGCTTAAAAATGGAGAGAAAAAGTTATCTGGATCACTATTATCGGCATCCCAGCCAATGAGTACTGAATCATAGGTGGCGGCGTTTAATTTATCTAAGAAAACACTCCAGTCGTAACTAACGATGGTCGCTCTAACACCAATAAGTGCTAAGTCTGCCTGCAATAATTGTGCTGTTTTAATGGGGTTAGGATTGTAAGCGCGAGCTGTTGGCATTGCCCAAACAGACATTTCTAAGTTTTGTACACCAGCTTCTTTCAACAACTGTCGAGCTCTTACTGGGTTGTAAATGTCATTATATACATTCGTTTGCGCCCATGACGCAGGAGGAAGAATGCTTTTCGCTTCAGAGGCAGTGTTGTGATAAACCGCTTTTAAAATTGCTTTTTTGTTAATGGCCAACGATAAGGCTTGCCTCACTTTAGGGTTATTGAATGGCGCTTTTTTGGTATTAAATGCCCAATATGCGACATTCATTCCTTTTTGCTGTTGTAACTCAATATGATGGTTTTGATTAACCACTTTAATTTCGTCAGGTTTTGGAAGGGCGGAAACACTGCAATCTCGAGTAATGAGCTTAGCTAAGCGTTGAGAGCTCTTTCTCGTAATGTCAAAAACAAGGTTCTGAACCTTGGCTTTGTTCCCCCAATATTCTTCATTACGCTTATAGCGAATATATTCGTTTTTGGCGTAGTCCTTAAACACAAACGGTCCGGTACCAATTGGTTGTTTGTCGATTTCTTCTAGTGTTCTTCGCTTAAGTAGTTGTGTGGCATATTCTTGTGAAAGAATGACGGCAAAATCAGAAGCTAAATTAGCTAAAAAGCTCGCATCTTTATGATTTAGTTTGAACACGACGGTTGTTTCATCAGGGGCACTGATGGTTTTTACTAACCCAGAAAAATCAATGCCCTGGAAAAAAGGGTAACCTGTGCTCGATATAGAGTGAAATGGATTTTTTTTATCAATAATCCGATTAAATGAAAAGAGAACATCTTGAGAATTTAACGTTCTTGTGGGAGTAAATAGCCGAGAATGATGAAATTGAACGCCTTCTCTAAGATGAAAAGTATATGTTTTTTGATCTGCAGAGATATTCCAGCTAACCGCAAGCCCGGGCATGACAAGACCTGATCGAGCATCAAATTCAACAAGGTGATCATATAACTGATGAGATGTGGCATCTACAGTAGTGCCAGAGGTAACTAATTGCGGGTTAAAACTCGAAGGGTTACCTTCAGAACAATACACTAAACCACTTGGAAGCTCGGGTTGCTTACAGGCAACTAACGTCGAGATTAAGGTTACAGAAACGACCAATCTATATATTGAGCGGAACAGGCAATTGTTCATGCTAAGTAAAACTATTTTGAATTCATATAACTGACTATTTTAGCAGTCTTCAAAACTTAAGAGCAATGAGCAAGATCGCTTTGGGAGATCTCGCTTCATTCAGATAACTTAAAACTCCAGTAAATGATCCCAATAATACTGGTTTTTTGAGCTTAATTGCGCTTGCTTAAAACCACTGAAGTTTATTTTTAAGTCATCATAAGATTGCGTCATTACTGCTCTGGTTATGATTTTTTGTTTGTTTTCGGTTGAACAATCTTGGTTGAAGCCGACTTGAAATAAGTGATAGGTAATAACATCAGCTGATAGGACTGTTGAAAACTCACCTCTGTGACATGATGTTTGGTCGTTGTATGTCATGCTTTGGCTGATATTTATCTCAGTTTCAGATTCAGTGGTATTCCAATCAAGTTGAATATCGTCTTCTAATGGTAGGTACTGCTCAGATAAATGAGTATGGTTAATCACGGACAATGGATCAGAAAGTTCACCTGTTAATGAATAGTTTTTACCGTTTAGAGATAAGTCTATTTCGAGTGATTGTAAATCGTCATTAGATAAATTGACTGTATATCTCGGGTTTGGTAGACCAGAAAGATCAGACGCTTGGAAGTGGTCAGCTAAATCATAGGAGATCCCATTGAGTTTAAGGGTGAAGATGTTTTTCATTTCAACAATGATTCGTTGATCGCTACTGGAAGATTTTTTCGCCATTTCATAAAGCGTTATCTCCACTTCATTGTGTTGTTCATTGGTTGCTAAGCTTGAATCTGCAGAAGTACTATTTGTACTCACTTCTATTCTTAATCCTAGAAAACTCAGTTGGGTACGTTCTCAAGCGCAGAAAAAATTGTCGGTAGCAAGGCAGAACGTGCAGCAAGTAGTTAATCTACTTGCAAATGTTCTAACGTAGATAACGGCAATTTTAGCCAGCTTGTGAGCGTAGAGCGATTCACCCAATAGGTGATAACAGTTAATCAGATTATTTTATTACTTTCATAAGCTTAAAAAGTGATTTAGCGTTCAACTGAGTTTTTTAGGTTAATAGAGCGTCCTCTTTAACTTGTTCGGCATCTTTGCTACCGCAACCAGATAAACTCATTAGAGCTAAGAGTGAAATAACTAACTTTTTCATTATTATCTATCCTTGATATTTTTCTTATAATTAAGTTTTATCGAGTAAATTATACTTCTTCAAAATTCCTCGTAGCTGATGATAAGTCAAGCCAAGGTTTTCAGCTGTTTTCTTTTGGTTAAACTGGCTTTGCTCAAGCGCTTGCTGAATGATCTCAACTTCATAACGTTCTGTTTCATCTTTAAAGTTGAGTGGAAAACTGATGTTTACCGTTGTTGGAGATGTTTCGATATCTTCTTCTGGCTGCTCTGTTCTAGTTACTTCAGCACTGCTTATTTGTGGTGCAGCTTGTTGAGATAACGTTTTTACACGTTTGGTTGGTCGATAAGGTGACTCAAATGGATCTAAGCTGATATCTTCTATCGGAGTTGCTTCAGTCCCATTTCGATAGACACTTCGCTCAATGGCATTTTTCAGTTCACGAATATTACCAGGCCAAGCATAATCGAAGAGCTGCTCTGTCGCTGAGCGAGAAAATCCAGCAAAAAATGGCATATCCAGTTGTCGAACCATACCGAGAGCAAAATATTCCGCTAATGGCATGATATCTTCTTTTCTGTAACGAAGAGGTGGAAGGGTAATTACATCAAAAGCGAGTCGATCTAGTAGATCCGCACGAAATTCACCAGCATCAGCTAAAGAAGGTAAATCTTCATTTGCCGCACAAATTAAGCGCACATCTGTTTGAACTGTCTTACTACCACCTACACGTTCAAATTCACCATATTCGATAACACGCAATAACTTTTCTTGGATTAAACCTGATGTATTCGCTAATTCATCTAAGAAGAGTGTTCCGTTGTCTGCACGCTCAAAACGACCTTCATGACGGCCTTTTGTTCCGGTAAAAGCACCTGATTCATGACCAAACAGTTCACTCTCTAATAAGTTTTCACTTAATGATGAACAATTTAGTTTAATAAAGCTTTGATCCCAACGTTGAGACAGGTAATGTAGACGCTCGGCGATGAGCTCTTTACCTGTACCGCGTTCACCGATAATTAAAACGGGCTTAGAAAGCGGTGCGACTTGTGAGACATGCTCTAAAACCTCTAATAAGGCATTAGATTGACCAATAAGGTTATCTTGTTTGAATGAATTCGCCACGGTCTTGTTGGTATTTTCCACTAAATTTTGGTGAAAATTATAATAAGTCGCTATTGATAGAATTGAAAGAAAAAGTTATAAAAATGTTTAAGTGGTTGAAAATAAAGGGTTATCAAAAGTTGGCACGAACTCTGATATAACTATTTTGAAATTAATCACTTTGAGGAATGGATTATGGGAATTTTTTCACGATTTGCGGACATCATTAATTCGAATATCAGCTCTTTATTAGATAAAGCTGAAGACCCAGAAAAAATGGTTCGCCTAATCATCCAAGAGATGGAAGATACGCTAGTCGAAGTTCGTTCTACCAATGCAAAAGTATTGGCTGAGAAAAAAGAGCTGCTACGTCGCATTGCTCGCTCTGAAGAGCAAGTGCAAGATTGGCAAGAAAAAGCAGAGTTAGCACTTTCTAAAGAACGTGAAGACTTAGCAAAAGCAGCATTAATGGAAAAGCAAAAGTACAGTGATGTTGTTAAAGCACAATCTGATGAGTTGCTTGTGATTGAAGAACAAATTGCACGCTTGAAAGAAGAAGTTGTGCAACTTCAAGAAAAACTCGCTGATGCAAAAGCTCGTCAAAAGACGATCGTTATGCGCACTCAAACCGCATCTTCACGTTTGAATGTGAAAAAGCAGCTTGATTCAAGCAAAGTCGATGATGCAATGCTTAAGTTTGAGCAATATGAACGACGTGTTGAAGGTATTGAAGCACAGGTTGAATCTTATGATATGGGCAAGAAAAACAGCCTAGCCGATGAGTTTGCAGCATTAGAAGCAGAAGAAAACGTAAATAACGAACTTGAAGCTTTAAAAGCGAAAGTTAAAGCTAAAAAAGATAAGACTAAAGCTTAATCTAGGATAGGAGAATAAATAATGGATGGAGATTTACTTATTGCTCCGCTTATCTTGTTTACAGTTATCGTAGCTCCTATTTGGTTGATATTGCATTACAAAAGTAAAAAGCAAGTAAGCCAGGGGTTATCAGAAGATGAGTTTGCACAACTTAATGAGCTCATTCGAACGGCTGATAAGATGGGGCAACGTATTGAAACTTTAGAAAAGATATTGGATACGGAGTCTCCGGAATGGAGGAACAGAGATGACAACAAGCAATAGAAAAACGCTTTATCGCAATCCAAAAGAAAAGAAACTTGCAGGTGTTTGTGCAGGGATAGCAGAATTCTTCGGACTGGAAACTTGGTTAGTTCGTGTTGTTACTGCTTCAATCTTCCTTTTGGGTGGTGCGGGAATCATCTTTGTAGGGTATGTTGTTTTATGGCTTATTCTTGATGAAAAGTCAGTAACACATGATGAAAATAGCCTTCACCGTGATATCGAAGTAAAAAAGAAGTTCTGGCAAGCAGGTGAGCCTGCGACTCAGGCGCTTCAAGATGTAAATCAGCAGTTTCGTGCCTTAGAGTTGAGATTGCGAAACATGGAGCGTCATGTAACTTCTGACAGTTATGACTTGAAACGCCAAATTGATAATTTATAACTTTCTCTACTCGAAGGCGCTGAATATGACGATATCCAGTGCCTTTTCTATTTCTGGGTTATCCGTTTAATGAGCATTCTTTCTAAAACAATTTCTAAAGTTGAAAAACAAACGAAGACAATTATTCGTAGAACTGCAGATAGACATATTCGTTTGGCCGTAACGGGTTTATCTGGTGCCGGGAAAACAGCGTTTATCACTGGACTTGTTAATCAATTGCTTCGATCTGGTAATACATTTAAAGAGCAAGCCTTACCTTTGTGGCATGTCGCTAGAGAACAAAGGTTGCTTGGTGTTGAACGACAATTGCAGCCTGATTTAGAGATTGCCAGTTTCGATTACCAAGGCGGGATCAATTCACTCACAGCGTCACCGAATCATTGGCCAGCTTCTACACGTAATATTAGTGAGATACGGCTGGCTATTCATTTTCAACCTAAATCGGGAGTATTGAGTAAGTTTACCGATCGTTCCACCTTAATTCTTGATATTGTGGACTATCCTGGGGAATGGTTATTAGACTTGCCTCTGCTGAAAACGGATTATCAAACCTGGTCGTTTGAGCAGCTACAGAACAAGCACAAGTTAGAGCAATCAACCTGTTACTCAGCATTCTTATCGTCTTTGAGTCAGCTCGATTTAACCGAAAAAGCAGATAATGAAGAAATAGCAAAAATCGCTGAGCTTTACCGAAATGCATTACTGGATTTGGTAAACAATAAGGGCTTTTACTTGGCACAACCCGGTAGAATGTTATTACCTGGCGATCTTGATGGTTCGCCGTTAGTCAACTGGTTTCCATTGTCACATCTTACCGCTGAACAATGGGCTCTATTTACTTCAGAAACTGATGATAATAGCTATTTTAAAGTTTTAGCTCATCGGTTTAACAGTTATAAAGAAAAAGTCGTAAAACCCTTCTATCGAAATCATTTTAGTAAATTTGATCGACAAATCGTATTGGTTGATAGCTTAACCGCACTCAATAATGGCCAAGCTCAGTTTAATGATATGGCGTCTGCTCTTTCAAATATTCTTTCGAGCTTTCAGTTTGGAGACTCTAATATTTTACGCCGCCTATTTGCACCGAGAATCGATAAGTTGCTCTTTGCAGCAAGCAAAGTTGATCATATTACTCGTGATCAACAAACTAATTTACTTTATTTACTCAATGATATGCTGCAAGAGAGTCGTCAGTTTGCCAGCATCAAAGGTTGTGATGTTGAAACGATGGCCATAAGCGCCATAAAAGCGACAAAACATGGATTAGTGACTCATCAAGGAAAGCAGATTGAAGCCGTTTTCGGCCGAAAAAATAATGACAGAAGTGACGTTACTCTTTATCCCGGCGATGTGCCTAAAGCACTTCCTAAAAAGGATTTTTGGCAACAACAGGGGTTTAATTTTGTTAATTTCGCACCTCCAGAATCACTTCAAGGTGAAGTGAAACCAATGCTTGAACACATTCGTTTAGATCACTTATTGCAGTTTTTGTTGGGAGATAAACTTGATTAAAAAAAATGACAAAGCTGAAAAAGCTCAGTTAAAACCAGCTCAAGAATTCAATGAGTTAGAGGCTTTGCTTGAGCCAGAAGAGGAAAGCTTGATAAAACCTCCGAAAAAATTTGAAACGACTGACTTATCTGATTCTGAGTTTGAGTCACTTTTTAACGATGTTGAACAAGACTCTAAATTAAAAAAGGCCAGACCTTGGAGTAAGTTAGCTCGCTGGGCTGTCGTGTCAGTTTTTGTTTTAGTCATGGTAGAGTTGGGTTTAACGCTTTCAGCAGCATGGCAGCAAAGTCCATTTTTATTTGGTTTATATTCAGCAACCATAGGTTTGGTTGGTGCTTGGGCTGGTAGAGGTCTGTTTAGAGAATATAAAAAACTTAAGAAATTAAAAGACATTGAAAATCAGCGAGAAACGGCCGATAGAGTTGAAAAGAGTGTACAAACAGGTGAGGTGAGCAAATTCATCGCAAGTATTAAGCTCCCTGATGCCTTTGATTATTCAGTTTCAACGTATCATAAACTTTCGCACTCACACTTAAATGATTCCGAATTATTAAAGCTTTATGATGAAACGGTAATGAGCGCCGTGGATGTAAAAGCTAAAAAAATTGTTCACAAATATGCCGCTGAATCAGCCCTTCTTTTGGCAGTGAGTCCATTTGCCATTCTTGACATGTTTTTAGTTCTACTTCGTAACCAAAAGATGCTCAATGAATTAGCTCAATGCTACGGAATTGAATTGGGTTATATGAGTCGAATAAAGCTTATCAGAGGCATATTCACGAATATTCTGTTTGCTGGTGCAAGTGAATTGTTGACAGATCTTGGCAGCCAACTGCTCTCTCTTGAAATTACGGGTAAGTTATCGGCAAAGTTAGGGCAAGGTTTAGCGGGCGGTTTATTAACGGCTCGATTAGGGTATCAAGCAATGGAATTATGTCGGCCGATTCAATTCCATAAGGACAATAAGCCTAGGCTTTCTAAAGCTCACAAGTCTCTACTTGTCGAACTCAAAAATTTTGCCAAGAGTGTTAAAAATTAAAGCCTGAACACTTGCCTGTAACAGAGGTTTTACAAATTTAGAAAAGTTAATTAAGGCAAAATTTCGATTAAAGCGACTAAAGCACTTATGTTAATTCTACTTAGCTATATACATCCTATAACCAAACTAGAATAAAAATAGCCATGGGGGAATTATGAAAGCAAATTGGAATTTTGCGACAAAAACGATTCATGCAGGTAAACAAAAAGAGTCTTTAGGGGCTTTAGTATCGCCTTTATATCAAAGTGCAACTTTTACTTTTGATACAGCAGAACAAGGTGGAAGACGCTTTAGTGGTGATGAGCAAGGATATATATACACTCGCTTAGGTAACCCAACTACCTCCGAGCTTGAGCGTAAAATGGCTGCACTCGAAGGGGCTGAAGATGCTGCTGCAACAGCCTCTGGTATGGGAGCGGTTTCAGCTGCCTTACTTGCCAACCTTCAACAAGGTGATCATCTCATTGCTTCAAGAGCTGTTTATGGTTGCAGCTTTGCATTGATGACACATCAGTTTGCACGTTTTGGGATTGATGTTTCACTGGTTGACTTTACTGATATAACAGCGATAGAAGCGGCGATTCAACCTAATACCAAAGCTTTATTTTGTGAAACTCCAGTAAACCCGCACCTTGAAGTGTTTGATCTTCAAGCTGTTGCTAAAATTTGTAAGCAACACAGTATTGTTTCTATAGTAGATAATACCTTTATGACCCCGCTATTACAGCTTCCTCTTTCGTTGGGTATTGATATGGTAATTCATTCCGCAACTAAATATTTAAACGGTCATGGTGATGTGATTGCCGGCGTTGTGTGTGGCAATGCTGAGATAATGCAAAAGGTGAAATTCGAAATACTAAAGGACATAGGTGCTGTCATTTCTCCACATGATGCTTGGCTGATCTTACGTGGTTTAAAAACGTTAGATGTTCGAGTTCAGCGTCACTGTGACAATGCTGAGCAAGTGGCTGAATATCTTGAGCAGCATCCTAAAATATCTAAAGTGTTTTATCCCGGGCTTGAGAGTCATCAAGGACATAAATTCGTTGGTTCACAAATGCTCAGAAGTGGTGGTGTTATCGCATTTGAACTAGATGCATCCTTCGAAAAGAGTATGACGTTTGTTAATAACTTAGAACTATTTACTATTGCAGTGAGCTTAGGTGACGCTGAATCGTTAGTACAACATCCAGCCTCCATGACACATTCGCCTTATACAGAGGAAGCAAAAGCTGCAGCTGGAATTACTGATAGCTTAATCCGCATTTCTGTAGGGCTAGAAAATGTTCAAGATATTATCGATGACTTGAGGGTTACCTTAGATAAAGTGTAAAACGCTTAATTTGGTTGCTTTTTGAACATATTTATGTAAATTAAATGCTGATTATGCTGATTATGCTGATTATGCTGATTATGCTGATTATGCTGATTATGCTGATTATGCTGATTATGCTGATTATGCTGATTATGCTGATTATGCTGTATACCCATGATACTTGAACCTAAATAAATCAGTTACCCTCCACCCTAAATATCCAGTGGCTCGATCTAAGCTTGATTATCTGGCTCTTCCTTTGGAGTTTACTTAGGCTGATGACGTTATCGGTATTAGCCCTTTTTTCACTCCCATTTGCTCAATAATCTTTTCAATAATGAGCTGCCAATACTCTTTCTTTGTTAACTGCTGAGTAGTGGATTTCAGCTCCTCAAAAAACCACATTACTCTTTGATAAGCGCCTGCCACAGCCTCATGGTTAGCATGGCTATGAGTCAACTTTAAGAATTTTTGTCTACCTGATTTTGTCAGCTTTCCAATACTGCTCATCAATAATGGACGGCTTGTAATGGCTTCGAGGTGACTATCAGGGTTAATGAGTCGTACAAACAAACTCCACCAGTTGTATATCAGTGTTACTATTCGAGCCATCATTTGAGTAGAGTGCATTTTTTGTGTAGTAAAGCCACCCCAGCCCCAGTGGTTTTTAAGCTCATCGAAGTTATTTTCACAGTCAGCTCTATCTCTATAAAGTTGTACGATACTGATGACATCCTTGTTTAAATCGGTAACTAGAACCGAGTATTCATAAAGCTTAAATTCTTCTGGCTCTTCGATAAAACCTAACGATAGCTGACCGTTTACGTTATGCTCCAGCACCAGTTCATCATTTTTTTGAAGCTTTCGTCTCATAAGAATGACACGGCGGGCATGTTTCCAACTGGTTAGTTGAATTTCACTTTCTTTGACTTCCCAATGGTTATTAAAGGCTTTCCAACCACCTTGTCCATGTTGCGAACGAATAAGTTTTTTAACACCAGAGCCTTTCTTCATTTTGAAGAGATACGATTGAGTCACTTCTTCCAAAGCGATCATTACCGAGTCTGCGCCCCAATCACAGTCACCACGCACGAACTCTGGTTTACAATCACTCGGAAGTTGCTCAAGTAGTGATAATAATCGAGGCAAAGAGTGTGATGATGACGTTTGATTTCCAGGCTGAACTTCTACATCAAGCACCAGCCTCAAGTTGGCAATAAGGTATGAATGATAAGCATGACTAGGACGTCCTTGTTTATGAGGGTTGTAG
>NZ_JAFEUN010000104.1 GCF_016900895.1 Parashewanella hymeniacidonis
TTTAGCACCAAAAACGACCAGAAACCGTAGGTTCACTATATCATTTCTGGTCGAAATTGAATGTATCAAAGAGCTATATTGTATTAGCGATCATAATGTTAGATTTTTTTCATAGCCGACTATCTAGTCTCTATTCCTCAAAAATGTTTCTGTTGTTACAGCTTTTTCATTAAGTTTTTTTAAAAGGATCCTTTGCCATAGCCTTTCGAAATATTCCTCTTTTCTACTAAAAAAGCATTTAGCTGAGCTTCGAGATACTCTTATGTGGGCAGCAGGTTAGATATATAGCCATGATACTTGAAGATGCATGTTTCAGGACTTTCTCAGCGCCAATTCTTTGAGGCGCATTAGCGAAGGAATATCGGGATTCTTTCGAGCTAATGTAACAAAGAAGAATTGTCGCTGAAAAGTCCACGCAGTGCGAGTTGCACAGCGTGTTACTCTTTGTTGCCAGTGCTAACAATAGCTCACTATTGCCGCACACTGTCGCCTTGATTAACAAGCTGTGCATTCTCGCTGAAATCGAGCATCTTCAGGTATCATGGGTATAGTGCTTTTTAACTCCAGGTTATAGGGGATGTGTTGAATATCAGTGTCAAGCGTATGAGCAACAAATTAAACCTAATTAATCTATGTTGTTTAATATTCCATATTTATTTAAATTTAACGCATCAAAAGTAAATTTTATTACTCATAGCCGCAGAGCCGCATAGCTAGTTATTAACTATTTAGAGTTATCTGTTCGCTTGTTTTAATCGTTTCGGAAGGAGCAATGATGGCTGAGTGTTCATCAATGGCAATGTCGGCTTCGAAAAGTTACAGCTTTCAAGGAACAGAAGTCGATTTACAGTCGGAAAAGCCTAGAAGTAAGTCCTCTATCATCGACTTCTTAGAACATTTTAAGGTCATATCTGAGCAAGAAAAGGTGACAACGCTATTAAAAAGGCTAATGTTTGCCGAGTCTTATAGTGAGGTATCTGAAGTATTTGATGAGATGTCAGAGATCATTAAAGATCTGAAATTGAATGTAACTATGAATGGAGATGTGGAATTAGGAATTGATAGTTATAATTGCTTTGTTTACTGTGGTAATACTAATTTTTATTTCTGTCACAAACATGTATTCTTCGAATTACTACCAATAGAACCTCAATCCGTTCGCGATGCATGGAATTTGCTTAAGCCTGTAATTAATTTTAGAGATTGTGATACTGATAAAGAGTATTTGCAAAAAAGACAACACATTCTAACTCATCTTGAGAAAATCTTTAATACGGAAGTACTTGGGATTGCTCAAGAAGCAGCAGAAGAAATTAATCAATTTTTAACAAATAATATTACTGTTGATTCAAGTCATATGGGACAAGGAGATGCGCAGGTTGTATTTCCAGCAGCTGACGGCAAAGGTAAGGCAACAGAAATAGATTTGGATGCGCATGAAGTTAATTATGACGCATGTTTAAAAGAACTCCATGAAAAATACGGCTTCTTTGTTGATGATTTAAGTGAGTGCATTGCATATGATAAAAGCCTGCTCCCCACTGAAAAAAAAGCAGTCTTACATGATTTCTATATCAAACTTAAAATTATTGAAGAGTGCAAAAGTTTCGATGATATTCAATATTTATTAAAGCTTTTAAATAGATACCTTTCTATAAAATGCTCTTTGATTAAATCAAAATCTGATCAAGGAGAACAAGTTTGCCTTGTTTATTACAAAAGGCATCAAACGAGAGGAAAGCCAGAAGAAGCTAAGATTGATTCGCACATAGTTCAACTTCCAATACAACTTGCTCCAGAAGTATTTGAAAAACAGATGGGAGAATTCGAACTTATTGGTTTAGATGATTTAAAAGTTAAACCGAAGAAAGAATCAGAATCAAGTCCAAAGTCAGAATTTTCAACGTCTTGGTTTAGTGGACTTTTTTTCAAATTGAAAGAGAGGGGGCCATTAACAAAACCTCCAGAGATCCCCAAACGCACTTTAGTGAAGAAAAAGCCAGAAAGACAACCTGCAATTCAAAATGTTATTGATCAAATTTCTGAAGCAAGTGGTTTCTCTGATGAAATATTTAATCAATGTATGGCAGAAAATGGTGATATAAAAGAACGGATTTATGCAGGAGGAAGGTTTGAAGAGCATGAGAAAGCCACTCTTCTCTTTTCTTTAAATTTAAAAGCTGAAAATCTAAAGAAGCTTGAAGTAGCAAGTAACCAGGCTTCATTAAATTCGGGAAGAAAAGCTTTAAGACCTGAGACCGCTGTAAAAAAGAGTACAGCTAGAGATCCCAAAATACAACAAATCATCAATCAACTTCCTGAGCTTGATGTCTACACTGATGAGCAATTTGAGTCTTGCATGAACCAGAGCCAAGAAATTAAAAATTGTGTTTTTAGATGTGGAGAGCTTAGCGCTGGAGAAAAAGGGACTTTTGTAGCATTTTTAGAGTCTTTTTTTCCAGATGTAAAAAAAGCGATTCCTGAGGCACAACCACCGTCAAAATCAATGCCAGCAAACAATTCAAGGATGATTGGAAATTTAAAGGCAAAAATACCAAAGCTTTTGACCTATTCTGATTCGATTATTGATCAAGCGTTAAAAAGTATGGAAAAAGAGTTTAGATCTGAACTTTGTCGTCAAGCCGAGAGTCGGGCTACGGTAGATAGTTTCTACTCATCCATGCTTATAGAAGCTGCTCAAGAGTTAGTTAGAAATTCAATTCCAGCTCCCAATATCACAACTCAACAAGTTACTCGTCAGTCGTCCTCTGCTTCTGCCGTGACTCATGCGCCAGTTTCTCTATATCCAAATTCTCATGGTGAAAGAGATGAAACACAACGTTCTAGTAGATCTAAACTTAAGGATGTTCCTCACTTTTACTCAGACTTTGGCATTTTCGACGTCGATCATGTTCCAGAACTTATAGAAAAAGCTCACGATAAAATTGAAGGCGATTTTATGTGCTTAAGGGACACGGTGACCCTCAACGAGCATGGTTTTTGGACTGTAAAGCTGGCTAATGAAATCCTTACCTTAGCGAGAAACGAGGAAGGAAACTATACGCAAGAAAGTAAACAGAAAATTACTGAGATAAAAGCACAGGCTAAAGCCATTGTTGAAGAGTTTGGTGAGGATTTAAGTTATATAGAGTGCAAAATGAAACAGGAGGTACGGAAAAGCTCCAATATAAAAGGGAAAGAGGTATGGCTTGAAAAAGTAGAAGCAGGAAAATACAAAAGGCCAATGTTATGGCGTTTTCATACAATTGATGCAAAATATCGAGGTCATATAACTAAAGCTATTGTCGACGGAGCATTAAAGCTATATGAAAATAGTCGTGTATATTTCTCTGAAGAAATGAAAAATAATATTCGTATGACAGATGAGCAAGCACAGCAGATTTGTGACAATGGACACTATAGTAAAATTGAGCGTGAGCTGGCTCATTTTGTCGACCCGACAGGCCGTGAAATCAATTTACATGAGTGGATGCGTCCAATTCAATTATCTGAATTAATTGAATATGTTGATGCAAAACGTTTTGTGGAAGAAATACCACTTACATTTTGTGAAAGAATTTACGCCTTTGTTATTTTGAATGCATGTGCGAGCGTGATTTCAAAAGGTTGCAACCCTAAAGGTATCGTTGGTTTTCATGTATCAGATTTCTTCTCAATGCTCAATAATAATTTGGTGATGCCCGCTGATTTCAAAAGTTTACACGATAACCCATTAGGTTCAGCTTGTAGTGATATTAACAACTCTGGTGTTGTAAGTTTAGGTAGTGCTGAAGCCAATCAAACGGCGATCATCAGAATACTTCAGCATCGAGTGCAACAAAAATGGCAGATGTTACCAACAAGAGAGCCTCTTGAGTATGTATCTCATTATTTGAGTGACTACCGTGGTAAAAACTTACTCGAAAAAATTGAAGCTAGGTTACAGGTGCCTATTTCTACATGGATTTATCAGATTGATGCCAGTCTGTTAGAGACAGAAAATATTGGTCAATTTTGTGAGTCCATAGCATTTTTTATTAGAGTTGATACCTTGATGAGTAAATTCCCTCAATTAAGAATCGATTTTAGAAATTATTGTTTTGGTGTCAAACAGCTAAGAAGTATTATTGAAGCAGGGTTTGTGACAACAGAGAATTTGAGAATTCTCTCTCAGTTTGAGGGGTTAGTTGACACATGTGAACAATATGGACACAATTTTAATGAAATCTTAGAAGAACGCTATGCGGTTGACAGAAAGCAATATGATAAGCTTGAGCATTATCAGAAATTAGAAGTTGATCAAGTCTGGGCTCTTAGAAATTTACTTAGAGACATTAACCGTAACCAATTACCCTTTTCACTGTCACTACTCCCACCATTACAGTTTGCATTTTCATCTTGGCAAGGTAATTGTAACTTTAATACAGCCATGCAATTTTTAATTAGAACTGTGCCACCACATGCTGTTGAGGAACAATGCAGAAAAATTTTTAACGAAGGTGTTATAAACGACTTTTGGAAAAATGATACAGAAGAGGCCAGATATAAAGCGGTTATAGCATTTAGAGCACTTCAACAAAAATATATAAAAATTATGCAAGGGCGGTTACCACCACAAATATTAAGTATTGAGGCTTATAACTTTTTTGAAGCTGTGCGCTGGTTAGTTGAGTTAAAAGCAGATAAAACCACTAAGCTAGTTCAAGTTGCAAAAGTACCTGATATCGGTTCGATGCGACAAGACGATATTCCGAATATCCTTTCAGGCGTATACGCCATTTTAGGACTTGATGAAAATCCAAATTCAGGATTCCAAGATACAATTGTCGAATCAGCAGTATATGGCGAGAGAGAATTTTCAAGAGTTGTTATAGCCGAAGGAGCTAAGGAGGAGTATTATTTTGGAAAAACGTGTGGCACAGATCATTTGAATCAAAAGGCTAGCTCAGAATATACGCAGCTCTCTGAATTAATCCGCTTTACTGAGAGTGAAGGGAATAAAGTTGCAACTAAAAAGCCTTGGACTGCTGCTGAGTTAGGAGTACCAAATTTAGAGAGCGAAGCTATTGATTTAGAAACAGTACGTAAAAACGCCGTTCTGGTGAAAGATGCAAATAACTTTGAATGTGTAACGTTTAACTTTTCTTTTTATACACAAAAGCAAAGAAGGCATATTGAACATGCGATAGTGAATCACTTAAAAACTGGAGAACCATTTGAAGTTCCAATTGTATACCCTAATAAAAAAGCAGGAGGGCAAACAGTATATTACTACGGAACGGTGAACTTGGATATTCAAGGAATGGTCCTTCAAAGAGGTGACAATGGCGGCCATTATTTTTATGTGACAAGACAAGCGAATGGTGATTTCACTTATCAGGACGATACGCGAGATTTAACACTGTCTCAGCATAAGTTGGTTAAAGAAGAGTTTATAGACTGTCAAGATGTAACAGATGTCATTATGCTTAATCCGCAAAAGAGTGAGCAATATACGCCTGCGTTAGTTTCAGCTAAGGTTGTGCAAAATAACGAAGGGAAAATATTTAATTGGCAATCTCGACTACCGTTACATGTAGAGACTGTATAAGACATAACCTAAAGAAGAAAATATAATCTTATTCCTCTAAAATATGCACCTTTTACATGATTATGTTTCTTCAACTCACCCTCAAAAGAGTACTAAAAAATTGCACCTCTTTTACCTTTTCAGTTATTCTTCTTATATTCAGATTATTTCCTAATTAGCGCCTTTTTGTTGTTTCTTTGAGCGCTAGCATTACAATTGCAAAAGGATAAGCATGCCAAGCTTGATTCGCATTGTGTTAATTGACACGCACCTTCCCGGTGTTGTGGAACTTGAGTTAGATGGTCATACCAATATTTGTGGGACCAACGCTTCAGGTAAAACGACACTTCAACGCCTTGTTCCTGTATTTTATGGCGAGTATCCGAGCCGAGTTGTGCCTTCAACTCGTGACAGCTTTGAACGCTGGTATTTACCTCATGACGGCAGCTATATCATTTATGAATACAAAAAAAGTGATGAATTGCTTTATCAGGCGGTTTTATCGTCTGCCGGTGACGGTAAAGGCGTAAATTATCGTTTTGTGGCTAAAGGGTTTGAGCTCGCAGATTATGTGAAAACTCGAAACGTTGATGCAATTGTTTGTCATTCAACGGCTGAACTAGGCCGTAATTTTAAACGCAATGGTATCAGTGTAACTAAGCTGCTCAATACCCGTGAATATCGTGCCGTGATTCAGCACGATAGAAGCTTGCTTAATATTGGCAGCAACCGAAGTGAAATGCGCAGCTTTGCGAGCCAATTCTCACTGTGTGATGCTGAACATTCATTACGCCATATTGAAAAGCTTGCCAAAGCGGTGCATTCGAAAGAAGGCAAGATGGAAACCATTAAGTCTATGATTGCAGCAATCTTAGAAGAAGATGGTGTGAATCCGCCAAGCTCTCGTATCAATCCGCATCATGTAGAAGCATGGATCAACGAAAGCCAGCTAATAAAAGGTTTCGAACAGCTTCGCCCAGAATACGCCAAACTTGAGCAAGAATTTAACCAACTATTAAGTGTTGAACATCGTCTTGGCAGTTTATCTCGCGGCTATAAAAATGATGAAGAGTTAGAAATTCAGCGCAAAGAGTTAGCGGAAAACCAAGCTAAAGAAGACAGTTTGCAGCTGAAAATGCTGGAAGAAGACTGGAAGCAAACTCGAGACGAACTCAATCAAGAATTGTCAGCGGCTAAAGGCGATAACAGCAAGTACGAACAAGAGCTGGATTTAATTGAAGATCAGCATGGTAACTTCTTAGATGCTGATATTGAACAAGCTAAAATCGACTTAACCTTAATTCCAAATTGGCAGACTGATCTTGATAACTTGCGGGAGCGTCATAAGTTACAAACCGAAAAGCATCACGATATCGAATCAGCTTTTAATGAGCGTCGCAGTAAGATCATCGAAAAGCTCAATAAAGATCTTGATAAATTACATAGCCAACAAGATGTTGATCGTGAGAAAAAAGAGCAGCAGCGTGATACCGCCCGTAAAGATTTAGATGCCTTAAATGAAAAGTTCCGTGAACAATTAAATGGTTTGAACTCAAAATTCAATGACAGTCAAAATGCACTGAATTTGAAAGCGGCCGAATACAAGATTCAACTGCAAAATGTAACTTATACCGAAGAAGAAAAGTTAGCGCTTGCTGTCTTTGATGAACGTATTCACCTTGGTCGTGAGCAAGAGCAAAACTCTAGCCATAAAGTTGACCGTTTGACGAATGAAGAACGTAAACTTCGTGCTAGACGCGAGCAGGCTAATGAGGCATTGCGTAGTGCCAGTAAGCGAGTTAGTGAACGTCAAAATCAGCTTGATGACGTTGAGCAAATTCTTTATCCGCAATCTCATACTTTACTCGAATTTTTAAGAAAAGAAGCTCAAGGCTGGGAGCAAAATTTTGGTAAAGTGATAGCCCCTGAAATGCTGCATCGCACCGATTTGCACCCAAGCATTGCGAGCGAACCAAATGAAAATTTATTTGGTATTCATCTTGATTTGAAAGCGGTTGACGTGCCTGAATATGCAGAGTCTGAGCAAGCGTTACGAATCCGTTTGCAAAAAGCAGAAGCCGCATTAGAGTTAGCGAAAGAGCAACAGCTGGCAGCTGAAGGCGAACTGGTTAAGCTCAATGATGAGTTAGATGTGTTGAGTCGTGAACTCACAATGGCTCGCACCGCTTATAAAAACAGCCGTGACGACCTACAACGTTTGTTCGAGGATAAAACGGCAGAGCAAGAAAAGATCAATCAAGCGCTGAAAGACCGTAAAGCAGATACCCAACAAAAGTTAACTCAGCTTGAAAACGAACTTAAAAAGCAACAACAGCAACATCAAATTCGTCTTGATGAGCACAACGAACAAGCTCGTGATGACAAGATGGAGCGCCAAGCTTATTGGCAAGAAGTGATTGGTGCGATTGATGGTCAAATCCAACAAATTCGCAGCAGTATCGATGAACGTAAAGCGAATGCGAAAACTGAGCAAAAAGAGTGTGACGTTTGGTATAAAAACGAACTCCAGTCTCGTGGCGTTGATGAAGGCAAGATCATCAAGCTTAAAAATGATATCAAAGCGCTAGAAACTCGTATTTCAGATACCGAAGCAAGGCGCAGTGATGTACTCAAATATGACGATTGGTATCAGCGAGAATGGTTAGTGCGTAAGCCAAGATTGCAAACCCAACTCAGTGAAGTTAAACAAGCAATTAATGAGCTGACACAAAAGCTGTCAGCAGAATCCAATCAAGTGAAAGCAAAGCGTGAGTTATTGGATAAGTCACGTAAACACCAAGAAGCGATTCAAGTTGAAACCTCTGAGAATTTGACTCGCTTACGTGAGCTAATTCGTAAGCTGGCTGAACTTAAATTACCTGCCAATGACGAAGAAGTGCAGGGTGGAATTCAAGAACGTATTCGCCAAGGTAGCGATGCATTACTCGAACGTGAGAACTTATTGAGTTCGGTTAAGCAATACGTCGAACACTTCGACTCTGTAATTGTGAGCAAATCGGGCTCTCGCTTTGCTGAGATTTGGGAGAAGTCCCGTGAAGAGTCGAGCTCAGTGAATGACAAGGGCATTCGTATTCTCGATTATCGTAAGCTCGTGCCGAAGCTCGATAACTTATTGAATGTGATTGTGTCGCAACAATTTAGAGCGATTCAAGAGCAAGGCCGTATTTTTGGTATCGATTTAACCGCTTACTACGACGTACTTGCGGATATCGACCGTCGAATCGCATCGCAGAGTGCTCGTATCACTCGTGAAGTCGGTGAGGAGTTGTTCCTTGATGGTGTTTCTGAATCAGCGGTGAAAATTCGTTCTCGCATCTCTGAGCTGGAATTTTGGCCTGAACTTGAGCGCTTTGTGAAAGCTTTTGCTCAATGGAAAGCCACCGGTTTTGATGGCTTACCAGATGAAGATTATATCTTAAGCATGCGTCGAGCACTTGAGGTCATTGGTCGATCCGCTCTCACGGGCGGTATTGCTAAGTTACTTGAAATTGAACTGACATTACGTGAAGGCAACAGCGCCCTTGTCATTCGCACCGACCGTCAGCTTAATGAGTCATCGAGCCATGGTATGGCTTACTTAATTTTATGCAAATTCTTACTCGCCTTTACCCGTTTATTGCGTGGCCGTGCCCAAGCGACGATTCATTGGCCAATCGATGAACTCGGAACTTTGCATCACAATAATGTGAAGAAAATTTTCGATGCCTGTGAGAACAACCAGATATGTGTGTTGGGGGCTTTTCCGAACCCAGAATCAGAAGTATTAGAGTTATTTAAAAATCGTTACATCATCAACAAGCAAACCAAAAAGCTGCAAGTGGTCAAACCGAAAGTGAATGCGATTGCTGAGAAGTTAAAAAGTCGTCTTAAGGAGAGCGCATAATGAGTGAGTTAAGTTCTGCAAATGAGTCGACAGAATCAGTAATGGTAGGAAAAGGTGCATTAATTGAAGCCTTGCTCAAAGGTGATTTTATTTGTCGTACTACTAGCGAAGACGGTTGGCGTGCATTACAAAGTCATACAACAAGAGATAGCGTTGAGCAGTACCTAAATCAAATCAATCGAACACTTTCTTCTGCTGCAGAAGGCGAGGTGTACTTTTGTGGATATTTGCAGCTCGGTGACGCGGAACGAAAAGTAATTTCAAGCCAATTTAAAGATATCTGTCAGTCTCTGACTCCGTTAGTGGAGTGGTTGGTTTTGGTGCAAGAATCCAGTGGTGCTGATGCACCATTAACGCAAGGAGCGCCGATTCGTTTAACTGAGTTACAAACCAGAATTGAAGATACGCCAGCATTTCGTGAGCAGTTAGCTAAGCTCAGCCAATATCGATTATTCGGTTCAACCAGTTCGCAAGTGGATAATCAAATTAAACTGGTATTTAAGCGCTTACAAGAACTTGGTTACTTAATTCGCCCTAACAAAGATAAGCAGATTTATTTGGCTACTGGTAAGTTAGATTACCTCTATGAAGTCATACGTTTTATCGACGAGACCGAAGCGCTTAGTTTAGAAGCACAGGCTGAGACGGTAACTCAGCAAGATTTGGTTTAAGGGAACGCTATGAGCAATAACTTACACCAGGCGGGTGTTAAGCAACTCAAGTTACTGGGAAAGCATGCCGATTTAATTATGGATGCTTATCTGGCTGGCTCAGTTGATGAAGGGAAAGCCGATAACAAAGTCGTCGATAAGCTTAAACAAGCGAAAATCTTTTGGCGACCAGAAGCTGATCAAGAGCTGCGTCTGACCCGAAATGTCAGAGCCATGCTTGAAGAGGCACTAAGTGATGAACGAAATCGTCAAATTGACTCAAATGCAGGCTCGGCATTAGCCACAATTAAAACACTGGCGAATCATTACAAAGAAGCGAGGCATAATGTCGTTCATGCGGCCGCAGAAGCTTATTTAGCGGATCTCAATGAGCATGTGTATAGCTTCACTGAAAGCCTAGCTTACTCCACACGTGTACTTTGGAGTCGCATTAATAACGAGTTTGGTTATGTGGGTACGATTAACGCTAAGATCCGTGAAAATGAGCTTGCTCAAAGTCAGGTAACCGAGCTGTTAAACGGCTTAGAGATGTTTCAGTTTGAGGAATTAACTGACATTGCTGGTGACACCCGAGAATTGCGTAAACTGCTGGTTACTACGTTGCATGAAAGTTTAAGCTTGAACATTGAGGAGCTGAGTTTAGTTCAGAGTCGTTTATTAGAATTACTCGGTCGTTTCCGTCAAATTCGTGGACGTACAAGACTATTAAAAGGTTGGTTATTACATACTGAAATGCACCCTGACTATGTGCCTGATAATCATGTTACGCATAAGCAGATCCCCGCTTTATTTAATCAAGCAGAAACCTTGTTAGCACCAGCTGCTGCAGATATTAAAAACAGCTTACACGAGCCAGAGTTAATGGACTTGGTTGCAAGAATTAAAGCCTTTAGTGAGCGACCTGCACTTGAAACCGAGCAGCAACAATCAGCAAGCTTTACC
Source organism: Parashewanella hymeniacidonis (assembly GCF_016900895.1). Classification (GTDB taxonomy): domain Bacteria; phylum Pseudomonadota; class Gammaproteobacteria; order Enterobacterales; family Shewanellaceae; genus Parashewanella; species Parashewanella hymeniacidonis. The sequence continues at coordinate 11,087 of NZ_JAFEUN010000104.1, forward strand.
TTGGAAGCATCACAAGACTTTGAGATTGCGGAGAGTAAAATAAAGTTAGCCGTTGATGATTATTTGTGTGAGATCATTGAAACGGGGAACACCTTGCGAGCCATCGAATATTTAGAAGAAAAAGCGTTACCTTTTGATTCCGAAAGTTGGATTTATCAGGTGATTGGAGGTTATGAAGGGTTAGCTGAAGAATACAAACAGCACTTCAGCTTGGAGCCAATAGGAAACCCACATCCTATATTTAACGGAAACTTAATCATCAGTGATGTAGAAGTTGGCTTGGATTAGGGAAAATCTTTCACATGATGAAAAAGCTTACTGAGAGACACTTCAAAGCCATTGCCGCAGCAATAAAGCAGCGGCAAAAAATCTTGCTTTTAAATTATAAAAATAGCACTTGGAGAGACATCCATGCTGTTACTGAAATTGGTGAAGTTTGCGCCAATGGAAAGAAGTTGCAACTCACCAAGTCAGATCTTAAAGAAGTACAGAATACGATCGTTGATTTATACAAAGTGAATGTCTTAGATTTTGACTTTGATACAGATAGGGTTGCTGTAAGTGCGTCGGGAGCCGATGATAAGCGGGCTAAAAGTAAGCCAAATCAAGATTATGTTTTATTCAAGGTACTAAATGATGCTTCACTTGCTGAAATTTCTTCGCCACTAACATCAATCAGAGCAACAGCTAGTGATGTGAATCGCTTCATTAACGACAACAATATTCATAATGCTCTCGTTGTTGAAAATTTAGATATTTTTGATCGTATTAATGAATTTGATTTACCGATGAATGCAGATAAGATAATCGTTTTTTATCGAGGTGATGCTCAGATTGCTCCTTCAGGCCTTAAGCAGTTGCTCTTATCTTTAACTGAAAATGTTCAATGTACGATATTTACCGATTATGATCCGGCGGGTATTCAAATCTGTTTAACGACCCCAAAGATTCATTCTATTATTCTTCCTCAGTTTGATTCTTCAAAGTTTAATATAAGGCTAAGTCAAGCTGAAGATTATGATAAACAAAGCAAACAGAAAGCATTTGTTGATAAGCAATGTCCAATAGCGTTAAGTGAGGATTGGGACTTTATAAAAAAGAATAGATTAAGCTTGAAACAACAAACTATTTTGTCGAATAAACTACCTCTAGTGAGAATAGAGCTGCTGTCTTCAGACAATAAAGATTGAAACTAGCTTTTGGACAGAACCTAATTAGTGCTTTTACTTAAATTATTCAGCGTAACACTTCTAGGTTCTAATTATTTTTAGATTTGTTGAATGTAACTTCAAAAAGCAAAATATCAATTTGAGTATTTTTAGACTACAAAGATACGACAGAATCTAATTTTCTTTATGGCTTTTCTAACTTCTATGCACCCTAAAAATAGAATCAAGAGCATTAAAATAAAGCACTATTCTCTCTTGTTCTGTTGCGGAGACTAACGGCACATCAGCTAGCACATCAATATCAGGATCTCGCCCAGCATCCATAAATTCATTTTTTGCAAATTGACATTGATAGATTCCAAAGGGTTGTGAACTAACTACTAAAGTAGTCATAGTATCAGCATTCAATTCCAAAAAAGCCTTGATCGTATCGCCTGTATTTGCGGTTCGCTCTTTGCCATTTTCGTAGGTGTTTTTAGCTGTAATAACTTTTATATTAGAAAAATGAAAGCCATAACCTTGATGTTTTATCAGCCAGTTTGCTGCATCTGACTCTGTATCACATATTGCATCACACCGTTTTAAAGCTGACATCTCATCAATAAAACTTCGCTCGCTCTGATATAATTTTCTATTGCCAACTAAAATAAATACGGATTTGTAACTAATCTCTTGTTGCTTTAAAGACTCTAGCCTTTGCCGCATATTTTGCACTGTCGAGCCTAGGACAAGTATGTTTTGGTAATCGCATTTTAGTGGTTGCAACTTAGACAGTAAGCCGAGAGTTTCAAATAAATTCGTCAAACTCGAAAATTGTGATTTGTATACCGGATAAAAAAAATTATTTTTAGCATTTGACACCATCTCATGCCTCGACTCCGAAGGCTTACGCCTAAAATACTTCTCGAGTTTAAGCTTAATGTCGTCTACATCTTGTTTATGTTTTATATTACCTAACCTAAGCCCTTCAGATACCAAATTTAAATCTATTTTATATCCGCCTATATTTACATACGAACAGTTAAAAATTTGATGAAACTGTACAAGTGCCTGTGTAGTTAGACTCCTATGCTCATCAGTAACGAAAGATACTTGTTCAAGAGCCCATGATTGATCCGCTTGTTTAAAACTTACGACGTCAATTTCAAAAAAGCATTTAACATAAGGTGATTGGACAAGGTACACTCTATATACGAAACCGTCCTTTGAACAAGCAATATCATGACAACCCTTTAACATGGTTTCATCAGTGAGGCGTAAAACAGAATTACCATATTCAATAAACGGATGGACTAAAGTGGGCGGAAATGCGCAACCTGCTGACATCTCAAAAACTCCAAAGAATTTTTGCATATTAAGTGGAGAACTTATTCCAACATAAATTGTTTTTTTAAACTACAAACTAAAACAAGGATTAATCATACTGCATCCCTTATGTGTGAATATTTAGTCAGTGAGCATACCTTCAAGCTGCATAGCTTCCTCACCAGCTTTAATATTGAAAAATGTACCCACTGTTAATCTAAGCAATCTCCCTACTCATTCTACTGGTGAGGTGTCATAAATCAAGGAAGTTGATCCTTTCAATATCAAGGTATTGAACAGGCTGGCCTATTGTTATTTCAATTCTTCGTCTAGTTTTCATCAAAAGTTTTAATACACTCTTTGCTCTATCGTCTTTCATATTTTTTCTAAGTGACGTCTGAAGAACTATATTCGCTTGAAGGTTCTGTCGTAAATAGAGATGTTGCCGCTATAAATTAAAGAGACATAGGCTGTAAACCATTTTGGGGCAAAAACTGCTTATAAAGAGTGATACTGCCAGCTTAAAAAACTCTAAAGTTTCAAACCTTATTGTTCACCCACACTAGTGTGATATAACGCTGTGGCAAACCAACGTCTTCAGTTCAAAAAAATGTGTATGAGTTCGCACATTGAGATTGCTCATATACACCACTTTATAGCCAAATTGCGCTTGCTATTCTAGGAACTTGCGATTCAAACCATTGTATTTTTTCGGTATCGAAAACTACTTTTAACCCGTTTAATTTGTAGTCATAAACTATTGTGTTAATTGATTTTTTTATCTTTAGATTATGTTTCCCTATTGCATCTATAACTATAAGTTCTATTCGAGTATCTTCAGGCAAATATATAATTTCATTTTTTGTGGAGTTAAAGCGAATTAAGTGCTTAGTTGCTTTATCAGGAGATGTTATTTGCAGATGAAAATTTCCTTCATTTATGGTTTGTCGATGCCCAGGAAGTGTGATGCAAGCCGAAAGACTAAGGCTTAAAATCATTAAGATAACGGTTTGAAACTTAGTAAAAGTCGACATCTGTTCTCCATATTTTAATGTTATTTTGCTGTAAAATAACAAAGATATCCATTTCAGCACTTTAAATTACCATGCTGAATTTTAAAAGTTTTAAAGAAAAAATTGATTATAACAGTTGGCTAACCATAAACATTTCCTGTAACTGACCACGTTACCTGAAACTCATTTTGGGGCATTTCCGTGTTTCGCCCCACAACACGAATCTGGACGTGCGACGTGAAGTCGTATGAAGCGCTGTTCACCGCTTTGAGTGAACCTGCCGTATCACCGGTTGAACCTAGGACTCTGAATACAGTAGCGAGTCTAACAATGTAACGAAGTCGATTCGACGGGAAAATAATCGTGAGAGGACATTCCTCCTGATAACCACATGAATCGGGTAAGTGCTAGGTAGATAATTGGACTCCCCTTTATCAGTCGGAAGGTGTACTTTACATTTTCACCGTTAGTAGTAATTGGAGTCTATGATGAAAAGTACAATTGTTGGTGTTGATTTGGCAAAACGTGTAATTCAAGTTTGTATATATACAAACAAAACCGTGCGTTCTAACAAAGAAATGACACCGAATGAGTTCACCGAATTTCTAGCCAAATCAAAACCAATGACGGTTGTATTTGAAGCCTGTGGCACTTCAAACTATTGGCTACAAAAAGCACTATCATTTGACCATGATGCAAAGCTTATCTCTGCTCAATTGGTCGCTTCAGTCAGGCAATCACAAAAAACAGATAAGAATGATGCTTTGGCAATTGTTCAATCAGCCATGCTCCCTGAAGTGAATTTTGTTTCAGGCAAGTCGGTGGAACAGCAACAATTGCAATCCATGGTTAGGTTAAGGGAATTATGCATTAAGCAAAAGACGGCACTATGCAATCAACTTATTGGATTACTCGCAGAGTTTAATATCGGCGTAAATGAGCGCAATGGTGGATTAAGAGGCGCAGTTGAATCTACTCTTGAAGATGCCGACAATGGTTTCAGTGATTTATTTCGGGCGTCATTAGACAGCGCTTGGAAACTTTATCTAGAAGTAATTAAATCACTCGCTGTCTACGAAGATAATCTTGAAAAATCCATAAACGATTACTCGGATTGCAAAAAATTACTGAAAATTGAAGGCGTAGGTCCCATAAATGCCATTAAT
>NZ_JAFEUN010000105.1 GCF_016900895.1 Parashewanella hymeniacidonis
TACCTGAAGATGCTCGATTTCAGCGAGAATGCACAACTTGTTAATCAAGGCGACGGTGTGCGGCAATAGTGAACTATTGTTAGCACTGGCAACGAAGAGTAACAAGCTGTGCAACTCGCACTGTGTGGACTTCTCAGCGCCAATTCATCTTTGTTACATTAGCTCGAAAGAATCCCGATATTCCTTCGCTAATGCGCCTCAAAGAATTGGCGCTTAAAAAGTCCTGAAACATGCATCTTCAAGTATCATGGGTATAAAGCGTAGTTTTACAACGTTACTTGAAAAAGGTGCTGAAACGCCATCTGATAGACACTCGGGGCGATGCCAACATTTATTGAAGCATAAAACGGGATTGCGGGTCTTTGTGACTCATAAAGGAACACCTCTTACCAATAATAAGGCTGAACGCTGCATTAGAGGTACGGTTATCATGCGTAAAAATTGTTTTGGTACCAGCTCTGATAGAGGAGACAAGTTCCGCTCCAGAGTATTGTCTGAGACTGAAACCTGTAAGAAGCGTGGTTTATCTGCGCTCGAAGTTATCTCTGAAATTGTTACGGCTGTAACACAACGTAAACCTTATCCAGATGTGTTTAACCTCACCAGCGATTAGTCAATACAACGCTGGTGAATGGTTACGATGAAGTAATTGCTTAAGTATATTGCCATACCCACTCAATTTAGCTTAGCTCCCTAGTGTTGATCCTTATTGTTTATCTATGTTAGCTTTGTTGTGCATAAAAAGTTAATAATAAGTTGTGAGAAATTTAATGGATCAACAAGTGGCACTAAGAAGGCCATCCTCAGAGGATATTGAGGTTTTTTATCAAAACCAGTCTGATACAACAGCTTGTCAAATGGCACGTTTTCCTGCTCGTTCAGAGTCCGACTTTAAAACTCATTGGCAACGCATTACTCAAGATTCAGATAATGTAATTTCTACGATTGTAGTCAATGGCGAAGTCGTTGGAAATATAATGAGTTGGTTAGATGGGGAAAAGCGTCTGATAGGATATTGGCTAGGAAGCCAATACTGGGGCAAAGGTTACGCCACCAAAGCGCTGAAGCAATTCTTACAACATTTCGAAAGACCATTGCATGCCTATGTACATCAAGATAATTTAATCTCTCAACGTGTACTTGAAAAGGTCGGTTTTATGCCATGTGCACAAATGGAAACAGAAGATGGTATTGATCTTATGTTTTGTTTAGCGTAAGAAATATTCTATTTTTCTGGTCTTAAAATTACCATATAAATAACGGGGTAATTATGTCTGAGCAACATCATCCTTTGACAGACTTTGTTGAGTATCCACAACAAGAAATGTTGGAACGTGCACAAGCGCATTATCAAGATATTAAGCGTCGTCATTCAATCAGAAAGTTTTCTGATAAACCTGTGCCGCAAGAGATTATTGAACAATGTATCTTAGCTGCTGGTACAGCACCAAATGGAGCAAATCATCAGCCTTGGCATTTTGTCGCAATCAATAGCCCAGACGTAAAAGCACAAATTCGTGAGCAAGCCGAAGCGATTGAACGTGGGTTTTATGATGGAAGAGCGGGCGAAGAATGGTTGGATGCGTTAAAGCCTTTAGGTACCAATGCCAGTAAACCTTATTTAGAAACAGCACCGTGGCTCATCGCTATTTTTAGTCAAAAGCGTATGGAAACTGAAGTAGGTGATAAGAACAATTATTATGTTCATGAATCAGTGGGAATTGCGACAGGCTTTTTAATCCAAGCATTGCACAATGCAGGGTTAGGTACGTTAACTCATACTCCCAAGCCAATGTCGTTCTTAAGTAAGGTATGTGAGCGTAATGCTGACAACGAAAGACCTTACATGCTTTTGGTCGTAGGTTATCCTGCTGAAGGTGCGACGATACCAGATCATGCCATCAATAAAAAACCGCTTGAAGAAATTATGACGGTCTTATAAGAAGTGGGGCTTGAGTAAGCCCCATTTTTATTTCCGTGTTTAGTTAGCTTTTACCACCAATAACTTTACATGCTTTGGCTGGCATGAGTACAAACCCTGTGCCTTTACAGCTGGCTTCACCTTTGCAGCTGTGCTCTTTACCTGCACAGTCATTGTGGCCATTACACTTATTCACGCCATAGCACTTACTTAATGCTGCCTTATCTCGTTTTCCTAGCCAAGCATCCTTAACTTGGCCACCCACATCTTTACAAGCTTTAGCAGGCATTGCAACGAATCCAGTGCCATTACAACCAGCTTGTCCTTTACTGCTGTTACCATCAGTTTTGCAGTCAATGTGTCCATTGCATTGGTTCACACCATAGCAATGCACCATTTCGACGGCTGAGCTCGTATCTACGCCAGAACTATGGGGGTTATTATTCATTGTTGAACAAGATGTAAGCCAGCCATTGCAAGTGCAAGTGCGGTACCAGTTAACGCTGTTTGGGTCGATTTCTTCATCACAATTTACCTTTATACCCATGATACCTGAAGATGCTCGATTTCAGCGAGAATGCACAACTTGTTAATCAAGGCGACAGTGTGCGGCAATAGTGAGCTATTGTTAGCACTGGCAACGAAGAGTAACACGCTGTGCAACTCGCACTGCGTGGACTTCTCAGCGACAATTCTTCTTTGTTACATTAGCTCGAAAGAATCCCGATATTCCTTCGCTAATGCGCCTCAAAGAATTGGCGCTGAAAAAGTCCTGAAACATGCATGTTCAAGTATCATGGGTATAGTTAAATAAGATTAGAGCAATAAACGAAATAAACAGGAATGAGGTTGGAGCTATTAATTGAAAGTGAATAATTAGGGGCTGTTTATTTAATTATCTGTTTAAACGTTCAATATGCTCTGAAGTACACTTTTTACTTAGTTATCATTAATCATCCTATAGTGGATAATTAAGAATCTCTAGTGAATCTTTTTAATTATCTTAGTGTTTATTAAATAGTTTATTTAATACAGTAAGTTGATTGTTTCTAAAATCTTTATAATTCATTTTTACAAATTAAATGATGATATGTTTTTTTGAATATTTATTTTTATATGGCGATTAATAATTCTTTTTTGTTGTGAATAAATTTAAAAATTGTGACATTTATATTTTATTTAGATTAAATAAATATATTTCAATTAGTTATTAAATATATTTTAAAGCAATTGTTTGCTGTTAAGTTAATGATTATTAGGTATTTAAATTTGTTACTGGTATGACTTGTGTTGTGCTAACTTGTTGATCTTAAATTTAAGTTGTTGAATTATTTTGTAATTAGTAACTAATTTGTGACCTGTTTCACTTCTTTTTTAGTCAAGTCTCTGAGAAAATCACACCTGATGGTTAAAAAATTAATATATTCGGCATAGTTAACGTGAATTAATTAGCACGAATGTAACTAATTATAAAAAAATGGGGTTGATGTAATGAAAACTGTAAATAACTTAACGGCTGTTTCAGTAGCTGTTGCTGGTGTTTTATCGTACGCTGCAAATGCTGATGTAATGATTACGGAGTATGTTGAAGGTGGAGCAAGTAATAAAGCTATTGAATTATTTAATTCAGGTACATCCGATGTAAACATAGATGGTTACCAATTAGTTCGATATAAAGATGGCTCTACTGATGCTTCAGCCATGGGGACTATCAGTGGAGTGACACTTGGCGCTGGTGAAGTACTTGTTGTTAAACATAAAACACTAACGTTAGCTGATAGTGTAAATGCAATTGACATGAACTTACAGTTTAATGGTGGTGATGCTGTTGCACTCACTAATGGAACGAACAATGTTGATGTTGTAGGTGTTATTCCAACACCGAAAAGCTGGGGTAAAGATGTAACGCTTCAACGTTCACCTGATTCTGTTTTTGACGGTACTTTCAAGGCTGATGATTGGGTTGAAGAAGCGAAAGATACGTTTACAGGTCTTGGCTTATTTGGTGCTGATATCCCTAAACCTGATCCATTCAGCTGTGAAGGCGCAACTATTGTGCCTATTCATAAAATCCAGGGTGACGGTTCACGTAGTGATTTTGTACCAGAAGGTAAATTTGAGTCTGAAGATACGGTTACCGTTAAAGGTGTCGTAACTGCTCGTGGTGAAAGCATGCAAAAAGGCTTTTACATCCAAGATCTTATTGTAGATGGCGATCCAGCGACATCTGACGGTATTTTTGTATTCATGAATTCTGCGGCGCCTAAAGAAATTCAACCTGGTGTTGAAGTTTGTTTAGAAGCAAAAGTTAAAGAGTTCTACGACCAAACTCAATTAGATTTATCCAAGGATAAAAACAAAGTAGAAATCGGTGAAGTTGGTGAAATACCAGCCGCTGTGCCATTTGTTGTTGGTGATGAAGAAAACCTACAGCAAGCATTAGAACGTTATGAAGGCATGAAAATTGTGCTTGATGCTGGTAGCGAAATGAAAGTGACTCGCTCGTTCAGCTTTGACTATGATTCACGTCGTAACAACATGGTTCTTTCTCATAAAGCGCCATTATTTAAAGCTACACAGCTTTACATGGCTGACAGTGAAGACGCTGTAGCGCACGAAGCAGCAAACCGTAAGAATGAGCTTTTTTTAGAGTCGGATTACAAAGCCGCTGCGGGTGTTCTACCTTACATGTCAGATTTCAATGCTGAAACGGGTTATATCCGTATCGGTGATCAACTTACCAACCTTGAAGGCATGGTGGGTTATACCTATGGAAATTATCGTTTAATTGTTGGTGATGATGAGAGCATCACAGCAGGTGATATTCTTCGTGGTGATGACCGTGTTGAGACTCCTGAGATTGCTAATGAAGGCGATCTACGTATTGCCAGCTTTAACGTGCTTAACTACTTCAATGATTCTGTTGGCGGTGAAGCAAGTGCGTCAGGCCAAAACCGTGGTACAGATGATCAGTTTGAGTTCCGTCTGCAGCGTGAAAAAATTGTAAATGCAATCACTAGCATGAATGCTGATATCGTTGGCTTAATGGAAATTGAGAATAACGGTTTCGGTGAAAGCAGTGCTATCCAAGATTTAGTAGATGCATTAAATGATGAGCTGAGTGATGACGAAGCGTACAGCTTGATTAAAGTTGCTGATGCAGACCTTTACAAAGAAAAATACTTTGGTAGCGATGCCATCATGGTTGGTCTACTTTATCGTACTGCTAAAGTGACTCCAGAAGGTGATGCTTTAGTGATCAAAACACCAGAGCAACATGCTCCAGCGGGTGCAGCAACTCGTGGCGAAGCTGATGATCAAGAGTCTAGCCCAGCATACAACAAATATCAGCGTCACTCTTTAGCTCAAACGTTCACTATCGATGGTGAAAAGCTTACTGTTGTGGTTAACCACTTTAAATCTAAAGGTTCTGCTTGTCTGGAAGATTGGGTTCAATTTGCTTCTGAGCGAAATGAACCAGAACCAGCCGATTTACAAGGTCACTGTAATAGCTTCCGCGTAAGTGCGGCTGACGCAATTGGTGCGGCACTGACTAAAGTTGACGGTGATGTGTTAATTCTTGGTGATTTGAACGCTTACGGCAAAGAGGATCCTCTACAAGTACTAACGGATTACCATCCATCTACTCATGGTAAAGTGATAAAAACAGCTGCCTACACCTCTATTGGTGGTGAAGAGTTTGATGCTAAGCAACGTGTCATTACTGAAAGCTATGGCTACGTAAATTTAAATACGAAGCTACATGGTGCTGATACTTATGGCTACAGCTATAGCGGCGAATTAGGTAACTTAGACCACGCTTTAGCAAGTGCTGATTTTGCTGAAAAAGTTGTTGCTATTGAGGATTGGCATATCAATGGTGTTGAGTCGAACATGTTTGAATACGGTTCTAAATTCACAGGTGATTTAGTTAAATCTGGTAATGCTTTCTCATCATCAGATCACGATCCAGTTATCATTGCGATTGATTTACCAGACCCAGTTACACCAACTCCTGAGCCAGAAGAACCTAAAAAGAAAGACAGTGGTTCTCTAGGTTTCCTAGGTTTGGCTCTGTTATCGCTATTTGGTATTAGACGTCGTCGTTAATTCGACTTTGAGTTAACCGGTTAAAGAGCAGCTTAGGCTGCTCTTTTTGTTTTCTAGGCTGTCAGGTCAAAGTCAGGTTTACTGTCATATCATCAACCTTCGATATTCCTTCAAACCTTCTAACTCACTATCTCACTACTCCTCAATTGGAATATCTCGATAACAAATGAATTATTACGGGGTTGATGTATGAAACAAAAAAAACTTTGGCTACAAATCGCTATTGCATTGTCTTTAGGGACGGCCTATTCGGCAAATGCTGCGTTTATATGTGATAACGATAACCTAGTTGCAATTAATGCCATTCAAAGCACTGGCGGAAATAGTCCGCATCTTGGTGAGAGCGTTTATGTCAAAGGCGTGATTACCGCTTTAGATTTAGAATACGATAGAAGCGCTAAAAGTGACTACGTTAAAGGCTTTTATGTTGAGTCACAAAGTCCAGATGATAATCAGCAAACATCGGATGGTATCTATGTTTATGCGAATAAAATATCGCTTGCTGATGCATCGGCATTGCAAGCAGGATATAGCGTTTGCTTGCAGGGTGAGGTTGATGAAAACTTTGGAAACACGCAAATAGATATCTCCCAAGATACAACAAAATACAAAATTGGCGACAATGTAGGTTTACCTAGCGCGGTAGATTTAAATATAGGTACCGATGAAACATTGCCGCAAGCCATGGAACGCTATGAAGGCATGAAAGTTAAATTGACTGCTAGTAGCGACATGCGAGTCACACGTAACTTCAGTTTTGATTATAATTCTTTCCGTAACAACATGGTGTTGTCGCATTTAGCGCCATTGCAAAAACCAACTCAATTGTATGTACCAGAAAGTGCAGAAGCTAAAGCATTAGCAGCAAAGAATAAACAAAATCAGTTGTATGTTGATACGGATAAGAAACCAGCCAATGGCGAAAATCCATTTATGCCCAGTTTTGGCCCTGAAACAGCCTATATTAGGACTGGAGATACGGTTACCAATATGGAGGGTGTGATCAGTTATTCAGTTGGCAAATATCGAATAGCACCCACGAATATCATTTTGGCTGGTGACTTAATTCGAAATAACGATCGCATTACCCCTCCTAAATTGGCAAACAGCGGTGATATCAGAGTTGCAAGCTTCAATGTCTTGAACTTTTTTAATAACGTTATGCCAGATGCAGATCCAAATCCAACAGGCCAAAATCGTGGGGCGACAACAGAGGACGAGTTTGAGCTTCAGCGTACGAAAATTGTCAACGCACTCACGATTATGAATGCTGATATTGTAGGTCTAGTGGAAATTGAAAATAATGGTTTTGGCGAAAATTCTGCCATTAAAAATTTACTGGATGCATTAAATGACAACATTAAAGATACCAGCGCCCATTATCAGTTTATTGCCACTAAAGGTAAAGGTTCAATAGGCGACGACGCAATTAGTGTTGGCATGCTGTACCGACCAAGTAAGGTCAAGCCTGTTGGAGATGTCATGGATATTAAAATGCCTGCACAAGCGTTTTCATATATGGGACAGAAAAAAGGACAAGAGCCGGAATCAATCACTGTAGGAAAAAGCCAAAGAGATTCACTTTTACAAAAGTTTGAAGTGGTTGCCAATGGTAATTTGAATGAGGGGAGTGAATTTAGTGTTGCAGTGAGTCATTTCAAATCAAAAGGCTCACAGTGTAAAGAAGATTTTGATGAGTACAATTCGCCAATTCCTCTTACTTCAAGTGTTAAAATTGATAAGAGTGCCGTCCATAAAGAGGGCTATGTCGATGACCTTCAAGGAAGTTGTAACAACTTTAGAGTGGCAGCCTCAACGGTGCTTGGAAACTACATCAAAGAAAACGTGACGGGTGATGTATTGTTATTGGGTGACTTAAATGCGTACGGACAAGAAGATCCCATTAAAGTGCTTACCGATTACGACTCATCAGCGCAGGGTGCCAGAACTATTATGGCGGCAGGCAATACAACTCTGAATAATAAGCCACTTTATAGTACGCCTACAAGAATAACTAAAAACTATGGTTTCACAGACTTGAACAGCAAGTTACACGGTAAAGGTGTATTCAGTTATAGTTATGAAGGTGAACTAGGAACACTCGACTATGCGTTGGCTAACGAGAGTTTTGTCAGTAAAGTAGTGAGTGTTGAAGATTGGCATACCAATTCATTAGAGTCGAACTTGTTTGAATATCCAAGTAAATATACTGGTGATCTTACTAAATCAGAAAATGCCTTTTCATCCTCAGATCACGACCCAATCATTGTGGCGCTAAACTTCCCTAAAACAACGAAACATCATCGCAGTAGTGGAGCTTTAAGTTTAGATTGGTTGTTACTGTTAACACTCTTGGGTTTCAAGCGTAAGCGATAGCTTAAGAAAGTAGTTGTCTTAAAGGATGGTTAAGTTACCATCCTTTTTATTGCCCAATATAAATCAAAAGGAATAACAATAATTATGAGTATTTGGTTTAAGCCAATGAGTTTAGAAGATTTCGCTCGCTTGGATAAAGGTCTTCATGAGCGTGGAACATTAATGCAAACATTAGGGATAAAAGTGACAGAGATTGGCGAAGACTATCTTGTTGCTGCCATGCCTGTTGATGCTTCAGTGCATAATCCTGTTGGGATTGTTCATGGAGGTACTAATGTTGTATTGGCTGAAACGGTCGCCAGTTATGCAGCTAACTTTGTTGTCGATTTTGAAAAATATTACTGTGTTGGACAAGAAATTAACGCCAATCACATTCGAGCCTCTCGAAAAGGCGTGTTAACAGCGGTTGCGAAGCCTGTTCATATTGGAAAGCGGAGTTCAGTTTGGAATGTCGAAATTAACAATAGTGGTGGCGAGTTAGTGTGTGTGTCGCGTATGACGGCAGCTGTAGTTAAAAGATAAAAATTCAGGACCTTACTCTTTAGAATGAAAAAAGTTATTGGCAGCAGTATTGATGTGGCTCCATTTTGAGCTAGCTCTATGAGTATTAGGTTTCGTTTTTATGCTGTTATTACCGTATTTAGAATTATCTCTATTCAATAACTGAGATTTTGAGGACAAGCTTTTATTTTGATGCTTAGAATATAATTGCCAACGATAAGATGCATACCTTACATCAACTATTATTTGATCTTTTTGGGGGCTTTCGTGAAATGTTGAAGAGGAGTTTAACCCTGGCAGGCTTACTAAATTGAGTGTAATTAACATCTGAACTATTCAACAACGGCTTGCGGTTTGCTTTTGGTTCAGGAGAATAAGAGTAAAAAGATCGGATTTCGCTAATAAAGACGCGTTTTCGCTCAGTAGGGAGGACTGCTTGCGAAGCATCAAATTGTTCCTTAGGTCGAGCAAGAGCACTTTTGAGTGGAGAGTGGAGTTACAGTTATAGTCACTTATATATCAAACAATAATACTTCAAGATTAGCCAGAGAGTAGTTAGATTGATATATAAGTGAAATTTAATTAATCTTGTATTAATTTATCATTAAGATCAAATGCTTAAATCTTTATCAAGGTAATAACACCGATAAATCCAAATAATATGGCGCAGACAAGTCTAATCCATTTTAATGGCAGCTTTTTTGAACCCATATGCCCCATCAAAACGACAGGTACATTGGCAAGTAACATTCCTATCGTGGTACCCGCTAAAACTGGAGTGAGCTGTTGATATTTAGCAGCTAAAAAGACCGTTGCGACCTGAGTCTTATCGCCAATTTCAGCGACAAAAAATAGAACCGTTGTTGCGAGTAACGGCCCATAACGATAAAAGCGAGAGTCTTCTTTGTCGGGTTTGTCTGGAATTAAAATCCATAACCCAATAATGATGAAGCTCAACCCAACGAGAAGCTGAGCGATATTCGGTGACAGATAAGATATCACCCATTCTCCAAAGAGTGTTGCGAGAAAGTGGTTTAAAAGCGTTGCAATAAAAATTCCCAATATAATTGCCGTTCTATTTGAGAACCTAGCGGCTAAAAGAAGTGCTAAAAGTTGAGTCTTGTCACCTATTTCGGCAATAGCAACACTCGTGGTAGATACTAAAAATGCGTCCAAAATGTAATCTCTAAAATAAGAAAGCGCTGCATTTTCTGTGATTTATTTTCTTTCTTCAATTTTTAATGTTGTTTATGTGAACAATAATTAAGGGCCTCTCAGGTTTTCACCTTAGAGCAGTTTGTCTATAGTTAGCTAAAATTTAGATATTGAGTTTGATTAGGCGTTGGGAGTTACCTGCAATGGAATCATTATCTAGGAAAGCACAATTGAAAATAGTCACGGTATTGTGTGGTGTGATGTCTTTAGGAAATGTTGTAATGAGCTATGCTGCTGAAGCTGGCCATCAACAAGCTGCGCCTAAAATGATGACATCGTACAGTCAAAATAAGCCACTGAAGTTTAGTGCCTCTCCTCAACAAATTGAGGGGCGCAGGCTTGTAGGTAAAATCAGCGTTCAAAATACTCAACTAGAACCTGGTGATGTAGTTGTTCTTAAACTGTTTGACCGCGAAGAGCGTCAGTTACCTGAAAATGTAAAAGTTGTAATCAAACAGCCAGAGCAAGAAAGCATGAAGTCTTGGTCTTATGAATTAGCTAATGCCATCAACCATAATCTTGTAGGGATCCGCGCTGGTCAGCAAAACGGTAGTGGCATCATCGCACCCGCTCAAGCGAGCAATTATGTTTATGCCTCAGGAAACAGCATCGTTCATCGTATTGAAACGGAAGTTCAGAAGCATCCTGATAACTCCTCATTTAGTGTGGCTAATTTAACACATCAGATTCCATTTAATTCCGATGGTACTCACGTCACTTTCGATGTAGCGTCAGAAGTAAGAGGTACGGTAACAGCTAAACTTTTTGATGCGAACGATATGGCAGCGGGCTCCTTTGAACAAGAGTTATCACCAGGTAATCAAAACATGTCATTAAGGATTCACCAGCCAAGCGTCGGCAAATATCGTCTACAGCTGACTTTTAAATCTTCAGATGGTTCACTAACTCAACAACAACGTTTAATTACCGTCACACACGATGAGACAGATGTTTGATTATATGAAGCTTAGTTTAATAAGGGTTGCCGTAGACAATTTGTTTTGATAGGTTCGAGCCAATAGTTTGGAAAAGCTTGCATTTTGCAAGTTTTTTTATGCCCTTTGCAATGCAGTAAATTGCTGGTGGGAGAAAATAATTATTAGAATACTAGGATAACTTTGTGAATTCGAAAATTTTAGGCTCGATAGCCATTGTGTCAGGTACTGCTATTGGTGGCGGTATGTTGGCACTTCCTCTCGCTACGGCGGGACTTGGAACCCTACCCGCAATAGCATTACTTATGGTGATTTGGGGCATCACTGCGTATACCGCATTATTAATGCTCGAAATTAATCTACGCAGTGGAGTGGGTGACAATGTTCACGCCATCACCGGAAAAACACTAGGCAAAACAGGGCAGTTTATTCAAGGTGCTTCATTTCTCAGTTTGCTGTATGCATTGACGATGGTTTATTTGCTTGGTGGTTCTTCACTTTTTGCGTCTAAATTAGAATTAGTTTTCGGTCAGCCTGTCGATTCAAAACTGACTATCATTTTATTTACACTTATTTTTGGTGGTTTCGTTGCCGTCGGCGTCAGCTTAGTCGATAAGGTGTCTCGTTTTCTTTTCCCTTTAATGGTCGCACTGTTTATTGTCGTAGTATTCTTTTTATCTCCAGAAGTTCATATTTCAACGGTTGTCGCTGATAACCTCAAAGAGGCTGTTGAGAAAGGTGGTTACAGCAACATTTTGCTGGCCGCAATTCCGGTAGTATTTACCTCTTTTGGTTTTCATGTTTGTATTGCCACTCTTGTACGATATTTAGATGGGGAAGTTAAGAGCCTTAAAAAAGTATTGTTGATTGGTTCGAGTATCCCTCTAATTTGTTATATTTTCTGGTTACTGGTTACGATAGGTACTGTTGGTGGGGATACCATAAACGAATTTAATGGCTCACTACCTAAACTCGTGGTTGCATTGCAAAATATTTCTCACCTGCCCTTTATTGATCAGGCGATTAGCTTTTTTGCAGATTTGGCGCTGATCACCTCTTTCTTAGGTGTAACTATGAGTCTATTTGATTTCCTAGCTGAATTGACTCATGCTCGCAACGGTGTTGCTGGTAGAGCGAAAACTTGGTTATTAACTTTTATTCCACCATTGTTGTGCGCTTTGTTTTATCCAGATGGCTTTGTCAAAGTACTTGGTTATGCTGGTGTGCCTTTAACGGTAATGATTATTTTCTTGCCGATAGTGATGGCTATTAAGCAGCGTAAGCAGACTCAAGAAGGTTATCAGGTCTCTGGTGGTAATGCTGCACTGGTTGGATTAGGCGTCGCCGGCGTGGCAATTGTAGCGGCACAAATTATTGTTACAAGTTTTAGCTAACTTACTGCACCCATAGCAAATTAATTGTGATAGAGTCAGGCCTTCGCCTGGCTTTTTTGTTATGTATTTAATTAAGTAAACGGCTTTATTAAGTGCATAACGCCTATCTTTGGCAAAAGCTGAACTGCCTAGAACAGGGACTAGGTCTGGATCATAATAAGAGAGAATCTTCCATGAAAAAGTGGTTACTCGCTGCAGCTGTAGCTGCAAGCTTTAACAGCGTTGCTGATGAAGGTATGTGGCAACCATACCAACTGCCATCAATGGCCGCTGAGCTAAAAGCAAAAGGTTTAGAGATTGATGCGAAGTCAATTTCAAAGTTAACAGAATTCCCAATGAATGCCGTAATTAGCCTTGGTGGTTGTACTGCATCATTTGTATCACCGAAGGGCTTAGTGGTAACAAACCATCACTGTGCATACGGTTCGATTCAATATAATTCAACCGCAGAAAACAACTTACTAAAAGATGGTTTCTTAGCTAAGACGTTTAAAGATGAATTACCAGCGGCGCCGGGTTCACGTATTTATGTTACTGAAAAAGTCACTAACGTAACTGACAAAGTAAAAAATGGTATTGAAAACCTCAAAGGTGAAGCTTTCTACAAAGGTGTAGAAAATAAAGAGAAGCAGTTAGTCGCTGAGTGTGAGAAAGAAGACGGATACCGCTGTAATGTATACAGCTTCCACGGTGGTCTTGAGTACTATCTCATTAGACAAATGGAAATTCGTGACGTTCGCTTAGTGTATAACCCAGCCGGTAGTGTTGGTAAGTACGGTGGTGATATCGATAACTGGATGTGGCCACGTCATACGGGTGACTTCTCATTCTATCGTGCTTATGTAAACAAAGACGGTAAACCTGCTGACTTCAGCAAGGACAACGTGCCGTATGAACCAAAAAGTTTCTTAAAAGTATCGGCTAAAGGTGTTCAAGACGGCGATTTTGTCATGGTGACAGGCTACCCAGGCCGTACTAACCGTTACCGCACCGCTGCTGAAGTAGAAAGTACTTTTGAGAAGAACTATCCATACAGCAAGATGCTACGTGAAAGTATCATTACTGATATTAAAGAAGCATCGCCAGAAGGCAGTGAAGATCGTATTAAGTACGAAAGCACGTTAGCTGGGCTCGCAAACTATGCGAAAAACTTCACTTCGATGATTGAATCTTACGGCAAGTCAAACATGCTACAAGCTCGCAAAGATCGTGAAGCTGCGTTAGCAAAATGGATAGCTGCTGATTCAAGTCGTGAAGCGAAATATGGCAAAACATTGGCTCGTTTAGATGAGCTAGTTAAGCAAGGCGAAAAGCATCAAGAACGCAAGCTGTTGACTGGTTATATGGGTTACAGTGCGATGCTGAAAACAGCAGACCGTTTATACCGCTATGCGCATGAAAAAACATTGCCAGATATGAAGCGTGAGCCAGGTTATCAAGATCGTGATATGAAGCGTTTTGTAGCAAGCCTTGAGCGTATCGATCGTCGTTTCTCTGCGAAAGTTGAGAAAGCATTTTTGCTGGATCTGCTTGGACGTTATTCAAAACTGGCTAAATCTGAACGTTTACCTTCTTTAGATGCTGTTTTCGGTATTACCAACAACACGACTAAAGCTCAGCTAGTTAAGCGTTTAGACAGCATGTATGCGAAAACGAAACTGACTGACAAAGAAACGCGTTTAGGCTGGATGAAAAAATCTACAGCAGATTTTAAAGCGTCGAATGATCCATTTATCCAATATGCCGTAGCAACTTACGATGCACGTATTAAGCGTGAAAACGAAGCCAAAGAGCGTGCGGGTGAGCTAATGAAAGTTCGTCCACAGTATATGGCAGCAATCATTGCTTATAACAAAGAGCAAGGTAAACCTGTTTATGCGGATGCAAACTCTAGCCTGCGTGTAAGTGTTGGTCATGTTAAAGGGTACTCGCCTGAAGATGGCTTATATGCAGTGCCATTTACTCGTTTAGAAGGTATTTTGCAAAAAGACACAGGTAAAGACCCATTTGATGCGCCTAAGAAAGAACTTGAGCTGATTAAAAACAAACAGTACGGCGATTACTACATGAAAGAAATCGACTCTGTACCTGTGAACTTTTTATCTACACTTGATACTACGGGTGGTAACTCAGGCTCTCCTACCTTAAATGGTCGTGCTGAACTAGTAGGTTTGTTATTTGACGGTGTATACGAAAGTATCATTGGTGATTGGGGATATGATCCGCAAACCAACCGCTCAATCCAAGTCGATAGTCGCTATATGCTTTGGGTTATGAAGTACCTAGATCATGCAGATAACTTGCTAGATGAAATGGAAATTGTGAAGTAATTTCTGTTTTAGTTTCAAATAAAGAGGTGGCAATTGCCACCTTTTTTGATTCTACTCTTGCTCTACTTGAATGATTTTCGATGTATCGTAACCGTAAGCTTTTGCTGTTTGATAAAAGTCTTTTAAGACAGCATCGCTGATTGTTGGTGTTCTTGAAAGCAGCCATAAATACTTGTTGTTGTAGCCTGACACATAAGCGTACTGGTAGTTAGGGTCAAGCTTGAAGACTACATATGAAGAGTAGAAAGGCTTAAAGAAAGAAACTTTTAAATAACCAGTATTTGGCGAATCAACAAATTTTGCGGTGCCGTTAGCGATTTTTGTTTCGCCTTTTTGTTGATGATAACCTTGGTTTACTACTTTAACGGTTTTGTCATCATTAAGACTATAATTCGCTGTGACATGATTGAGCCCTTTTTCAAAACTGTTGTCCATACGGGCTATTTCGTACCACTGCCCCATGTAACTTCCAACATCGAAATTATTTACGGGGTTGATCCCTTTTGGCATTCCTAAGCATGAACAAAGTAAAAGTGGTAAAGCGCATAAAAACAGATTACGAAATCTCATTGAACTATCCTCATTAATACTGCTTTGAGGATACGTTCAGAATGAAGATTTGGATTTATATGCTTATATAATAAAAGAGTATTGATTAGACTTTTATCAAATGCACATCACATTGAGCATAATTCGCAACGCCAGAAGCAGTCGAGCCAAGTAATGCACTAAGCCCTGTTTTAGAGTGAGTGCCGATGATGATTCAGTCAGCCTGTTTTTTCATCGCTTCAGTACCTGACTCTTCTACACAAATATTATGGAAATTGAACTTATTATCGTTTCGTTGATCTGATCAGTAAATTACACTAGATAAGGCAACGCATCATGTCAATTTTCAACCAAGATCTATGGTCA
>NZ_JAFEUN010000106.1 GCF_016900895.1 Parashewanella hymeniacidonis
AAACAAAATTTGTCATTTTGGGCGTTTTTAAATGACAGGCTTTCTCTTAAAAATACCATCCCTTTACTGGGGGATTTGGTGTTGCAAGGATCTCGAACTACCACAACTTATTGAGTAGTTACCAGTACACCACATAAAAAATGCAACTGTAAAATATATTTATGATTGTAAAATAAAAAGTTAATGTATGAAAAAAGTACATAAGACAAGTATGATTAAAAATTGAATGGGACGTATGTTTTGATAAGAAATAAAATAATCATAAAAATAATTAATTATGAATCCATGTTGAATTAAGGGTAGATTAGAAAAGTATAAGATTAAATTCTAATTACCCTTAGTATCAGATAAATCTAGCTCCCTTGAGAAACCATTACCATTGCCGGACGCAATAAACGCTCATTCAGCTGATAACCTTTCTGCATTACAGCCATAACTGTATTTGCAGGAAAATCTGGGCTAGGTTGCATGCCAATAGCTTGATGCTGTTCAGGATTGAACGCTTCACCTTGAGGATCAACTTCTTTAACCCCAAATTTCTCAACGGCACTCATTAACGTTTTACGAGTTAAATTAACGCCTTCATGAAGTGCCTTCATAGGGCCTTCTTCGTCTTCGATATTCAAACCTGCTACTGCATGGTTCATATTATCTAATACTGGGAGTAATTCATTTACAAACTTTTCTAACGCAAACTTACGCGCTTTTTCAACATCCATAGCCGCACGACGACGGATATTTTCAGTTTCAGCTGCTGCACGAACCACTGCATCTTTTTGTTCATCTACTTTAGCTGTTGCTTCAGCTAATGCTCTTTCCAATTCTTCAATGCGAAAATTAGCCTGAGTGAGTTCATCAACAAGGTTCGCTTCCGTTTCTTCTGCTACTTGCTCAACAGACTCATTTAATGGTTCTGCTTGTGGCTTCTCAGATTCACTATTCATTATTACTCCAGCCGAAAATACTTTGTTTCTAAATACTATGCGCATATTATGGGGATCATTTTTGGCGTTTCAAGTAGAAATCAGCTATCACTAAGCATATGAGCAGAAAATTTCAAACTATTGGCCTTATTGGTAAGCCACATCATCAAGGCACTAACGCAACACTAAAATCCTTGTATCAATGGTTGAACAAAAAACACCTTAATGTTGTCGTTGAAGAACGCGTAGCGAAAGATGTTGCACCACAAGCGACATCTGTAGATCTACTCGAGTTGGGCAATCGTTGTGATCTTGCGATTGTGGTTGGTGGTGACGGTAATATGCTAGGTGCAGCTCGAGTCTTGTCACGCTTCGATATAGCAGTGATTGGCGTAAACCGTGGTAACTTAGGTTTCTTAACTGATTTGGCACCTGATAATTTTGAAACCTGCTTAAATCATGTTCTTGATGGTGAATATGAAGTGGAACATCGCTTTTTACTCGAAGCTGAAGTTCACCGTCACGGTAAATTAAAAGCCTGCAACAGTGCAGTAAATGAAGCAGTGCTTCACCCAGGCAAGATTGCTCATATGATCGAATTTGAAGTCTATATCGATGATATCTTTATGTACAGTCAGCGTGCCGACGGCATGATTGTATCCACTCCAACAGGTTCAACTGCATATTCGCTCTCTGCAGGTGGTGCGATTTTAACACCTAATTTAAATGCACTTATCTTAGTACCAATGTTTCCTCATACTCTCTCTTGTCGACCTATTGTTATTGACGCTAACAGCACCATTAAATTGCTCGTTTCTCCTGACAATGGCGATAACTTAGAGGTGAGTTGTGACGGACATGTACACTTAGCTGTACTCCCCGGTGATGAAATTATTATTCGCCAAAGCCCTGATCAGCTTAAGCTTATCCACCCCAAAGGGCACAATTACTTTCACGTTTTGAGAAACAAACTTGGGTGGGGTAGTAAACTTTTTTAATTCACTTGTTCAAAGTCAATTACAGTTAATTACATTACGTTATTATTTTTTTACTTTTTGCACCAAAAACTGCCATAAAAATGGCATAATGCACACTTGAACCGAAGTAAAGTGTGACTTTGGTGCAAAAACAATAATGTTGTAAGAATAATATTTTGGAACAAACTCCAAGGAGCTAAAATGAAAAAGCTATTAATCCTTGCTGTAGCTAGTGCGCTATCTATGCCAGCAATCGCTGCTGATGTTGCAGCTGGAAAAGCAAAGTCTGCTACTTGTGCTGCATGTCACGGTGCTGATGGTATTTCTATGATCCCTATGTATCCTAACCTTAAAGGTCAGAAAGCTCAGTACATCGTTAAACAGCTTAAAGCTTTTAAAGACGGTACTCGTAAAGACCCAGTTATGGCACCTATGGCTATGATATTAAGTGATGCTGATATGGCTAACATAGCAGCATACTATGAGAGCTTAAAATAAGTTTTCTTTTGTGCCATGTGCAATTTTTGTACATGGCATAATCACTTTCCTTCCTTTTTCTAATACACATTACTCACCTCATAAAACACACACCCAGTATCCTAAATCTCTATGTGAATTGACCTTGATCAAGTTACACAAAAAACAACCAGATAAAATGCCTTCACGGTGCGACATTTTGTCGCAGCCAAAACCTCGAAAAGAAGGCATGGAACGTGAACAAATTATTCGATAAGCGCAATCTGCTGTCATACTGGTTAATGCTATTTGCTAGCATTGTTCTAGTATTGTGTGCATTTAATGCGAATGCTTTATTTGTTAGCCCGCCTAAAGATCCACTTCCCCTTATTGAGAAAGTCTATCCTGAAGCGACTAAAATTGGTGATAAACAAGGCGACCCACTTGTCTGGCCTATTTATAAAAATGATGAAATTCTAGGCTATGCGTTTGAAACTAACGATATAGCAAAAATCCCTGCTTATTCAGGTGAACCAGTAAACATGCTGGTCATCATCGATCCAAAAGGTAATTACGTTGATGCCAAAGTGCTTGAGCATCATGAGCCAATTATTCTCGCCGGTATTCCTGCAAGTAAGTTAGATGACTTTGCAGCCCAATATAAAGGACTTTCAGTTACAGACCGATTAAAAGTTGGCGGCAATAAGACCGAAGGTAAAGTCAATATTGATGGCCTTTCAGGCGCTACCGTAACTGTCATGGTGATGAATGTCGCAGTGGTAAAAGCGGCAAATAAAGCAGCAATATCTTTAGGTATTATCGAACCAAAATCGAAAGTCATTCAACCAATTTCAACCATCAAACAAGACGTATTTGAAAAAGCGAGCTGGACGACACTGACTGGTGACGGCTCAATCCGTAAATTATTTTTAAACAGAGACAAAGTCGATCAAGCATTTGTTGGCACTACTGCTGAGTTTATTGAAAACGCAGAACCTAACCAAAAACAAGATCAATTTGCAGAGATTTATTTCACACTCACCGACATTCCGACCATCGGCCGTAACCTTTTAGGTGATGCAGAATACGACTACCAAGTTAAACAATTAAAACCGGGTGAGCACCTTATTGCACTTATGGGTAACGGTTACTCGTTTAAAGGTTCTGGTTATGTTCGAGGCGGTATTTTTGACCGAATTCAAGTACACCAAAACGACAATGCCATTTCATTTAGAGATTTAGACCACCAGCGGCTAACGGATATTTACATTGATGGTGCGCCGAAATTTAAAGAAATGTCTCTTTTCCGTGCGCAAGACCACCATGAGTTTGACCCCGGTGCACCTTGGGAATTCGAGCTATTAATTCGTCGCCAAACAGGTCCTGTAGATAGTATTTTCACCAGCTTTAAAGGTCAATATGACCCTCTAGAGAAGTACGTTGATACGCCACCAGCAATTTATCCAGAGCCTGAACTGACGTTAGTTCAGCAAGTGTGGAAAGAGAAAACACCTGAAATTGTGGTGATTTCTCTCTTAGTCATCGTGCTACTGCTTGTCTTGTTCTTCCAAGATGTATTGGTTAAACATCCTAAGTTTATGCATCAATTACGTCACTGGTACCTCGTTGTTACTGTGGTCTGCATTGGCTGGATGTGGGGTGGACAGCTTTCAGTGGTCAACGTATTTACTTTCTTGAACTCATTGATGTCTAAGTTTTCATGGGACTTATTCTTACTCGACCCAGTTATCTTCACGCTCTGGTGCGCCGCAGCCGTAACGATTGTCCTTTGGGGACGCGCCGTATATTGCGGTTGGTTATGTCCATTCGGTGCCCTGCAAGAACTAGTCAACGTACTGGGGCGCTGGTTAAAACTGCCACAAATCGAATTGCCGTTCGCAGTACATGAACGTCTATGGGCGATTAAGTATTTAATCCTACTCGGTCTATTTGGCTTATCACTTGACTCTTTAGCACTTGCTGAAAAGTTCGCTGAAGTTGAACCATTCAAGACGACCTTCTTGCTTAAGTTCGACCGTGAATGGCCATTTGTGATTTATGCCAGTGCACTGATTCTTATCAACTTAGTAAACCGTAAAACATTCTGCCGCTACTTATGCCCACTCGGCGCTGCACTATCGTTCAGCAACGGCATTCGTTTGTTCGATTGGTTAAAGCGCCGTAAAGAATGCGGTCAGCCATGCCAAACATGCGCCAAAGAATGTGAAATCCAAGCAATTTACCCTAATGGTGAGATCAACATGCGTGAGTGTCACTACTGCCTTGACTGTCAGGTGACGTATTACGACTCTGAAAAATGTCCACCTTTGAAAAAAATGGCCTACAAACGCCGTAAAAATAAAGAACATGAAATTCCTGTTACTGAAGTTGCGTAGCAACTTCTTATTAGAAACAGAGGGTTTCAACCGAAATCAACACATGCTTTTAAAGCTAAAAAAATAACATGGAGACGACCATGCAAGATAAGAACACGGAGAAGCAAACTGAGCTACAAAATGCTGACCGCCGTAAGTTTATGGGCAAATCTGCTTTACTAGGTGCAGGCGCAGTTGCTGCACCAATGACAGCAGCAATGTTTACATCAATGGCTAAAGCACAAGCCGCTGAAGCAGGTAAAAACAGCCCATTCGTACACCCTGGTGAATTAGATGAATACTACGGTTTCTGGAGTGGTGGTCACTCTGGTGAAGTACGTATTTTAGGTATTCCATCTATGCGTGAGCTAATGCGTATTCCAGTATTTAATATTGATAGTGCAACGGGATGGGGCATTACTAATGAGAGTAAACGAATTCGCGGCGAAGGTGATCACTTTTTAGCTGGGGATGCCCACCACCCTCACATGAGTATGACTGACGGGCGTTATAACGGTAAATATGTATTTATTAATGATAAAGCCAACACCCGTGTTGCGCGTATCCGTTGTGATGTAATGAAAACAGATAAAATACTCACTATACCAAACGCCCAAGCTATTCATGGGTTACGAGTTCAAAAAGTACCTTATACCAAATACATTTTTTGTAATGGTGAGTTTGAAATCCCATTGAACAATGACGGTAAAGAATCGTTAGAAGACGTCAGTACTTATCGCTCATTGTTCAACGTTATCGATGCAGAAACTTTGGAAATGGCTTTCCAGGTTATGGTTGATGGTAACTTAGACAATGCTGAAGCGGATTTTGATGGTAAGTACTTTGCTGCCTCAAGTTATAATTCAGAAATGGGCACGAATTTAGGTGAAATGATCACCTCTGAGCGTGACCATATTGTTTTCTTTGATTTAGCTCGTTGTGAGGCCGCCTTAAAAGCAGGAAACTTTAAAACCTATAATGGTAATGAGGTTCCAGTACTTGATGGCCGCAAGGGTTCAGCATTAACACGTTATGTACCTGTACCTAAATCTCCTCACGGGATCAATATCTCTCCTGACGGAAAATACTTTGTTGCTAATGGAAAACTTTCCCCTACGGTTTCTATCATTGATACAAGTAAGTTAGATGACTTATTTAATGATAAAATAAAACCTCGAGATACCGTTATCGCTGAGCCAGAACTTGGTTTAGGCCCACTGCATACCGCATTCGATAATCGTGGTAATGCTTATACTACTTTGTTCCTTGATAGCCAAATTGCTAAATGGAATATTGAAGATGCGATTGCTCACTCCCAAGGTCAAAAAGTCAACTATTTACGCCAAAAGCTTGATGTTCACTACCAACCAGGTCACAACCACACTTCGCAAGGCGAAACTCGAGACGCTGATGGCAAGTGGCTAGTAGCATTAAGTAAGTTCTCCAAAGACCGTTACCTACCAGTCGGACCACTTCGCCCTGAAAATGATCAATTGATTGATATTTCTGGTGATGTAATGAAACTGGTACATGACGGACCAACCTATGCGGAGCCACATGACTGTGTGCTCGTTCACCGCAGTAAACTTAAACCAAGTAAAGTATGGACAAGAGATGACTCTTTCTTTGCAGAAACGGTTGCGATGGCAAAGCGTGATGGTGTAACACTTGAGACGGACAACAAAGTTATCCGTGATGGCAATAAAGTTCGTGTTTACATGACGTCTATTGCGCCTAACTTTGGCTTAAATGAATTTAAAGTTAAGCTGGGTGATGAAGTAACGGTTGTTGTAACAAACCTTGATCAGGTTGAAGATGTTACTCATGGTTTCTGTATGACCAACCATGGAGTTCAGATGGAAATTAGCCCTCAAGCAACGGCTTCTGTTACTTTCATTGCAAACCAACCAGGCGTTCAGTGGTATTACTGTAACTGGTTCTGTCACGCACTACACATGGAAATGCGTGGTCGTATGTTGGTAGAAGCGTAAGCTGAACCATTACTCAAGCCTCATAATGAGGCTTGAGTTATACCAATTACAGTAGTTAAGTATTAAGCTCAGAGCTATGTTCGTACTCAAAGTACAAATGAAATTGGTGGAGGCATAGTGGTTCTACGGCAAGACAATTTGATGCAGTAACTTGGGAACGAACAAGCTCCCTAAGGGCAAGCCTATAGCTTTCCATTATTGCGTTGTAAGTTTTTGAATTATCCCGATAGTACTTCAAACTTACGCCTTGCACTGAAAACCTCTAGCCCTTGCTGAGCAAACAATTAACTACTGTCATTGGTATCATTAATAAGAAAAAAGTATGATTAAACGCTTATTTAAGTACAAGTTTATTAAACTCAGTTACCAATTACTCAGTAGCTCTACCCTGCTGCTGCTTTCTCACTCTGCATTCAGTGCCACCATTTCCATTTCTCCTCAAGATGACCTACAAAAAACCTTAGATCAATCTGCTCAAGGTGATGTCATTATTTTGGCCGACGGTGAGTACCATGGTAACTTTACGATTCCTCATAGCTTGAGCATTCAAGCCAAGCACAGCAAACAAGCTACCATCAATGCTGGCGGTAAAGGTCACGGCATTTATATTGAAGCTTCAAACGTCACGATTGAGGGTTTAAAAATTCTGAATTGGGGTGACGATTTAACGGCGCAAGATGCCGGCATCGCCACTTCAAAGGGCAACAATTATATTGTCATTAAAAACAATTACCTAAAAGGCTCTGGCTTTGGCATTTGGCTCAACAAAGGCGAACACCTTAAAATATTAAATAACACTGTAATCGGTAATCCCGATTTACGCTCAGCCGATCGTGGTAACGGCATTCAATTGACGAACATCAAACACACTGAAGTGCGTGGCAACGACATTAGCTTGGTGCGTGACGGTTTATATGTGATTTCCAGCCAACTCAACGTACTCGATGGTAATACCATGCATAAGCTACGCTATGGCATTCACTACATGTATTCTTACGATAACGAAGTCAAAAACAACCTCGCTTACAACACCCGCGCAGGTTACGCATTAATGAGCTCTCGTCGCCTGAAAATTCATAACAATATTACTCGTGACAGTGAGGATTACGGCTTTTTGCTCAATTACATTACCTCGTCAGAAATTCATCATAACCAAGTTTATAACGTCTGGACGAAACCAGAAAACAAAGTCCTTGGCCGTGAAGGCAAAGGCTTATTCGTATATAACTGCGCCTATAACAACATTGACCACAACATTGTAGACACCACTGAAATTGGCATTCATCTTACTGCTGGCTCTGAAAACACCAAAGTTTTCGCCAATAACTTCATCAACAACCCAGTACAAGTTAAGTATGTGGTTAATCGTGAAGAAGAATGGAGCAAAGACGGCCTTGGCAATTACTGGAGCAATTATCTAGGCTGGGATCTAAACAGTGACGGCCGAGGTGATAGTGCCTTTGAGCCAAATGACGGCATCGACAAAATGGTGTGGCAGTATCCTGAAGCCAAGATGCTGCTCGACAGTCCAGCAGTGTTAATCCTGCGATGGATACAAGGTCAATTTCCCGTATTAAAGCCTGTTGGTGTTAAAGACAGCTATCCGCTTATGCAACCAATGGATATGGCTGACACAAACCAACAAGCACACATTCTTAAAAGACAATTGTCAAAAACAAAGGTGGGCTCATAATGATGAAGCCAGTCGTAAAACTCAGTAATGTCGAGAAGCATTACGACAAAGTAAAAGCCTTACAAGGCGTCAATTTAGAGCTAATGCCAAGTGAGGTGTTAGGACTCTTCGGTCACAATGGCGCAGGCAAAACCACCATGATGAAGCTTATACTAGGCATCATCAAAGCCACACATGGTGACGTACAAGTATTGGATACCGACCCAATGTCAGCCGATGCCTTTGAAAGTCGCAAGCATATTGGTTACCTCCCTGAGAATGTCAGCTTCTACGATCATTTAACAGGTAAAGAAGTGCTCACTTATTTTGCTCGTTTAAAGAAAGCCCCTAAAGCTCAAATTGAACAATTGCTTGAGCAAGTAGGGTTAACTCACGCCATTAAACGCCCTGTTAAAACCTACTCCAAAGGGATGCGTCAGCGTTTAGGTTTAGCACAAGCATTCTTAGGGCAACCAAAGTTATTATTGCTAGATGAACCCACTGTTGGCTTAGATCCCATCGCAACCCGTGAGTTTTACCAGAGCGTTGATGCGCTTAAAAGCGGCGGTGCAAGCATCATTTTGTGCTCACATGTACTTCCCGGCGTTGAACAACATATCGATAAAGCCATGATTATCTCTAGCGGTAAACAGCTTGCCTACGGCAGCCTTGCTGACTTGCGTCAACAAGCGCAACTACCTGTCAGCATAAAAACTCAAGGGTTAAACGGTGCATTACGAGCGGATACTCGTTTTGGTGACTTTGTTACAAACAATGACGAGCTTAACGTGCCAGAAAGCAATAAATTGGAAATAGTGCGTCAATTGCTTGCAATGCCAAACATTAGCGACATCCAAGTTGAACCAGCGGATCTAGAGCAAGTTTACCAACACTATCTTGGCCATGTTACATCGAGCCAAGCTCTACAGGAGAAGCAATCATGAATCCCGTTTTTTCTGTCGCCATTAAAGAGTTTCAAGACGGACTCCGTAACCGTTGGTTAATCTCAATCACGCTCATTTTTGCCGTGCTGTCTATCGGTCTAAGCTATTACGGTGCTGTTGCATCAGGTCAAATCGGCATTACTTCACTGTCTTCGACCATCGCCAGTTTATCGAGTCTCGCAGTATTTTTAATCCCCTTGATTGCACTGTTGCTGGCTTACGATAGCTTTGTAGGCGAACAAGAGTCAGGCACATTGTTATTGCTGCTTACCTACCCGATTAGCCACAGACAGTTACTGCTTGGCAAGTTTGTTGGTCAAGGTGGCATTATGGCACTGGCCACAATTCTTGGTTTTGGCAGTGCAGCGGTTGTATTAGCGTTTCAAACAGATGTGATGTCTGTTCTGCATAGCTTCGGTTTATTCATCGCTACAGCAATTTTATTAGGCCTTTGTTTTATTGCTATCGCATATGTCATCAGCTTACTGGTTACTGAAAAATCAAAAGCTGCTGGGCTTGCGCTGATTCTGTGGTTCTTCTTTATTTTAGTTTTCGACTTAGGGTTATTGGCTGTTCTAGTGGGTATGGAAGAAGGTTTATCACAATCTCAACTGGTCAACTTGATGCTACTTAACCCAGCTGATATTTTCCGAATGGTGAATCTAGCCAGCCTTGATACTTCAGATGTAAACGGCGTGCTAGCTGTTGCCATTAACGGCAGCATCTCTCCTGCAGGTTTGCTTGGTCTGCAATGTGCTTGGATAGTCGTGCCACTGATTATCGCAGGCGTAATTTTTAACAGAAAAACCTTATAACATAAAACAATATCGGAACAACTGATGAAAATAATGACAAAAATATTGTTACTCGCTACGACGCTCATTCTAGCCGCATGTAGCCAAGAGCCTGAGCAAGTAACGGTTCGTCAAGCACAAGCCATTCACTCTGGTGAAGAGTGTCATTTATGCGGCATGATCATCACCAATTTCCCGGGTCCTAAGGGTGAGCTTTACATCAAAACCTCTGACAAAGTGAAAAAGTTTTGTTCCACCCGCGATATGTTCAGCTTTTTGCTCGACCCTGAGTACAAAAAACAAGTCAAAGAAGTGTACGTGCATGACATGAGTAAAAGCCATTGGGATAAACCGAATGACAATTACTTTATCGACGCTCGCAAAGCCTTTTTTGTAGTAGGTTCAAGCCAAACGGGGGCAATGGGTAAAACACTAGCCAGCTTCAGTGCCAAAACCGATGCCAATGCGTTTGCTAAAGAATTTGCTGGTCAAGTACACGCATTTGAACAGATTAAAATTCACATGCTTTAACTTAACTATTACAGCAGCTACCTATTTGGTTAGCTGCTCTCTAATGTCATGAAAAATAGTTAATAAACATGAAATACAATTAACTTGAATAACCGCTTAAATCCCCATAACTTGATACTTCATTAGGTAATGTAAGTTGAGGTGATAACTCAATGTCTGAAGACTCTTTTCGAGCAACTGCAGTTGCACACCTTAATGCCTTACCAAATATGTCTGATGCTTCATCTGCCATAGAAATGAAAAGCCTACGTTTTAAAAAGACGTATCAACCTAAAGATATTTCAGACTCGGATACAGAAGAATCATTTAAAGAATTTATAGATGAATCTAATGCTCAACCTCCAACCCATCACGATGCTGAATTAGCGACTCTTAAATTCACAATTAGTGACCCTCAACATGTTCGCGAACCAACAGCAAGCATTGAAGGAAATGATTCAGAAACAAATAAAAAAGAAGAGCCTAAACCACTCGCAAAGTTAACACCTCCTCAATCGGTAATAGAGGCTATCAGAGCTCAAGACGCTAAAACGTTTAGTGAGTTTTTGGAAAATGAAAAAGCAAACCTTAATCAATATTTTTATCTAGGTAAGCCTTTACTTGTCTATGCTCTCGATGAAGCGAAAAATGGCGCAGTCGATTTACTTTTACAAGCTGGAGTAGATACCAGTCTTAAAGATAGCCATAATAATAATGCCCTACACATAGTCTGCAAAAAAAGGACTAACCAAGTATCTAGATAAGATCTATAAATCTGAGTTATTTACTCAAAACGATCGCAATGAAACACCATTACATTTGGCTGTAATAAATGATCACAAAGACACCATTAAGTTTCTTTTAAAACACAAGGTCGACACTTCAAAAATAGATCATAACGGTGACACTGCTTTTATTTTCGCCATTAAGAAAGGGCGTTCTGAAATATGCATTCTATTTACTCAGTATGCAGCTGAACATCCTACTCTCCTTGACGACAAAGATTCTTCTGGAAACACTCCGTTTATTACACAACTGGAGATGTGCCTGACTCATTCAAAAAACGCTAATTATAAAGCAACTCCTGCACTTGAAAGAAGCGATCAAAAGATCCTCCAAGCGACTATGACGCCTAAATCCAAGCACACCGCAAATAGCAAAGGCGAATACCCTATTCAACTTACTGTCAGATACGGCAACGTAACATTCTTAGACCTAATAATAAATGATGGAGGTCACTTACCTGATATAGAGATGTCGATGGCTTTATATGAAGATAAAGAGAGTTGTACAGTAAAACACAAATGCGCTTTACATATCGCTGCTGAAAACGGTAATGTTGATATGATTCAAAAGTTAATGCAGCATGGTTACAAACTTGAGTGTACTGATGAGCATGGAAACACACCACTTCACCTCGCTTGTATGGCCAAAAATATAGCCTCAATTGAACTTATATTACAAGAAAACCGCGACGTTATAGATTGCAGAAATAAAGTTGGAGAAACACCATTTCATTTAGCCATTCGCTCTGGCTCAGAACAAGCCGTCAACCTTTTCCTACAAAGTAATGCACCTATTTCAGCTACAACAGAAAGGGGAGAGACAATTGTTCATTACGCTGCTCTAAATAACAATTTTAAAGTGTTCGAATTAATCATGGTTTATACGAACCACCGACCAATACTATGGCAAGCAGACTTTGAAGGTAAAACGCCGCTAGTCTGTGCTGTACTAAAAGGAGATGATAGCGAACATTCAGCTCAGCAATATCCAGAGAGAGCCATAGAGCTATGTGCTCTATCAACGGAAGAAAATAAATTGATATCCAGTGGTTTGGTATCTTCTTGTATAGAAAGTAACAATATCCGTGTTTTAAACTACATAGCCGAAAAAACTGATTTTCTTAAGTCACACCCAGAAAAACTTTCTGGGTTCTTTAAAGAAGCAGTCGAGTTAGAACGAACAGAGATTCAAGTCTTACTTTTGAGAGAAATGGGTAAAGAGAGCTTCGAAACGTGTATAGCGACTCATGCTGAAGCAATATCAAAAACTAAACCTAAAGAACTCCTTCTAATTAAGGCCAGAAGATTTTCATCTGCTCGCCTTGAAGCTTTGTGTAAAACCAAAATAATAGAACAACAGGACTTAGCTGGAACAACATGGCTAGAAAAACTTGTACAAAGTCTAGATACGAAAAAAATCCAAGTCTATTTAAAACATAAAAAACAAGATAGTCTCGGAAATGATGCTTGCTGGTACGCCGCTCAAAATAATAAATGGCAGGTTATCGATACCCTTAAACAAAGTGGTGTTGATTTGAACAGTCCTAACTCTTCAGGAGAGACGCCTCTCACACTAGCGATAAAACTTGGGCATTGGGAGACGGTAAATAAATTAATATCTTGTCTTTCAGTAGAGGAACTGACCAATTCGGCATCCGGTGAGGAGTCTCATGTGGAACGA
The DNA here is from genome assembly GCF_016900895.1 of Parashewanella hymeniacidonis. Taxonomy (GTDB): domain Bacteria; phylum Pseudomonadota; class Gammaproteobacteria; order Enterobacterales; family Shewanellaceae; genus Parashewanella; species Parashewanella hymeniacidonis. Next base: position 13,109 of record NZ_JAFEUN010000106.1, read on the forward strand.
TTAGGTAAAACTGAAAATGAAGAATGCTTTCGTTTAGCGCTACAAAAAATAGGTACTCAATCACCTCAGATGCTCAAAGCGCTTTTTAACAGCGCGGCAAAAAATAACCTTCCACAACTGTATACTTTTTTACGCATGATAGAAGGACCTATGCGTTCTACAGTGATAAATGAAAATCAAGAACAGTTAAAACAAGTAACGACTGAGCCTCCTCTTATTTATCGTGCGCATTCTGAAGGTCATGAGCAATTAATGTCAGATTTAATAGACGCTGGGCTGGTGGATCAAACTGACTTAAATGGCGAATCAGCACTGAGTTATGCTGTGAGAGATACAGATTTAACGTTTGTAGAGACCTTACTCGACAGAGGGGCAAATTACTTATTACAATTAAAAAAAGGTCAGACTATTCAAACTCTTTCAGGTTATCTTGGCGTTTTGGGTATGGAAATGTACCTCCGAAAAAAGGTGGATGGATGGAAAGATAAAGCTGATAAAATATACAAAAGAATACGCCAACAAAATAGGGTTAAACAATCATAAAAGGATGAATCGAAATCATTCGTCATTTTTTGTTAAACTCTTAAATCAACCTAAAACAGCCAAAGAAATAAAACATGAGAACACATTGGCATGACCGTTGGGAACAAGGTCGAATCAAATTTCACAAACCTGATTTTAATCCAAATTTAGTCGAGTATTGGACAACACTCTGCCCAAACTCTGAAGCCAGCACTTTCGTTCCCCTTTGTGGGAAGTCGCTCGATCTCCTTTACCTTGCTCAGCAGGGACACAATGTTATTGGGTGTGAATTAGTCGAACTCGGCATCAAAGCATTTTTTGAAGAAAATCAGCTTTCACCACAGATAACGCAGATTGATGAATTAAACCGCTGGCAAGCTCTCTCTTTTACCATTTACCAAGGTGATTACTTTAAGATTCCAGCAGCCAATATCAATGCAGAGTACTTGTATGACCGTGCAGCATTAATTGCTCTACCTAAAGATATTCGAGCTCAATACGTTGCGAACTTAACAAAAGTCGCACCCAACCTAAAAGCAGGTTTATTGATCACCCTTGAGTATGATCAAGCGCAATACGACGGCCCACCGTTTTCAGTACCACAAAGTGAAGTATTCGAACTATTCGGTGCTGAATTTGATGTAGTGGAATTGGCTCGCCATGTTACAACGGACAAACCACCAGTGATGCGTGAGAATGATGTAGAACTGGTTGAAGTAGTTTATAAGTTAGAGAGAAAAGGCTAGTTCTTTGTGCTATTAGTTTGAGCAGCTACATTGTAGCTGCTTTTTTCTTTGTTAACTTGTTATTCTATGTATCCCCCTGTGTCATCGAGCTTAATGCTCGCTTTTTGGGAGCAATGGCATTCGCTTCCCCTCCAACTAAACCATAGCCATTAGGTGAGCCCGGCTTCGCTGAAAAATCATCCATGACATTATTTAGCAAAATTCCTGTCCCTTTAGCGACAATCCCAGAACCATAAGAATAATTTAAAGAATAGGTGTTTGACACTACATTGCCGAACTTATCCATAACAGAGGAGTGAGTCGTGTCAGGGCTTTCAGGTAATGCTGGTGTTCCCGAATTTACATCTTTTGATGAACGGGCTTTATCCATTTTAATTTTTGCAGCGGTTTGATTTGCATACTCTTCACTGGTTAGCCATTTATCCGGCATCTGATTAAAGTCAGGATCACCAAGATGCTTACTTCTGTCGGCATAAGCTTGACGCATCGCTTCACTCATTAGATGAATGGTAGATGCAGAGTTATGGCCCAAAGATGTTAAATCAAACTGTTTGAATACGTTCAGCATTTGAGCAATATGAACACCACCTGAACTTGGCGGAGGCATGATCACTAAATCGTGATTTCGATAACTGGTGTACCACCACCAGCAATGTTACCTGCCCTGGGCAATGTAACCGCTAAGGCAAAACCCACCGCAACAGCAGCGTCAATAGCATTACCGCCTCGTTTTAATATGTTTACCCCACTTGAGAAGCAAGTGCCTCTTGACTTGCTACCATACCATTACGAGCAATCACTGGATGAATAATACTGCTGTATTCTAGTAATGGTGGTGCAGTTTGAGCAGCCGTTTTTGAGTGAAGGCTTGAATCAGCAGCAACTTGAGTGGCTGTAAAAAAGAGTGCGGCACTCAATAAAGAGGCCGTTTTCCGTAATGAAATCGATAGCACTTAAATGTCCTACTTTTTATTGGATACAAAAAAATAAGGCTCATATCGGGTTCAAGACTGCTAGGTAACCAATAGTTGAATGAGTGGCTCAAGCAGCCCTTTACCTCGTAGGCCAGCATTGTGTACAAACTCAAAAAAACCAAGATAAAGAGGGAGTT